>JAGCSR010000044.1 GCA_017964005.1 Clostridiales bacterium
AAGAATGTTCAGGCCATATGGTAGCAGTTATAGGATCAGGTCCTTCCGGCCTTGCAAGTGCCGTTGAACTTTCAGGAATGGGATATAAAGTTACTGTATATGAAGCGCTTCATATCGCAGGCGGTGTTCTGGTTTACGGTATCCCCGAGTTCAGGCTTCCCAAGAAGATCGTTGCAAGGGAAGTAGAGAACTTAAAGGCCATGGGTGTTGATATCCAGACCAATGTCGTCATTGGAAAGACTCTTGTCGTAGATGAACTTTTCGATATGGGATTTAAAGCCATATTCGTAGGGTCCGGCGCAGGACTGCCGAACTTTATGAATATTCCCGGAGAATCCTATAAGGGCGTATATTCGGCTAATGAATTCCTTACCAGGAGCAATCTCATGAAAGCCTATTCCGAGAATACTTCCACACCCATAATGAAGGGCGGTAACGTCGTTGTCGTAGGCGGCGGAAATGTGGCGATGGACGCGGCAAGGACTGCTCTGAGACTCGGTGCCGCCAAGGTGTCTGTTGTGTACAGGCGGTCCGAGGAAGAACTTCCTGCGCGCAAAGAAGAGGTCAGACATGCCAAGGAAGAAGGTATCGAATTCAGATTCCTTGAGAATCCTGTTGAGATCACCGGCTACTACAATAAAGAGGATCCCAGAGACCCTAAGAACGGTTTTGTCACCGGCATCAGATGCATCAAGATGGAACTGGGTGAGCCGGACAGCCGCGGAAGGAGAAGACCTGTTCCTATCGAAGGATCCGAATATTCATCTCAGTGTGATGCTGTCATCATTGCTATCGGTACATCCGCCAATCCTCTGGTCAAGCATATAAGTCCCGGACTGGAAGTCAATTCCAAGGGCGGTATCGTTGTTAATGAGTCGGGTCTTACATCCAGAGGCGGTGTATATGCCGGCGGAGATGCCGTAACCGGTGCTGCAACAGTTATCTCCGCAATGGGAGCGGGAAAGACTGCAGCTCATGCGATCGATGAGTTCCTGAGAGCTTACTGAACATTTCAGAATATTTTTCCTTAACGATCAGGGCTGATCCGTCATGGATCGGCCCCTTGTTTTTGTTCTCTTTACACGGGTCTTTATCTTTGTTATCCTACGCATATCAGGGGCGAATTTTCGGTCCGTATATTTGAGGAGGAAATATCATGAAGAGAAGGATTATCAGTAAGAGCGTAGCGGCTTTATTGACTGCGGCTGTTGCAGTTTCCGTGATCCCGGTAATTGCAGGCAGCACAGGACTTAAGGCTGATGAAGGTTGGACAAAGACACAGCAGAATATAGCTTTGGGAACAGCACAGATCGCAGCACCGACAAAACCTGCAAGTGCTGCCGTGGCATGGCACGGGGATTATGTATATTTCGGTAAATATGGCGGAAATCCCATAAAGTTCCGCGTGTTGTCTCCGAATACTACAGATTATTGCCGTGGTATGAATTCAATGTTCCTTGACAGCGACAGCATCCTTTTCAGCACTAATTTTGATTCTTCTTTCGCTGACCCGATAGAGATATGGACTAACAAATGGAAAGACAGTAATATCAGGACAATTCTTAACGGTGAATTCATCACCGCGGCATTCTCCAAAGGCGAGAGTGATGCTATCGCTGAAAGCTATAAAGGCGGCAGCAGGAGCTATTCTGATTCATACGGGGAATATAATTTCGAAGATCCCGTAAATATCGATGACAAGGTATTTCTTCTGGATATAGATGAGATCTGTAATCCGAATTACGGATATTTTGAGGATTGCGGATGGACCGCGATCAGTCAAGATGGCCCCACTACCGATTTTGCTTCGAATCCTGTAATAAACCATGTCAAATCAAGCGGGATGTGGTGGCTTCGAGCTGAAAGCAAATATGGCGGTGCTGGAGTTGTCACTAACGAAGGTATATTGGATGCAATGGATGTTCCGAGCAGTATCGGTGTAGCACCTGCTCTCAATATCGATCTTGATGATGTACTTTTTTCTTCCTGCGTTCTTAAGAGCGATGTTTCAGGTTCCGATTATAAACTGACAGTTATAGATAATTCCCTTTTTGTCGGGTTGTTCATTGATAAACCTTGCTACAGATCGGGAAATGACATCGTTATACCTTATGAGATCGCAGGCGCTGATGCTGCGAACGCTACTCAGGTAAGCGTCCTTATATTGGATAAGGAATATTCCGCAGGGAACAAGAATGCTGCCAACATCTTATATTATGGTGCTCTGTCAGGTGACCTTGCCACTATCGGTACTGGATCTTTTACGCTGCCGTCAAATCTCAATATCGCAGGCTGGAACAAAGACTATTTTGTATACATTATGGCTGAGGATGTTAACGGAATACACGAAACGGATTATGTAAGTTCACCTTTTTTGCTGGGCGCTCCTGCCGATAATCCCCCGTCTTCAATGTCTTTTGCCAATGATGAAGTTACTATTGTATGCGGCGATGCTATTGAATTGAAGAATACTCTGAAAGGGGCTTCGGGGAACGTTGCCTGGAAGTCTTCTGACAAAAAGGTTGCTGCCGTCGATGCCAACGGTAAGGTAACAGGCAAGATGGCAGGAACTGTAACGATAACAGCATCTGAATCCGGTCAGAGCGCTGAGTGCAAAGTTACGGTGCTTTATAAGGATGTTACCAAGGCTAAAGATTTCTGGTATGCACCTACCAATTACCTTACCGGCAAGGGTGTCGTAAAAGGTTATGACAAACAGACGACCTTCAAGCCCGCAAATATGTGCACACGCGCTCAGATGGTTACATTTATCTGGAGACTCATGGGTGAGCCGGATCCTAAGGCGAAGACCTGTAAGTTCAAGGATGTCAAGAAGACAGATTACTTCTATAAGGCATGTATCTGGGGTAATGAGAACCATATCGTTGAAGGATACAAGGACGGTACCTTCGGACCTCAGATCGTATGCGCAAGGAAGCACGCAGTAACATTCCTTTGGAGACTGGCAGGACAACCCAAACCTAAGACGACGAAGAATCCGTTCAAGGATGTAAAGCAGAAGGATTACTTCTATAAGGCAACTCTTTGGGCATCTGAGATGAAGATCCTTGCAGGCTATTCTGACGGTACCTTCAAGCCCGACGGAGATTGCCTCAGACGTCAGATGGTTACATTCCTCTATAAATACGAC
>JAGCSR010000004.1 GCA_017964005.1 Clostridiales bacterium
CTACATCGTGTTCTTCAACGAGAGAAGACCTGCCTACTCTTTAAATTATCTGACTCCAAAAGAGTTCAAAGCTATCTACAGTTCCAATTGAAGGTATATATTTCTTGTTTGGGTGTCTACATTCGCTTGACTAGTGCATTTGATAGAAAAGATCAGCTGTTTTTTTCTATCAAAAGTGCCGGATTGCAAATTTGATAGAAAAACGCCAGTCAGGGCTTCATCAGGATCAATATACTATGTCGGCTTTGAGCTTGTCGGCGGCTTCACGTCCCGAGTACATCGCGACGATCTCCAAAGCGAAGGGTACTGATGTGCCCATGGCCTGGCTTGTGATGATGTTGCCGCAGGTTACTGCTTTATCGTCGGCGTGGAGGATCGCGCCGTCATTGGCTATGACTTCCTGGAAGCCCGGGTTTGCGGTGGCGTCTATTCCGTTAAGGAGACCGAGACCCGAGAATACGGACGGCGCGGCGCAGATAGCGGCAAGTCCCTTGCCCTTGGCTGCGAAGTCACGGATCCAGCCTGCCAAAGCCTCGGAGGCTTTGAAGTTTGCGGTGCCGCGGAGACCGCCGGGAAGGACGATCATGTCGTAGTCGTTTATGTCGATATCACGGTATGTTTTGTCGGCAGTGATCTTTACGTTGTGGGAAGTTACGACCTCAAGATAATCCGAGATGGAGATGAGGTCCGTGTCGAGCCTGGCGCGTCTGAGTATATCCAGTGTCGTTATAGCTTCAGTCTCTTCGGTGCCGTCTGCAATGAACAGGGCGATCTTTACGTTATCCATGTGATGTACCTCCCGGAAGGTTCTTTACAAAGTATATTGTCGCAACAATCACAGCCGATTGCAATAAAGACTTAAGTCTCCGGTTCCGGGGTAGGGATCGGAGTGGGAGTGGGGGTAGGGTCGATGACATTCACATCCTTGAGAATCCTGTAGATCTGGACGTTGCATTCTTTCTCATTGTAGAGTCTGGTAAATGTAGTGATGTCCGACAGCATGACTCCCGAGAAATTGCTGTCGAAGCCGTCGTAGGAACCCGGGATCTTGGATGAACTGTGGAAGATGAGGGCTTCACGGATTCCGTCGTCGTTGATGTCGTAGTATCCTGCGAATATCGCCATATGCTTGTAGTTGTCGTCGGAATACAGATACGGGTTGCCGTTGGCGGTCCGCTTCATCTTATCCCCGAAGGTCACGATATCCCCTATGTGATAGTTTCCCTCGGCAAGCCACTTCCAGGAGTCTCCCGTTATGTTCTCGTTTGTCTTCACCTTCATTACGCCCGAAGCCGTGACACCGAGAGAGGAAAGGTACGCGCCCCATCTGGCGACCGTCATGTGCTGGAGGTCCGCGATCCCGTATTTGTCAACGAAAACATACTGGTAATCGTTCTCTGATACCATCTCGTAGATCCCGGACTTAAGGGGCTTGGTGGATGTGCGGTAGTACTCGAAGGTTCCGCGGTACTTGCTCCAGTTCTTATAGCCGTTATAGACCATGTACGGAGTCTTCGTCTTGGCATCCGGATCTTTGTAAGCTCCTGAAGAACTTTTCTCACTGTATGTTACGGTCTCAAGGAGCGTCTTATAGATATGTGTCACGAAAGCCGAGCAGTCGACTTCACCGCCTGTTATATTGTTGGATCCGTATTTGTATTTGTATTTATGTTTGTCCTGGTTGGCCATGACATACTCCATTGCCAATTCGTACACTTTGGTGTCTTCGAGCTTGGCGCCGGTGATCTTCTTCCAGGTGCCATTGTCCTTCAGTTTCCTGGAATCCTTGTTCTTATCGAAAATGTTCCTGTTGTTGATATTGGTAATGTGTGAATATCTGACGGCGTATTTATAGAGCGTTTCCGTAAAGAATTCTTTTGTTACCGTATATTCGGGCGCGAAAGAATCCCCTTTGTAGGGCTTGATAAGCCTTTCCTGCACTGCCCACATCGCGGCATCGTACGTCGGATCGGATGTGTCAATATCGCTCAGCTGCTCGGGGACATCCTTAATGTTTGCGAACACACTGTTCGGGCGGGGCTCCGGGCTTGCCGTAAACTTCCAAAGAGCATATGCAAGGTCGCCCCGGGTCAATGTCAGGGAGAGTTCTTTTTCTTCCGGGAAAAGTCCCATATCGTATGACATATATCTTGCATTGTAAACGTCGGTATAGGTCGGCTTGTAGGATGGGCTGCCCTTAAGGTGCCAGAGGCATACTATGAGATCTTCCCTTGAGGGGAAAGCTCCGAGGTTGGCACATATCCCCTGCCTTGCCAAAGCGAAGCCGGGAACGGAATCGAAAGTCTCCAGGTCCTTTTCGGTGCCGGACAGGACAGTCAGCATAAGGGTGTCAGATCTTTGGCCGTTGATATCGGATACGGATATCACGGCAGTTCCAGGGGACAATGCGGTGAGACTGCCTTCAGAGGTTACGGTTGCCACATCCTCATTGTCCGAAGTCCATACCAGAGGATCCAGTGTGTGGATATATGGCCTGATCTTCGCGGAAAGAGATACGGTAATGCCTGATGAGACAGTGAGGGAATGATCTCCGGGCACATCCTTGTATTTGTTGTAGGTATATTCGGCAGCTGCTTCCTGCGCATCTTCTTCGGAAAGGAAGACCCTGTCCTGAAAGCCGGACGGGAATTTGGGGATCTTCATCTTTAACTCGGTTACGGCGATGCCTGCGCCTTCCGTCTCCTGATCCTGTGGTGCGGGATTGGCGGCCCGGACAGGTGTGCCGAAGGCTTGCGGTACTGCCGCAAATATGATGATAAGACTTGCTGCTATTATTTTTTCGATGCGCATTTATTTATTATATAGTTGTTTTAACACCCGTTACAATGATAAAATACGGCGTAAGATAATGATTTTGGATAAGTTAGGAATACAGTTGGCAGTATGCTTAAGAACATAAAGACTATATTGAAGAGTGTCAGGGAGTTCAAGAAACCCACGATACTTTGTCTCATATTCATAATCGGCGAAGTCGTGATGGAGGTGTTGATCCCGTTCATCACGTCTTATCTCGTTAACAGGATCAAGGCGGGCGAGAACCTCGGCGGGATATTATCCACCGGAATACTGATGGTGCTGGCGGCGCTGGCGTCATTGGCTTTCGGTGTTCTGGCCGGCAGGCATTCGGCTTATGCTTCCGCAGGCCTTGCAAGGAACCTACGCCACGATATGTATGTGAGGATCCAGGATTTCTCTTTTGCCAATATCGATAAATTCTCATCCTCATCGCTTGTTACGAGGATGACAACCGACATTACCAATGTCCAGAATTCCTACATGATGATGATAAGGATCGCCGTAAGAGCTCCCATGATGTTCATATTTGCAATTGCTATGGGTATCATCATGGGCGGACGTCTCGCGACTACGTTCCTGGTAATAATCCCGGTTCTGGGCTTCGGCCTGTTCATGATCGGGCGTCTTGCGATGCCTGCGTTCAGGTCGGTGTTCCGTAAGTACGACAAGCTCAATGAGTCCATTGAAGAGAATGTCCGCGGTATGCGTGTAGTCAAGGGTTTTGCCCGTGAAGATCACGAGACCGGCAAGTTCAATACTGCTTCCGATGATATCAGGCGCGATTTTACCAAGGCTGAGAGGATCGTAGGTCTTAACGGTCCCATCATGCAGATGTGCCTTTACTTCAATCTGACTTTCGTTCTGTTCGTCGGTTCTCAGATGATAATCAAGAGCCGCGGCGTCGAGATCGATGTCGGTCAGATCTCCGCCATGATCACCTATGGTTTCCAGATCCTGATGTCCCTTATGATGATCAACATGATCTACATCATGCTCACCATGTCCGTCGAGTCCATCAAGAGGATCGCGGAAGTTTTGAGGGAAGATCCGACTATCACGAATCCGGCAGAACCCGTTACCGAGATGACTGACGGATCCATTGAGTTCCGCGATGTCTCCTTCAGATATTCAGCCGCCGCAAAGCGCGATTCCCTCCACGATATCAACATCAAGATAGAATCCGGCATGACGGTCGGTGTCCTTGGAGGAACGGGTTCGGGCAAGACGACCCTGATCCAGCTGATCCCGAGGCTGTACGATGTTACGGAAGGTGAGGTCCTTGTTGGCGGGCGTTCCGTTACGGACTATGATCTCAAGTTCTTAAGAGATAATGTCTCGGTAGTTCTCCAGAAGAACGAGCTGTTCTCCGGCACCATCAAGGAGAACCTGATGTGGGGCAACGAGAATGCTACGGACGAGCAGATACATGATGCCGCAAGGCTTGCATGCGCAGATGAATTCATCAACTCATTCCCCGACGGCTACGATACACATATCGAGCAGGGAGGAACCAACGTTTCCGGCGGCCAGAAGCAGAGGCTCTGTATCGCAAGGGCGCTCCTGAAGGCACCGAAGATCCTGATCCTCGACGATTCGACTTCCGCAGTCGATACACATACCGACGCTCTTATCCGAAAAGGGTTCAAGGAGTTTATCCCCGAGACCACGAAGATAATAATCGCTCAGCGTGTTGCTTCCGTTATGGATTCCGATCTGATCCTTATCATGGACGGCGGACGCCTTGTGGCATCGGGCAAGCACGATGAGCTTCTTGAATCGAGCGATATCTATCGCGAGATATACGAACAACAGACGAGAGGAGGGGATGAGAATGAGCAGTAATCGCGGACGCCGCGGCGGAGCTTCGCCCAAAGATCTCAAGGAAGCATCAGGCAGCATCGGAAGAGCGCTGAAGATGTACTTCAAGTACTTCCCTGTCTTAACGCCTGTCATCATCGTCTGCATACTTACGAATGCCATAGTCAATGCTATCCCTTCCACCTTTATCCAGAAGGTTATTGCCGTTATCGAGCAATACTGGGAAGCAGGGGACTGGGATTCGGCCGCGCCCAAGATCATCGGATATCTTACGATACTGGTTGGTCTTTACATCCTGGCATTGTCCCTGTCAGTCCTGCAGTCACAGCTTCTTGCATACATGACACAGAAGTTCCTCCATAACTTCAGACGCGACATGTTCTCAACGATGCAGCGCCTTCCCATCAGGTACTTCGACACACATAAGCACGGCTACATCATGAGCCACTACACCAACGATATCGATACGTTGAGGCAGCTCGTGTCCATGGCCCTGCCTTCGCTCCTGCAGGCTGCGGTTACGCTCGTTACCGTATTCTGCATAATGAACTACTATTCCATCTGGCTGACCCTGGTCCTTGTTGCCGGCGTCGTAGCGATGGCCGTAGTCAGCGGTAAGATCGGCGGGGGCTCTGCCAAGTACTTCGTAAGGCAGCAGCAGGCAGTTGCAGCAACCGAAGGATATGTTCAGGAGATGATGAACGGCCAGAAGGTCGTCAAGGTCTTCAACCACGAACAGAAGGGTATAGAAGAGTTCAACAAGCTCAACGACGAGCTGTGCTTAGACAGTTCCAAGGCAAACGCTTACGCGAACATATTGGGACCTATCGTCAACAACATCGGCAACATCCTCTATGTTCTCCTGGCAACTGTCGGAGGCATCCTGCTCTTAACACATGTACCGAACATCTCATTCTCCAGAATGGCTCTGGATATTTCTATCCTTGTTCCGTTCCTCAACATGGCCAAGCAGTTCATGGGTCAGATCAACCAGCTCACCATGCAGGTCAATGCTGTTGTTATGGCAGGCGCAGGTGCCAAGAGGATCTTTGCTCTGGTAGATGAACCTGCTGAGGCTGATGAAGGATATGTAACCCTCACCAAGGCCAAGAAGAACGAAGCAGGTGAGTATGTCGAGACTTCCGATTCTGACGGCGTATGGGCATGGAGACATCCACATCAGGCTGAAGGAACGGTTACTTTCGTACCCGTCGAAGGAGACGTTGTGCTTACCGATGTCGACTTTGAATATGTCGAGGGCAAGCAGGTTCTTTACGATGTATCCGTCTTCGCGGAGCCCGGACAGAAAGTCGCATTCGTCGGCGCAACCGGTGCCGGCAAGACTACCATCACGAACCTCATCAACCGCTTCTATGACATTGCCGACGGCAAGATCCGTTACGACGGTATCAATGTCAACAAGATCAAGAAGAAGGACTTAAGGCGATCTCTGGGTCTTGTTCTTCAGGATACTAACCTCTTCACTGGCACTGTTATGGACAATATCCGTTACGGACGTCTGGATGCTACGGATGAGGAGTGCCGTGACGCGGCCCGCCTTGCAGGTGCCGATGACTTTATCGAGCGTCTCCCTGAGGGCTACAACACGCCTCTTACCAACAACGGTTCCAACCTGTCACAGGGCCAGCGCCAGCTCATAGCGATAGCCCGTGCGGCTGTAGCAGATCCGCCGGTCATGATCTTGGACGAGGCTACGTCTTCCATCGATACCCGTACCGAGAAGATCGTTCAGCGCGGCATGGATAAGCTCATGGAAGACAGAACGGTCTTCGTTATCGCTCACCGTCTGTCCACCGTTATGGATTCGGATGTCATCATGGTATTGGATCACGGCCGCATCATCGAGAGAGGCAGCCACGAGAAGCTTCTCGCCGAGAAGGGCACATACTATCAGCTCTATACGGGTGCCTTCGAACTCGAGTAAAACAGATAACTGCAATAAATAGTCCGGCAGCTGAGAGCGAACTCGGCTGCCGGACTTTTTGCTTACTGTATTTCTACCACTCTAAGCTTTGAAGTTCATACCAGCCTGCAGCAAGCACCGAACCTTCATCATACTTATCCCTCTCATATACGACGACGCAGCAGGGACCGTCTTTTACGGGTTCGCAGCAGAACGACAGGCTCTGGTAACTGTGATCCCCGTCCTCGGTTATGGTTCCCTTGCCAACGACCTTACCGTCTTTATAGACCTCATATCTGTAGGATCCTTTATCGCTTATGGCTTCAGGCAGGCCTACTTTACAGTAAAGCAATTTGGAATAGAGCGTAGAGCATGCCATAAATCCCGTATGACCGTCTTTGTCGAAAAAACACAGGTGATTACTGTCTATATAACCGGGAACTGTTTTTGTGTCAAAGTCTTTAATGTTTGTTGATGACACAAAAGTAAATATAGTGTCCTCTTCATCTTCATCTGCATCTTCATTTGCTTCATCATCTTCAACATCATGGACGAAAGCAAGGTCGTTGTTCAGGATGCAGGAAGATACATCAAAGTCCAGATCCGTATATCCATCTAAATTGTTCAGTATGTCCAGCGATTCTTGGCATGAATTGATCTTATCCTGCTTTTCGATCTGAAATTCACAGGGGTAGAGGAGACCAAACCATCCGTCGCCTACCCAGGGATCAAAATCGTACCTGAGGATAAGTATTACCTGTCCCGACTCATTTATAAAGAGCTCAGGATCTTCTTTAAAGCGTTTCATGGTGTAAGCCGAGGTGCACCCTCCATATTTGTGGATATTGTAGATATCAGCAAGATCAAGATCTCTTTGGAGTTTTTGCGTTGCGGCCTTCATGAAATCTTTTTTCCCGTATCCGATGGTCTTAAGTATCTCATCTGTCGTCATGAGATGGCCCTTGGAATCAAAGGTATAGGCCTTGTAGATCATCTCTTCCTGTACGAAATAATACCAAAGGAGTGTCTTGGATCCGTCATCATGATCAATAAGAAGATAGCGTGTTTTCGGTGTTCCGCCCCATAAGAAAGTTTCGTTCTTAATGGTCTTAAGGATCTCCTTATTGACCTTGTCCGCATCTTTGGATCTGATGTTTATCTGCGGTACCCGGCCTTCCACATCTACTTCGCCTTCTTCTCCGGCTATTTGGACAGTTATCTTCTTCATGGATACAAGATCACAGTCTTCCATGGGAACGGAATCTTCCTTATAGAGAAGTTCCTCGCAGATCCTGCCTGCGTTCAATGTGCTGACGGCATCAAAGGCAGGATATACATCCTTGTTCTGATCCAAAGCTTCATAATACCCGGACATCGAGACCTGCTCGCAGTCTATATAATAATAGTCACCGGGATCGTGGCTGAAATTGAAATTTGAATCGAACCAGTATGCTGTCGGCGGATCTTTTTCCTTCGTCTCTTGTGTCTCATCCGGCTCCGAATCTGAGCCGGTATTGCTCGCTTCAGTTGTTGTGATGATGCTGCTTTCTTCCGTAGAAGCCGTATCAGAAGATGGCGTTGTATCCTGAGGCTGTGCCTGGTCGCAGGATGCAACCATTGCCAGGATCATTGCAGTTACCAAGGATATAGTTGTGATCTTTTTCATATTTGTTTCCCCCACGAGATGATTATACACTCATGAGGGATTATGTTGGAAGTTTGTTACTCGTAATCAGCTTTGCATGTGTCGCAGTCGTCTTCGGGAAGAGCTGCTCCTGCGCCTGAGACTTTGTCCACATCCATGGTCAGGAGCTTGACTGCGATAGCACATTCTATCCTCTTGCGGAAGACCTTGCAGCCGTATTCGTAGATGGAGTTTATGGTGCCCTGCGCATGGTAGGAGTTGGCAGCACACCCGCCGGAGCAGTAGAGCTTCGCCCAGCAATCTTTACACTCCGGTCTTGAATAAGCATTGCAGGATGCAAACTCTTCGCGGATGTCATCCTTTTGGACTCCTTGCCATATGTCTCCCATCTTAAACTTCTCTTCGCCTACGAACTGGTGGCAGGGATAAAGGTCTCCGGTGGGAGTTACAGCCAGATACTCGGTACCTGAGCCGCACCCGGCGATCCTTTTATAGATACATGGACCGCATGTTAAGTCGAGCATGTAGTGGTAGAAGGTGAAGGGGTCGCCGTTCTTATGGCGTTCAACCATGAGATGGGCAAGCTTCTCGTACTGGTCGAAAAGTATAGGAAGATCTTCTTCCGTAAGCGCCGAAGGGGAGGAGGGGTCTGTCACTACAGGCTCCATCGAAAGTTCGCGGAAACCCAAGTCCAGCATCTCCTTTATGTCTTCTGTGAAGTCCGTGTTGTAGTGGGTGAAAGTGCCTCTCATGTAGTAGCTCTTGTCGCCTCTTTCTTTTACGAACTTCTGGAACTTCGGAACGATCGTATCGTAGGAACCCTTGCCGCGGATATCAACTCTGAACCTGTCGTTTACTTCGCGCCTGCCGTCAAGTGAGAGGACCACATTATGCATCTCGCGGTTGCAGAAATCGATGAGGTCATCATCAATTAAGACACCGTTGGTGGTAAGGGTAAATCTTATATTCTTGTTATGTTCTTTCTCGATGCTCCTTGCATATTCCACGGTGTACTTTACGACATCCATGTTGAGAGTGGGTTCGCCCCCGAAAAAGTCCACATCGAGATTATGGTGACTGCCGGAATTTGCGATCAGGAAATCTATTGCCTGCTTTGCGACTTCGCGCGTCATGATGGCGGACTTGCCGTGGTAGCGTCCCTGGGACGCGAAGCAGTATGAGCAGTTAAGGTTGCAGGTGTGGGCGACGTGGAGGCAGATCGCCTTGACCGTATAGTTCTTGCGGCGGTATGTTTTCGCGATACTCTCGTAAGTGTCCTCGGCATAGAGCTTGCCCTTGGCTTTAAGCTCTTCGATATCGGCCATGCATTCTTCGGCTTCCTCACGTGAGATGCCGTGCTTTGCGAGCGCCGATTCGATGGTGTTCTCCGCCGTATCGTTTTCGAACTGCTTTATCATATCGAAAGCTACGGGGTCCACCATATGGATGGAACCCGAGTAGCAGTCTAATACTATGTTAAGATCGTCAAATGTATAGCAGTGGATCATGGTTAATTGGCAATAAAAAAGGTCCCGTTATGCGAGACCTTATGATAATGATCTAATCTTCTGATTACTTCTCAGCTTTCTCGCAAGGCTGGTTTGCAACACCACAGGATGTCTTGCAAGCGGACTGGCAGGATGTCTGGCACTCGCCGCAGCCGCCGTTCTTCTCGGAAGCCTTAAGATCACGAGTCTCGATAGTTGTGATTCTCTTCATTTCTTGTTTCCTCCATCTGTTGATAGGGCAATTATACCCTTGAACGAGCCTAATCGTCAAGACAGCATAGGGTCTTGTCCCAGTCGCGCCTTCCGGACAGGGTGAGGGACATCCTGAAGTCGGAAGCTTTGCCGATGCTCCTTACGATCTCTTCGGTGATCAGTTCTCCCGGGATCAGGATCGGGACTCCGGGCGGATACCCGAAAACATATTCTGCCGATATCCTGTTGACGCACTGTTCGACCGGAAGTTTGATAGTGCCTTCCGCAAGAGCATCCCTTATCGATACCGGAGTTACCTTGTCCGGGCAGGACAGAACGGGAAATGCGGCAGGGGAAGCGTATCCGGGCAGGTCTGATGCCAGGACAGCCTCCTTAAATCTTGCAAGAGATTCCACGGTGTCACCTGCTCCGGTCATGGCGATAAGATGTGTGGGATACGCCGCCTCGCACTCGATATTGAAGTCGTTTCTTAAGTGCCGGGACAGCTTTATCCCGTTGCATAAGATCACGATCTTGGATATGTCGTGGTCAGGAGCGCTGTAAAGCCTGAGGTTTTGAAGTGACGACAGGGGACCGTATATCTCAGATTCCAGAGCGTTGGCCCATTTATCAAACGGGACTTTGTCTTCGCGGATCTGATCTATGCAGGAGACCGCGCCGTCCGACAGGATATATGAGGGACTTGAGGATTCAAACACATCTATATAATGTTCGACTGATGAATGGGATATCTTGTCCGTAAAGAGATTGACCGCCGCGGTCTGAGTCGGGGCGGGGAGAGTCTTATGGAGGCTCACGATGTCCGCGTCGCAGGACGGGGCGGGAGCGAACCTGTCTGACAGTCCCAGGTGGGCGCCGTGGGCCGCATCGACAATGAGCGGGATCCCGGCTTTGTCCGTGACATCGAAGATCTCACCGGTATTGCTCATTACTCCTTCATATGTGGGAGATGTGATGATAACGGCACAGACTCCGGGAGTATTGATGATCACCTGTTTTACGGCATCTGCAGTAACCGCGCCGTAGAAGGGGAGTCCTTCTTGTATCGCGGGCCTGATCGGAACGACCCTGCAGCCTGCAAGTTCTGCCGCATGCCATACCGAGATATGGCAGGATGAGTGGATCGCAAGGACTCCTCCGGGTTTTGCTGCGGCCATTATGACCGACAGGATACCGCCGGTCGCGCCGTTGACCATGAGGTATGATCTTCGGGCACCATATACTCCGGCAGTCTTTTTCTCGGCGTCGGCAAATATCCCCCGGGGTTTATGGAGATTATCGAACCCTTCGATCTCGGTGATATCGTAGGAGAAGATATCGCTGCCGAATGCGGGATTTCTCTTGTGTCCGGGCATGTGCATAGGCAGCGGGTCCGTGCCGGTATATTCTTCTATTGCTTTCCTGAGCCGTCCTTGTGTCATAAGCCTTCCTTAAAAGAAACCCTGCCCCGGTGTTTCCACTGGAGCAGGGAAAAGAAATGGAGTAAAAATGATGAAGATCTTAATTATGAGGGCTTTACTACCGTAAAGCTGTAGCCTGATACGGTATCAGGATCCTCGTAGATGTCCGTCTGCATGTTGAGGGCAGTTGCCAGGAGCAGTGTGTAAGGGCAGAGCTTGCCGTCGAGGAGCTCTGTGTCTGCCGCATAGCTGATAGCCTGTGCTTCGTCATCGGACAGGAGCATATACTGGGATACCAGGAAGAGGGACCTTACGCCGACATGCATATGAACGAGCTTGTTGTTGATCGTGTACTGTGAAGAAGACGAGGAGCTCGATGAGATACGGGAAGAGAAGGACAGTCCGAGAGCTGATGTAGCAGAGGATGCGTTATTCTCTTCGAGGATGAACAAAGGCTTGCCTTCGATACCGACCTTACCTACTTCGTGGAACAGACCGATAATGATAGCTGACTCTTCGTCGAGCTGAGGCATGATCGTGTCTTTGATCCTGAGGAGCTGCTTTGTAACAGCAACGCTCCTGATGAGCAGACCCTTCTCACAAGCCAAGGGGCCCTTGATCTCCGCGGGAGCCGTAAGCCAGGAAGTCCTGTTCTCGAGGAAGTCGATGAAATGATCGAACTCTGTCTTTCTCTTGATAACTGCTGCCTTGAGCTGACCGTAGAGCTCATCAACGTTAGCAGCCGTAACTTCTATCATGGGCATTATGCCGACAGCCTTCTCTGTCTTGCTTGCAGCTGCTGCAGATACTGCTGCTGCGGCAGGAGTAACGGCGGCATCTGTGCCGGCGTTCTCAGCTTCGGTAAATGTGTACTTGCACTTGGGGCATCTGATGGCCTGGTTAGCAATAACCATTCCGCAATCGGGACATTTCTTCATTTTACTAGCCTCCTATGGTCAGACTTAACAAGTCTTGCCTGATAATCAATACAGATATTTTACAACTTGAACAAAGAACATTCAACCGAAAAAATGGACACTTTTATCAATATTTGCACTTATTTATATGAAAAAGCCCCTGTTTTCCAGGATTTACGCTGCCGCCATGAACACGGGGCAGTCCCGAATTGGCAAAAAAAAGTCACTGACGAGGGGAAGTCAGTGACTGTAAGGAGGGTGTTATGAAGTAAGGAACTATTACTTTAAACACCCTCATTGTATTCAAGGGAGATCTGATTTTTAGGCAAAAATAAGGCAAAAAAGTGGCAGGCTGACAAGTGATCCCTTTTGTTATAATATTTAGCGAACAGCTGGGTTTTATTATATTTTCGGGAGATACGGGTATGACGGTATTGGAAGGACGGCTCTTTGTCAGCAACAGGATGACTGAGATTTTCACTGTGGATATGCCGGAAGACGACAGGCCTTTCTCGCAGAGACTGGAGTCCGCTCTCATCGTCATGTGCCGGGATCACGATATTCCCGTTCCCATGTGGATGGCCCAGAATACCAAGGAGTTTGCCGCCTTCAGGCAGACGATATTTTTCGCGGACCAGTACGCGCAGAAGGTCCGCTTCGACAGATTCCAGATCAAATTAGTTGAGATGTGATCACTGGCCGTTGGTACGGAAGATGATCTCGCCGGGATAGACCATGTCCAGGTTGCCGCGGGCAATGCTGATGACATACTGGTCATCGTTGCCGTATTCTGCCTGGGCGTTGATACGGGCGAGCTTATCGGACAGAAGGGATGCCTGGGACTTAAGAGAACTGTTCTCGGAAGTAAGGCGCTGCCTTTGGACCATTATGTTGTTGAAACGGGTGATGCACATTACGGCGACAACGATGAAAGCGATAAAAATGATCGCTGTAAGGAAAGATATTCCGCCTGATTTTCTCTTGATCCGCCTCAAATCCGGTCCGCTCCCTTCTTAAGTAGTAAGATTACTATCTCATAACGGTTATTGCGCGACAATAACCGCGGAGCAAACTTAAAACAAGTGTAATATTTCCGTCTTGAAAGTGTATTTTTCGGCCCGAAAAGTGAGACGGTCAGTCGATATTGTCCGGAGAATCCTCCAAAAGCTCATAAAGAGATCCGGCTTCCTCCTTGCGGACGATGTCGGGAGTAGCCAGTACCTTGAAAGATACTGTTCCGTTACCGAACAGGATCGATACGGTATCCCCGGCCTTGATCTGGCACGAGGGCTTGGCCGGACGCCCGTTAACGCTGACACGTCCCGCCGAACACACATCGTTGGCGACAGTCCTGCGCTTTATTACTCTGGATACTTTTAGGAATTTATCAAGTCTCATCTGTCAATGTAACCCTTCCTTTGAGTGCGGAGGCCAGAGTGAGGTCGTCCGCATATTCGATATCAGATCCCATGGGAAGGCCGGATGCGATGCGGGAGACCTTGATCCCCGAAGGCTTGAGCATCCTGGACAGGAACAGAGCCGTGGCATTGCCTTCGGCAGTCTGGTTTGTCGCGACGATCACTTCCTTGATCTCGGGGTGCTTGCCCAGCCTGTCTATGAGCTGGGCTATGGTCGTATCTTCCAAAGACTTGCTCTTGATGGGATCGAATACGCCGTGGAGCACGTGGTAAAGCCCCTTGTATTCGTGCATTCTCTCGAAAGTCGCAACATCCTTGGGGGATTCGACTACCAGAACGACCGACTTGTCCCTCTGTTCATCGGAACAGACAGGACAGGGGTTGGAATCCGTGAAGTTATAGCAGACCGAGCACTTCTTGGTTAGAGTTCTTGCTTCCGTGATGGCGTCGATCAGCGAGCGCGTATCTTCGTCAGACATGTCGAGCAGGTGGAAAGCCAGTTTCTGAGCTGACTTGCCGCCTATTCCGGGAAGGGATCCGAGCTTTGCTATGAGATTTTGGATGGAAGGTGAGTATCTTGCCATGCGTTATCAGAAAGGCATCTGAACGCCGCCGGTGATGGCGTTCATCTTCTCTGCGGATACTCTCTCGAGTTCTTCGGAAGCCTGGTTATAAGCTGCGCTTATGAGGTCTGCCAGCATCTCGGGATCTTCGGGATCGATAACATCGGGGCTGATCTCAAGCCCGTAGAGCTTGTGGTCGCCGCCAAGTACCAGGCTGACCTTGTCTCCGCCTGCCGTACCGGTGATCCGCATCTCGTTGATCTCCTGCTTTGCGATCTCAAGCTGCTTTTGCATCTTCTGGGCCTGTGCCATGAGAGATCCCATGTTGCCTCCGAATCCGCCCATTCCGCGATATCCGCCTTTTGCCATTGTAGTATCCTCCGTTTATGTGTCTTTATTCCGGGTTATTATATCATTCCTCGTCGCCGAACTTGATGGGGATATTAAGTTCGGCAACCCGATCGATCACTTCCTGCTGTTTTGCCTTGATCTCCGCTTCCCTCTTGAGTTCCATGTCTTTGGCAAGCTCTGCCTGATATCCTGATTCGCCGGTAAGAAAGAAGTGTTCGATGCCTTCCACTCTGTCCTTGACGGCAGCGGATACATCCCTGATGCCGGGCACGCTCCTTAAATTGATCATGAGCTTGTCGTCGCGGTTGTCAAAGACAGCATAAGCGCAGTCCCCGATAACTTCGAGCCTTGACCTGGACAGGCTCTGCCCGAGGTTGCCGCCGATGCCTTCGAGTATCGAGTTCCAGGTCCCGTTAAGATCCAGCTTCTCCGGTGAGATGTTGGGAGCTCTGACACCCTGTTTATTTGTCTGGACGATGAGTCCGCCGTTGTCGAAAGCGGCTGCCACATGTGACTGCCTCTGAATACCGGTGTCCTCTTCGGGAGCCTTGGTCTCTTCCTTGGCCTCGGGTTCCTCCGTAACTATGTCATCGAGGAAAGAATCCGACAGTCCCGCAAGCCCTGAAGAAGCAGGCTTATCCTCGTGCTTGGGGGCGGGAACTTCAGGCTTCTTCTCTTCCTTTTTGGAGGTGAAGAGGTTGAGCCTGTCGGCAAGACCAGAGACGGGTGAACTTGTTTCCGGTTTGCTCTCCTCTTTGTCTTCTTTCTTATCGAGCTGATCGAAAAGAGACAGGTTATCCGGTTCCTTGGGGCCTTCCGGCTCTTCGGGTTTTGCCGGTTCGATAACGACAGGGGGCTCTTCGGCCTTGACGGGTTCCTCTTTCTTCGCAGGCTCTTCGGCCTTTACGGGTTCTTCTGTTTTTGCAGGCTCTTCAGTCTTTACGGCTTCTTCCTTTTTCTCCGGCTCCTTGCTGTCGTCTTCTTTTGCCGAAGGGGTCAGCAGGACCTTCTTATCCGGAATGGTGATATTCTTTGCCGCCTCAGCCTGGAGCTTGGTAAAATCCGGCATAGCCAGCGGCACCGGCTCCACCTTGGACTTCCTGCCGCAAAGCCTGATCATAAGGATATCGAAGTTGGCATCCATCGCGCCGGCTCTTCTCATATTGGCATTCTCGTCATAGAGATACTTTATGAATCCGGTCAATGTCTCGGCAGACACTTTATTGGCTACCGTGTACATCTGCCGGAGCACATCGGGAGAATACGCCAGATGCTTGGTCGGATCGGGGAGGACCCTGATCACCAGCAGATCCCTCATGTAATTTGCCAGGTCGGTGGTGAAGTGGACCAGGTCTCTTCCGGATCTGTGAAGTTCGGAGCAAAGCTCCAGAAGATCTTTCATGTTTCCGTCTATCAGAGCAGTACTCATCTTGTAGAGGAACTCGGTATCAACGACACCTACTACATCCTCCACATCCTTTACGGTGATCTGCCTGTTGCGTCCGTCGTTGATGACGGCCACCTGGTCCAGCATCGTGATGGCGTCACGGAGAGCTCCGTCAGCCAGCATGGCGAGTTTGAGAAGTGCCGCATCGTCTGCTTTGATCCCTTCGCCCTTGCATATGATCTTAAGTCTTGAAGCTATAAGGTCAGGCAGGATCCTCTTGAATGAGAATCTCAGGCACCTTGATACGATGGTGTTGGGAACCTGGTGAAGTTCCGTTGTCGCGAAAATGAATATCGCATGGGCAGGCGGTTCCTCCAAAGTCTTGAGGAGGGCATTAAAACCTGCAGTCGAGATCATATGGACCTCGTCGATTATATAGACCTTATAGCGGGATGTTGCGGGGGCGAAGCTTACCTCATCGCAGATCTTCCTGATGTTGTCGACACCGTTGTTGGAAGCACCGTCGATCTCGATGACGTCCATGCCTGTTCCGTCCAGGATCGCCTTGCAGGAAGCGCATTCGTTGCAGGGGTTGCCGTTGACGGGGTGCTGGCAGTTAACGGCCCTTGCGAAGACTCTGGCGATAGTGGTCTTACCGGTACCTCTCTGACCGCAGAACAGATATGCGTGTCCGATCTTGCCGGTCTTGACCGACTGCCTCAATGCGGCTATCGGAGCTTCCTGACCCACGATATCGTCGAAGACCTGAGGTCTGTATTTGGTATATAAAGCTACATATCTTTCCATCGGAAACACCCCTTTGCGGTCATTACTTCTAATATTATATAGAAAACTTCCCCCGAAAAATAAAAAAGTTCATCCCATTTGAACTACAGCCGGGCCAGGCACCCTCGCGGCACACATAAAGACCTCCTTATTGCTGCTTCCTTCCGGACCTGACAAGGTTCGAAGGCTCATGTTGCACGAGACCCGAACCGACTGCAGATCAAATGGTATGAACAGACAAGAATTATAACACAATTTCGGAAAATGTGCGGTCAATAACAGCTGTCCAGGAAATCTTTGACATATCCTGCCAGTGTCTTGATGGCTTCGTTGCAGGCTTCATCATTGGCACCCTCCACATATATGGTAACGGTTGCAGGCTCGCGGTAATTGACTATCGCGACATCAAGATGAGAGCCCTGCTCCTGGTTGATGCCGTAGGAGTGGAATACCTGGGCGTTCTCGGGGAAGGCATTCTTTATGGGGCTTGTTACTTCAGAAGCATAGAGGTCGCAGATCAGCGGTTTATAGGTCGCTGTGTCGTTGATGGATCCGAAGTAGAGTTTCTTGGCATAAGATGACATGTCGGTGGCAGAGGTCCTGTACTTGCCTTTGTATTCTTTCTTATTGTAGTCAGTGTAGTAGCAGACCTTGTCGTAAGGCACTATGGCACCGTCTCCGATCCGGGCGGCGACATCTTCCAATCCTCCAAGGGCTTTGATCACTTCATCCAGGGCTATGGTGTCGTTATATGTTACGGCATAGTTGATGAGGGTTCCCAGATAGAATTTTTTGCCCTGGGTGTAGTTTGCCGCAATGTAGGAAGACAGTTCGGCTCCCTTGCCTTCGTAGGTGTAGACTGACGTCGGAGAGACTGTTCCCGCGGCGATCCTCTCGTAGGCATATGTTGCGACGGGCATGGTGATGGCGCCGGCGGGAACGATTGGTTCGATATCGTTGATCCCTAAAGTCTCGCCGTTCTTCATGTTCTCGTAGCGGAAAGAGATCCTGTAGTCAGGGTGATCCGTGATAAACTTGTCGATCGAAGTCTTCATGTTTTCGAGAAGAAGGGCGCGCTGTCCGAAAGATACTTTCTCGAAGTCGTGCCACTCCGTGAATATGACATCCGGTGAAGACGGTACAGGATCGGCTTCGTTGTTCTGGGTGGTGGCGGCAGTAGTCTCCGAAGAGGTTGTCTCTCCCGTCGTGGTCGTGGTCGCTATGATCGGAGCAAGAGGCGTGGTCTCTGTGGTCGTTGTCTCGACTGTTGTCGTTGTAGTCGTAGTGGTCTCTCTCGTAGGCCTGGTGTAAGACGTGACGGGATCAGTCGACGAAGTCGCGGCCCCGACCAGTTCCGGGAACGCGTTGCGGTAGAGATCCTGCATTGAAGCGACCGAAGAGATAAAGACGATGACGAACGTAACTGCCGCCGCCGCCGTCAGTATTATCAATGTCCGAAGGCGCCTCCCTGATCTTATGGAGGACGCCTTCTTCAGAAAAGTCGGATTCGGACGCTTCATGGCCAACTATCAGAACAGTCCTTTGATGATGCCCTGCTCGTCGATGTCGATGTCGAGAGCCGCAGGGTGCTTGCCCAGGCCGGGCATGGTCATGATGGTTCCCGTCAGTACTACAAGGTAGCCTGCGCCGGAAGACAGCCATACGTCACGGACAGTGAGGGTGAAGCCCGAAGGATCGCCCAGTGCTTTCTGATCGTCAGACAGTGAGTATTGTGTCTTGGCGATGCAGACGGGGAGATTGCCGTAGCCTGCGGCTACGAACTCCTCGATCTTGGCCTTTGCCTCAGGGAGTATATTGACTTCGCCTGCGCCGTAGATGGTCTTGGCGACTTTGTTGATCTTCTCTTCGGGAGTGTCGTCGAGCTCATATACGAAGTGAGGTGTGTGGTCAGATTCTTCGATCTTGGACAGAACCTTCTCAGCCAGCTCTATGCCGCCGTCGCCGCCCTTGGCGAAGATCTCGGCGGGAGCGAATTCCGCGCCTTCAGCCTCACACAGCTCCTGCATGGCGGCAAGCTCTTCGTCGGTATCCGTAAGGAATCTGTTGGCAGCTACAACGGTAGGGATACCGTATGTGCGCATGTTCTCTATGTGCTTGCGGAGATTTGCAAAACCGATCTTAACAGCCTCGACATTGGGCTCGTTTAAGTTCTCTTTGGCGATGCCCGCATTATATTTAAGGGATCTTACCGTGGATACCAGGACTACGCAGTCAGGCCACAGACCTGCGGCGCGGCACTTGATGTCGAGGAATTTCTCGGCGCCTAAGTCTGCGCCGAATCCTGCCTCGGTAATGAGGATGTCGCTCATCTTAAGTCCTGCCTTGGTGGCGATGACGGTGTTGCAGCCGTGAGAGATGTTGGCGAAAGGTCCGCCGTGAACGAATGCCGGAACGTGCTCCAGGGACTGAACGAGGTTAGGGCAGATAGCGTCCTTGAGGAGGACTGCCATTGCTCCTACGGCTCCGATGTCTGCTGCTGTCAGGATCTTGCCGTCCATATCGTAAGCGATGGCGATCCTGCCCAGACGGGCCTTAAGGTCTTCCATATCTGCCGCAAGGCAGAGGACTGCCATTACTTCGGATGCTGCGGTGATGTTGAAGATCTCGCTGCGGGTAACGCCGCTCATTCCGCCGCCGACACCTACGGTAACGTTGCGAAGGCATCTGTCGTTCATGTCAAGGCAGCGCTTCCATAAGATCCTGTCCTTGTCGATATTGAGTTCGTTCCCCTGGAAGATGTGGTTGTCGATCATGGCAGCCAGGAGATTGTTTGCAGCCGTGATGGCATGGAGGTCACCCGTGAAGTGAAGATTGATGTCTTCCATGGGGACGACCTGGGAATATCCGCCGCCTGCGGCACCGCCCTTGATACCGAAAACGGGTCCTAGGGAAGGTTCTCTCAGCGCAAGCATGACCTTCTTGTCGATCTTGGCCAGGGCCTGTGCGAGACCAATGGAAATGGTGGTCTTGCCCTCGCCTGCGGGAGTGGGGTTCATTGCGGTAACGAGCACCAGCTTGCCGTTGGGGTTGCCTGCCCTCTTATTAATGGCAGACAAAGGTACTTTGGCCTTGTATTTGCCGTAAGCTTCCAATTCACTCTCTTCCAGTCCGATCTTCTCAGCGATCTTAACTACCGGTTCCAGCTTTGCCCCTGTTGCGATCTCGATGTCCGTCAGCATAGTAACCTCCCGTTATGTGTCTTTGTTGTTTTGCCGGTCTGCTTTTTCGGGGAACACCCATATTTAATTAGAGGTGCTCAGAATGTCATTATAACACAGGAGGCAATGTCGATTCGCACAATACATATACAACATTTTGTCTAATGTTGACAAAAGAACACAACATATAGTGTTCGCAATTGACAAACAGCCATACGGATGTTACAGTAATTTCGGTTCGATTTATTTTCTTTTGGGGGAATGAAGTCGATACACCCCACATCCGGGAGGCAAATAATGATTATCAGTTCTGATTTGGCTAAGTGCAGGGAGAAGTTTGAGGAGCTCAAGGGGAGAAGGATCATCTGCAAGACAAACGGCGGCCGTAAGAGGATCATCACTTATGTAGGCGTAGTCGAGAATTGTTACCCCAATGTATTCACCGTTCTTTGCGATAACCACAAGGGCAAGAAGGTCGTAGTAAGCTTCAGCTATGTTGATGTCCTTACAAGGACCGTAAGAGTCGGAGTTATCGCCGAATCCGAAGATCAGTCTGTCGAGTTGGCACAGGCTGCAGGTTGATAAGAACGATCTGACTTTAACTGAACGAAGAGGAGTTGTCCGAGGCAGGACCTTAAGGGTCCCGAGCTGTTCGTGACACTCTTTTTTGTTGCCTTTTCCGGCAATGATCCCAAAAGGCAACAAAATCCCTTTTCTTCTTGAATATTTTTATATATTTAATGTTACAATCTACGTATGCCCCGCAATTTGCGGCAATATTTGTTGCGGCATAATCTATACAACCGGGAGGGTATGGTATGGAGTATTTGGCTGACAGATCCGAGGAGATGACAGAACTCGAGAGCAGCAACATGAACAGGGTTAGGAACCTTGCTTCAGAATGCGCCGTTCTGCTCGAGAATGACGGCACTCTGCCTATCGCATCGCCTTGCAGCGTTGCCCTCTACGGTACGGGTGCAAGATATACCGTCAAGGGCGGAACCGGTTCGGGGGATGTTAATTCCAGATTTGAAGTGTCCATCGAGGAAGGTCTTGAGGCCGCAGGCGTCGTTATCACGACAAAAGGCTGGCTTGACCGCTATGACGAAGCCAAGAACAAACACTTTGAAGAATATACCGCAATGGTGGAAAAGTATGCCGAGGACAACGGGATAGTATTGTCGAATGCATACTTTAATTTCCCTTACAGGCTGCCGGATCCTGTCAATGTGACTCCGGAAGATATAGCCGCGTCGGCAACGGATATGGCCATCATGGTTATCACCCGCAATTCCGGCGAGGGAGCCGACCGTAAGAACGAAGAAGGCGACTACAAGCTTTCCGGGGAAGAGATCAATATGCTCGAAGTCCTGAGGGCTTCTTATCCCAAGCTCATAGTCCTGCTTAATGTGGGCGGCGTTATCGACACCACTGAACTTAAGGATTGCGGAGTAAATTCCCTCCTTCTTATCAGCCAGACCGGCAATATTACGGGACACATCGCGGCTGATCTTGTTGTCGGCAAGACCGTTCCGTCAGGCAAGCTTACGTCCACATGGGCCGGTGACTACGACAAATACCCGACATCGGCAACTTTCAATACCGACAGACACGAGGAGTTCTATCTTGAGGGACTCTATGTGGGCTACAGATATTTCGATTCCTTCGGCGTGGAGCCCGACTATCCCTTCGGATTCGGCAGGTCCTATACGACATTCGATGTATCCGTTGCGGATGTCATCTGCGAGGGATCCAGGATCAAGGCAGTCGTAAATGTTACCAACACGGGAGACAGGTTCCCCGGCAAGGAAGTCATTCAGATCTACTGTTCGGCTCCCGGAACAAGGATCGACAGGCCTTATCAGGAACTTATATGTTTTGCCAAGACCGGACTGATAATGCCCGGCGACACCGAGCAGGTTACACTGTTCTTCAAGGCGTCTGATCTTGCATGTTACGATGAGGAATCGTTCTGCAATGTCATCTGTGAAGGCGATTACTATATCCGTATCGGTACTTCATCCCGCGACACGAAGATAGAGGCTGTCGTCAATATCCCCGCGGATATCAAGACCCGTGTAATGAGGGATATACTGAACGATGACCGCGATATAGACCTGACTCCCGTAACGAATCCGGGATACGGCGATCAGGTAAACGAGCTTAAGGATTCTCAGGAACTCCTTACTGCAAGGCAGCTTGCGGTAGATCCCAGATATGTAAGGTGCGAGAAGATCCTTTATAACGGTGTCCGCGACACATATGACAACTACAGGGAGATCGACACGGTAACACTGACGGATGTCATGGCACATTCTGCCGGCATGATCGAGCTTGTCGGTGACATGTCCGATACCGAACTTGCGACTTTGTGCGTCGGCAATTTCGACAGAGGAGATATAGACGAAGATTCCGTATGGGCGGCATCCAAGACTGTTCCCGGCGCGGCTGCGGAGTCCGCTGACTGCTTCTACAGGAAGCGCAGGATCCCTCCCATGGTCCTTGCTGACGGTCCTGCCGGATTAAGACTCCAGCCTCACTTCAAGACAACTCCCGACGGACAGCTCCTGCCGGGCGGCGAGATATTCAATCTTGCCAGGACTCCGTTCCCGGAAGACACTCCGGAAGACGCTATAGATTATTATCAGTACTGCACGGCCATTCCGGTCGCTACTGCCATAGCCCAGTCCTGGAACGAGACCCTGGCTCAGAGCCTGGGTGATATCGTCGGGTACGAGTGTGAGAAGTACGGTGTAAACCTCTGGCTTGCTCCGGGCATGAATATCCACAGGGACCCTCTGTGCGGAAGGAACTTCGAGTATTTCTCCGAGGATCCCCTCCTTACAGGCAAGATGGCGGCAGGGGAGACCCGCGGTGTTCAGAACCATTCCGGTGTTGCCGTTACGATCAAGCACTTTTGCTGCAACAACCGTGAGACCAACAGGATGTTCAATAATTCACATGTACCCGTAAGGGCTTTGCGTGACATATACCTCAAAGGTTTTGAGATCTGCGTCGACGAGGCCAAGCCTTTGGCGGTAATGACATCCTACAATCTCCTTAACGGTGTTCACACGGCAGCAAACTATGAACTTATCCAGAACGTCCTCCGTGACGAGTTCGGATTCGAAGGTGTCGTCATGACCGACTGGTTCTCATCATTCCCTGTTGAGGATATGAGGAATATGGGCGAAGGTCTTGATGCCATCTATCCCGAGGCTGTAAGCCACATGTGCGTTTATGCCGGCTGTGACTGGCAGATGCCGGGATGCCAGGCCAATATCGACGATATCGTCCATTCTGTTGCTCAGGGAAGGCTGTCCCGCGGAGACCTGCAGAACTGTGCCCTGAACATCATAAGATTTATGTTGAAGATCATGGAGTGACAGATAGTCCTTCTAAGTAGTTCACTCGCAGGACCGCTCACGGGAATACCGTGGGCGGTTTTGTCTTAGTGCAAGATCCCGACATCATTATGCAAGGCCGAGATCTCATCTTTCGTAAGGTCTCTTATATCACCCGGCAAAGAACTCTCATCAAGGGACAGTGACCCGAGACTTATCCTTCGCAATGATACGACTTCCTTGCCGAAGTGGGCCATGATGCGGCGGACCTCATGAGTCTTGCCTTCACGGAGTATCAGTCTTGCGGTGTCTTCAGATTCTAAGATGATCTCGCAGGGCTTTAAGTGTTCCGGGGCTGCCGTGTCTGTCAGAGTGATGCCTTCGGAAGCTTTCGCAACATCCTTACCGGTCAGAGGCCCCCCGGTCCAGGAGACTCTGTATGTCTTGGGAACATTATATGAGGGGGAAGTGAGCCTGTGGGACAGTTCACCGTCGTTGGTCAGGAGCAGAAGCCCCGTGGTGTGGTAATCCAGACGCCCCACTGGTGACACGCCGCGGTTCTTATATCTTGATTCGATTAACTCGCCGACACAGGGGAGCCTCGGATCTTCCATGGCGGTAAGGACTTCATCCGGCTTATCGAGGAGCAGGTAATAGTAAGTCTTGCCGGACAACACCTCTACGGGTTCACCGTAGCAGGTTACTTCATCTCCGGGAGCGACTTTACAGGAGGCATCACGGATCACGGCACCGTTGACGGTAACCTTGCCGTGCAGCACCTTCTTCCTTACTACTGACCTTGTTCCGAATCCTGAATCTGCCAGGAGCTTATCAAGTCTCATCCGAAGCGCCCCTCCTTTGCCAAGATTGTCTATTACGCTATGCGAAAAGTCAAGGAACGGGTATAATCGAAAACATGGTAACCATCAATATCGAACAGGGACGGCCGACTGTTGAAGAAGCAGCGCAGCGCTTAACGAACGGACTGTACAGAGTCCGCGCGTCAGGGGTTCCGTGTGCCAAGATCGTTCACGGCTACGGGTCTTCGGGTTCCGGCGGAGCTATCAAGGCCGCGATCCCGAGACTGATGCGGGATATGCAGGCCAGGCGTCTCATCAAGGGTTACATAAGAGGCGAGGACTTCGGTCCCTTCTCCGTTGCGGCAAGGGATCTTGCATCGGGTATGAAGCAGATCAGGAACGACCCGGACTGGGGAAGATCCAACGACGGGATCACGATAGTCCTGTTCAAGTAGGAGAGAATATATGGAAGGCAAGGAATTGAATTGGGAACTCTTCGAAGCCAGGTGCGCTTCGTGCAACAGGTGCGGTCTTTGTGAGAACCGTACGAATATCGTTATATACAGGGGTTCTAAGACTGCTCCGCTGATGATAATAGGTGAGGCTCCGGGTGAGTCGGAGGACCTTCAGGGCAAACCCTTCGTCGGAAGATCGGGGATGCTCCTGCAGAACTGCCTTGCTGCATACGGCTTTACCGATAACGATTATCACATCTGCAATATCTGCAAGTGCAGGCCGCCTGCCAACAGAAGACCGACCCCCGAAGAGATCAAAGCCTGCAAGGTCCTTCTGGCAGACCAGTTCAGGCTCGTAAGGCCCAAGGTCATATTGCTCTGCGGTTCCACAGCGTATGAGGGATTCTTCGGCGCCAAGCCCGTCATGAAGGATGTCAGGGGCGTATTCATCGAGCGCAAGGGATATCAAATCATGACCACATATCATCCTGCCTATGCTCTCAGAAACCCCGCCAACAAGGTCCCGATCTATGACGATATGGGTAAGGTCCGTGATAAACTGACCGAACTCGGATTAATGCCGCCCCTATAATAAATAAGTTATTGATTTTCAAAAAACCATTTGATATACTTCTCAAAGTCGGATACGACATTGCCGAATTGTGTAATGGTAGCACACCGGTTTCTGGCACCGTTTGTCTGGGTTCGAATCCTAGTTCGGCAGCCATAACAAGAGGTTGTCTCAGGTCACACTGAGATGACCTCTTTTTCGATGATGATATATGTGCCGGATTAATCTTATGTTTTCGAATTGTTAACCTGAGGGAAACCCTTTCAAGTGAAATGAAAATATAATAAACATATAGGCTCCCGGTGTTATCGGCTGTGAGGTAATGTCACTATGGATACAGTTATCAACATGCAGTCCGTATATGTAACCGATCTGGTCGGTGTGGCGATCCTTGTGGTCATAATGGCTACCAAGGGATGGATACTTCCCGCGCGTAAGGACGAGAGCCGACTGATGATGACACTGCTCATCCTGTCGATATTAAACTGTCTTGTGGATATCTTCGCGTTCTGGTGTGACGGAAGGCCGGGGAACGGTTATTACTTCCTGCTGATGCTCGGCAATTCTTTCCTTTATATGTATAACATGATCATCGGCATAGGGATCATCTATATGATCATCATGCATATCGATCACAAGACCACGGGACTTCATATGATATTCTTCTGGCTTCTTTGTGTGATCGAGACATCTCTGATCGTCATCAATTTCTTCCACCCGGTCGTTTTCCTGATCGATGAGAACAATGAGTATCAGAGAGGTACCTACTATCTGCTGTTCGTTATCATCGGTTTTGTCCTTGTGTTGTATGGTTACTCCTACTACCTGATCAACAAGATCAAGAATCCGCAATTGCGGTATTTCCCGGTCATTGAGTTCCTGACGCCGATCCTTATCGGCAACACGGTTCAGATGAAGATCTACGGTATATCACTGCTTCCGGTAAGCTTTGCCCTGGCTTTCGCCGGCATCGTCATAGCGCTGCAGAACGAGTGTATCTATATCGATAAGCTCACCGGTGTATATAACAGATATGAGCTTGACAAGTTCCTCAAAAGACGTCACTTCAGGCGCAACGAGAAAGTGGTCGCCCTGATGCTGGACCTCAATGATTTCAAAGCCATCAACGACAACTATTCTCATGCTGAAGGCGATAACGCACTTGTGGCTTTCGCCGATATCCTTGTAAGCGTTATCGGAGTTGAAGGCAACGTCATAAGATTCGCAGGTGACGAATTCATCATCATCGTGAGCAAGTTCGATAAGGTGGATATTGAAGACTACAAGAATAAGATCTTCTCGGCAGTCGAAGAGTATAACGCATCTTCCGGCAAACCCTATAAACTGTCGGTTGCGATCGGAGGGCGGGTCTTCGATCCCGTGAGCGACGATCTGGACGATCTCATGAACCAGATCGACAGTCTCATGTATGAGGATAAGGACAGGTTCTACGAACTAAACGGACGTCAGAGGTGATCCTCTCAAAGATGCGCGGATTGTACACTCCGCCTCCCGTGTGGTAGAGTAATACAAAAGCGCTAAGGAGGCTTTGATCATGCCGCATGTAGATATCAAATGTTATCCCGGAAGGACTGAAGAACAAAAGAGACTTTGTGCCGAGAAGATAACGCAGGATCTGGTGGAGACACTGGGGTGTTCTGAAGATCACGTATCGATCGCCATTAAGGAAGTTCCCAAGGAAGATTGGGAAGAGAAGATGGTGCGCGGCATCATAGCCGAAGACGAACCTTACCTTTACAAGAGGACAAAGTAGGAAAGCCGGGGATAAGATATGTTCGACCCGCGAACGAACCGCTACCCGTATCCCGAAGAGACGGACAGGCATTATCTCGAGATCCATAAGGACCGCGGCATCGTATTCGATTCGTCATATCCTTATATCGACAGATCCGGGATGTTCAGGTTCAGGCAGAACCTTGCCCGGATCCTGCTCAACGTGATCGTATTCCCTTTGGCGAGGATCCGCCTCGGGCTTAAGATCGAAGGGCGAGACAATCTCAAAAAATATAAAGATGTTATCGATAAAGGTGTGGTCTCGGTATGCAATCACGTGCATATGTGGGATTATATCGCCATCATGTGCGCCATCCGTCCGACAAGGCCGAACCTTCTCGCGTGGGCTCCGAATATCAACGGCGAGAACGGGACGCTGATACGTCTGGTGGGAGGCATCCCGATCCCCGAAGATAATATAGCGGGACAGAAAGCCCAGCTCAAAGCCATAAGCGGTCTTATGGACGATGGCGGATGGCTTCATATATATGCCGAAGGGAGTATGTGGGAATACTATGCGCCCATCCGTCCCTTCAAAAGAGGTGCGGCATACATTGCGGTAATGAACAACAGACCGGTGATCCCGATGGCCTTCTCATACCGGGAACCCGGTGCCTTCCGCAAGAAGATATTCCGGCAGGAGGCGGTATTTACTCTCCGCATAGGAGAGCCCCTGTATCCGGATACAGATCTTGATGTCAAAGAGAGGCAGAAGGATCTTACTATAAGATCGCACAGGGCAGTATGTTCTCTTGCCGGGATCGACCCGGATGAGAATCTGTATGAGCCTGTCTTCTCTGATTCGAAGCGCGTAGATTATTACACGACTCAATACGGAGTCGGATACCGCGGCTCCAGATAAAACCCATCGTCTCTCCACATTAAATTCAAAAAGGGGATATATAATCTTAACCATGAAAAAGATATTGGTAGTTGAAGATGAGCCGGATATCAGGCAGCTCCTGGCAAGTTACCTCCGAAGTGACGGATATAAGGTAACGGAGGCCGAAGACGGCGTAAGCGCGATCGAACAGTTCTCCAAAGACAAGTTCGATCTCGTTATACTTGATATCCTTATTCCGAAGATAGACGGCTACGGCGTGTGCGAAGTCGTCAAGAAACAGTCGGATGTTCCGGTAATATTCCTGTCCGCATTAGGTGATGAGAATTCCATGGTCAAAGGCTACGATTCCCTGGCCGACGACTATGTCACCAAACCCTTCTCCATGCCGGTATTCTTAAAGAAGGTCAAAGCAGTCTTAAGACGTGATTCGAAGCCTTCCGCAGAAGAACAAACGAAGATCTGCTACGGGAACATCACTATGGTTCCGGATACGATGGAAGTTATGGTAGGAGACAGTAAAGTCGAACTTACTTCCAGAGAATTCGATATCCTTCTCACACTCATAAAGAACCCGGGCAGAATCTACACCAGAGAGATACTCCTTGAGATGCTGTGGGATTATAACTCCCTCGTAGATGAGCGCATAGTTGACAGTCATATCAAGAACCTCCGCCACAAAGTCGGCGAAGGCGTAATAGAGACCGTAAGAGGCCGGGGGTACCGCGTTGCACAAAAGGATAACTGACAGATTATCATTCAAGGTCTTCGTCATTACCTTCGTTGTTCAGATCATGTTCGGCGCATTGATCTGCGTCATCTTATATAACGCCACTCCGTCGAGCTGGAATACCCTGAGACGTGATGAGATGGAGAGGAAGTTCGAAGCATTCATAGAAGAACTTAATAAAGTCACTTTCATAGAAGCAGGTGAGATGGTAGATGATTTCATTTTGGCTAACGACTGCGATATTGTTATGTATAAAGGGATTAATCCTTCCTGGGATATGTATCCTACTATCGTGTACGATTCACGGTATGCGCTTAAACAACGATGGGCTGTTCTTGAGAAGATCGAATCCATCAACAAGAACGAGAAGATGAGCCTGTCAACTTCAGGGCGCGTGAGCTTTTCGTATAGTAAGGACTCGGTTTATACCGTTTTCTGCCTGTGGACCCAGGAAGACGAGAATGTGTTCGAAGAAGCACTCAAGAATACACTCCCTCTGATAATCGCAGCAATAACCGGGATATCCGTTATCTGTTCTTTCATCTATACATTCCTGTTCGCAAGACCCGTTCGTAAACTTTCGGAGATATCCGGGAAAATGGCAGATCTTGATTTTACTGTCAGGAGCAAGTCCAAAAGACGTGACGAGATAGGGGATCTCGGGAGAAATCTGGATAATCTGTCTTCGAATCTCGACAGCACCATAACAAGTCTCAACAAGAGAACGGAGGAACTGGAACGGGAGATAAAACGTGTTAATGAACTGGAGAGGCAGAAGGATGTATTTTTCGCTGCCGCGTCACATGAACTCAAGACTCCCATTACCATAGCCCAGGGACAGGTCCGCGGCATGATCGATGGAGTGGAGCCTTATAACGATACGGAGGTCTATCTTCCCAAGACCCTTTCCGCTCTGAAGAGAATGGAATCCCTGATCAACGAGATCCTTACGGCTTCCCGTATGCAGGCCGGTAATGAGATCACTCTCAGGAAGGAAGATCTCGGGGCGATCCTGAGGTCAAAGATAGACGAGATCCGGGATCTTCTTGAAGTAAGGGAGATAGGTCTTGAGACCAAGATAGAAGATGATCTTATATTCAGGGGCAATGCAGATCTTACTTCCATGGCATTCGGATCCTTCCTGTCGAATGCGGTGTTCTATTCTTCGGAAGGATCGAAGGTTGTCGTGACATCTGTTAAGGAAGACAAAAAGATAATAACTTCGATACGCAATACAAATGCCCATATAGATGAGAAAGACCTGTCACACCTGTTCGAGGCGTTCTACAGGACCGACAGTTCCCGCAACAGAAGGAGCGGCGGGTCGGGTCTGGGACTTTACTTAGGCAAGCTCATAATCGAGCGTCAGAACGGTAGTGTAAAACTTGATAATGACGGAGATGATGTTGTCGCAACCATCATCCTTCCGGCTTCCAGATAATACTTCAAAGAACGGGGGAATAATCCGATATGAGAAAAACCGTCGCAATGATCCTTATCCTGTCGATGATGCTGTCTCTCGCTGCATGCAAACAGGGTGATGCACCGGCAGAGACAACAACGACTGCAACCGAAGAAACATCACTGTCAACTTCCGAAGAAGAGACAACGACTACTGCAGAAGACACAGCTTCCTACTGCGAATCAGGTTTCCTCAAAGGATTGAGGATCGAAGAGAATAATACTTTCGTAAATGCGGATGAGAAATACAGTAAACTCATAAACCAGGTAAATGAGGTTGTTGCCCAATCAGGTTTTGAGGGGTCAATGCTTATCGCAACGGATGATGAGATCATCATGTTTTCAGGTCCCAAGGCATTATCTGTCACAGGAGATCCGGTCGATCCTTACACCACATACGATATTGCATCCTGCTCGAAAACGATTACGGCAACGGCGATATTCCAACTGATCGAAGATGGCAAGATATCATTGGATGACACTCTCGACAAATTCTTCCCGAAGTATGAGAAAGGCAAGGACATCACCTTGTATAATGTTCTTCACATGACATCAGGGATCGTCGATTATTACGATGCCCGGAGGTTCTGGGCGAAGGTGGACGGAAAGGACCTTGATGAATACGTCAGGAAATCGGAACGTGATGAGATATCCGATGAGGAATTCCTGGATAACCTCTATGCTGCTCCCCTTAACTTTACACCGGGAACAAGTCAGGACTACAGCAATACCAATTACGTGCTTCTTGCCCTGATCGTGGAACAGGTGTCCGGAATGAGATTCTGCGATTACGTCAAGGAAAATATCTTCGATGTCTGCGGAATGGAACACACATCCTCAATGGTTCAGGGTAATGAGACCTGTGTGCCTCAGTCTTTCGACAGCGAGTATGAGCAGGGATATGTTGATGAGACCGGACGCTATATGGCAGTAAACCGGGAGCGCGGGTGCGGCGGTATCCATACCGGCGTTGCGGATCTTCTGGCATTTGACAAGGCACTTATAGGCGGCAAACTCGTAAGTAAGGAATCCTTAGATGACATGACGACATGGAGTTTTACTAACAAGATGGGTTACGGTTGCGGTCTTTTCCCGTACGCTGACAACGCTTTCGGTCACTCGGGTTACAATGCATGCTGCATCACCCAGAATATCATCATCGACTCAAAAGAATTCGGCAGGGTCTACTTCATAGGATCCGTCTCTTCAACGAAGCTCGGTGAAGCATTATCACAAGTGTACCTGCAGTGTCTTCGTACCCTGTAACGCTTCACATTAAATCCATAATGCTTTCATATTGGATACAAACTGCCCTGATAAGATGAACACGGTAAAGTGGCATTTTCTATCCGTAAGGGAGGTCAGATATGAAGAGAACGGTAAGGCTTGCAGCATATGTTCTGATAGGGACTATGGTTTTCGCGTTCGTTCCGAAGACTGCGTGGGCGAAGGCTCCGGAACCTTCGAAAGATAATAACAACACATGCCTTGGAACAGGCGGCATATCAAATCCTCAAAAGCCGGAAGATAAGGATTCGCCTTGGACGGGAGATTATGTCTACTTTGGCGGCTATGACGGAAAGCCGATTAAGTTCCGTGTCCTTCAGAAGGACTGTACGGCATACACCGAGCAGAAAGCCCTGTTCTTAGACAGTGACGAATCCATTTTTAACGATCAGTTCAATAATGCTGCTCCCTTTTCCAATATGTGGGACGGAAGCCATATTCAGGAAGTCTTAAACACGGACTTTTATAACGGCTTCGATAAGTGTGAACAGGATGCGGTTGCGGTAAGTACGGGATTCGGCGGCCCCGAATTCTATGAACCCGGCATAGCATTATCCTCGTTCGGATCTCCCGTATCCGTAAACGACAAGATTATCCTTTTGGATGCACGGGATGTGATCAATGAAGACTACGGTTACTCAGCTTTAACGGGGTTGAATGAAAACCTTGACTGGTTTATAGTTGAGAACCATATCAAGGGAGGAACTTTCGGTATGTGGTACCTCCGCTCCGCCTATATGGAAGCCAACAATAACCATATGGCTGCCGTACATTTTCATGGTGAAGTCTTGAACACGGCCAACTGCTACGAACGGGGTGACGGCAATATAGGTGTCGCGCCCGCACTCAATGTGGATCAGGGGGCGGTCATCTTTGCAACTGCCGTAGGGAAGACAAAGAACGAATTTAAGCTCACTTTATCTGATGCTGATCTTACGGTTGCGATCCCTGACGGTGAAGCTGTGTCTGTGAACGAAACGAAGGTAACAGTTCCCTATGAGATAGGAGGCGCGGATTCAGAAAATGCAACAAGGGTATCTGTATTGATCCTCGACAAAGAATATCTGCTTGGAACGTCCAATGATGCCAACATCATAAGTTACGGATCGTTGGGTACGGTTAAAGATAAGAGCGGGACATTTACGATCCCTGAAGGATACGATATCGAAGGATGGGGCAAAGACTATTTCGTATATATTCTGGCAGAGGACATAAACGCGGCTTATGAGACAGATTACGCCAGTGTTCCGGTGATGGTAAATGTTCCGGGAAGCACACCGTCTTCTTCTCCTGCCAACACTCCGTCTCCTACACCCGTTGTAACTCCTGAAGCCATCAAGGATATGAATAACACCACGCTCGGAATATCGGGAATCTCAGATCCGGTCAAGCCTTCTGATCCTGATGCGGAATGGATTGGAGATAGGGTCTTTTTCGGAACATATAATGACAAGCCCATAAAGTTCCGTGTTCTTGCAAAAGATTCCACGGCGTATACATCTGACAAGGCATTGTTCCTGGATAGTGAAGATGTCCTCTTTAACGACTACTACGATAACACGGAGCCCCTGTCTCATTCATGGAAAGACAGTGATATAAGAGCGGTTCTTAACGGTAGATTCCTGGATGGATTTACATCCGTTGAGAAGGATTCGATAACGACAAGTTCCGGTGACGGGAAACGAGCATACGATGATATGCTGACCTTTCACTTCGGAAATCCCGTCAGCGTGGAAGACAAGGTATTCCTTCTGGATGCCGCAGATGTTACCAACGAAGAATATGGTTATTCTTCCGACAGCGGAAGGACTGTGATCATGGAATTCGAGTTTGTCTTGAACCATAAGAAAAACGGATCGTTCAACTACTGGTGGCTCCGTTCAGGGTCCGCGGAAGATAAGAGTCACTACTGGTGGAGGAACCGCAAGTCTGAGACAGATGTCGGAGAAGTCTATCCTGACGGATCATTGGCAAGCTACAGCGTCAACACTCTTCTCGGTGTGTCGCCTGCTCTGAATATTGATCAGAAGTCGATACTATTTGCTTCCTCGATCGGCGATTCGAAAGATCAGTTCAAACTCACATTGATCGATAAAGATCTTTCAGTGGCAATCCCTGAAGGCAAAGAAATATCTGCAGACGGTTCCCTTGTAAACTTGCCGTATGAGATAACATCAGATGCAACCCGCGCGTCTGTTCTCATACTTGATAAGGAATATTCGGAAGGTAATGCCGGTGATGCAAAGATCTTGTATTACGGCACCTTAGGTGATGCAGATTCTGCTGAAGGAAGTTTTGAGATCCCGGGAGGCAATAGTCTCGAAGGATGGGAAACAGACTACTTTGTATATATCTTTTCCGAAAAGATAACAGGTGAGTTCGAGACAGACTATGCAAGTGTTCCTCTTAAGATCGAGTCTCCTTTTGCAAAGGATCCGGTTGCGACAGAAGCTCCCGCAGCAGATGTAAAAACGGCAGATGATGACGACTCAACGAACACTGTGGTCTTAGTCTCACTCGTGGCTTGTGCCGTTGCGGCAGGGTCTGCTGGAGTTGCTGTTACTGCAAAGAAAAAGAAAGATAAAGGAAAGCCGGAATAAAAGTCCATACAAAATACACATTGCTTTCATAGGCACTCCATCTTGACTTGATAAACTCTTTTCGTAAGGTACGGAATTGTATCATTGCGAAAGGAGCTTATTATGAAGAAAACAATTGCTTTGCTGCTGGGCTTATCAATGCTGATGCCTCTTGCGGCATGCAGCCCGAACGCTGAGCCTGCCGTAACATCGGAGACTTCCGGAGAAGTTACTTCCGGTACGACTTCGACACAAGAGAGTAACGCGGAAACAGAATATAAATATCAGAAGTACGCATCCATGACTCCGGAGGAGATCGTCGCGGATCTTACTATCGAACAGAAAGCATCCCAGATGGTAATGCCTCTTCTCGAGAATGTCAGCAGTGAAGAGATGGCAGCACACTCATACGGATCTATCTACGCGGATGATGACATTAAGACTTCCTCCCAGTGGCGAAGGATGGTTGATAGTCCTCAGCAGGCCGCGATAGAGATGGGGGACGGGATCCCTTACCTCATTGCACAGGATGATGTTCATGGAGTAGGGTACTGTATAAATGCTGTATATTTTCCTCATAACATAGGTGTGGGTGCAGCCAACGATCCGGACCTTGCATATCAGATGGGAAAGATCACTGCGGATGAAGCCCTGATCTGCCATATGCGCTGGAACCTCTACCCTTGTGTTGCCCAGTCCAACGATCCGAGATGGGGAAGGAATTATGAATGTTATTCTTCAGATCTTGAGATCATAAAGAATATGTCTTCGGCATATACCAAAGGCCTGATCGACGGAGGAGCCGTTGCATGTGCCAAGCACTTCTTCGGTGACGGCAATGTCCTGTACGGAACAGGAGAGAAGAGCGATTACGACCGCATCATCGACCGCGGTGATTCCAGGCTTACTCAGGATCAGATCGATGAACTCATCAAGGTCTATCAGGAACAGATAGATGCCGGCGTTCAGACCATCATGGTAAGTTATTCTTCACTGAACGGGAAGAAGATGCACGAGAACAAAGAATACATAATGAAGCTCAAAGATGAGATGGGTTTCGAGGGATTCATCGTAAGCGACAGCATGGCGATCAGGAACACATCACTTCCCACATACGAAGATCAGGTCATAAGCGCGGTCAACTGCGGTATCGATGCGCTCATGGAAGGTGAGAGATACGATGAAGCAAGACAGATCATAATCGATGCGGCAGGCACCGGGAAGATATCCGAAGACCGTATCAACGATGCGGTTACAAGGATCATAAAAGTTAAGAAAGATGCAGGTGTCTTTGACGATCCCTTCTGTGAGAACCTTACGACTGTTCAGGAAAATGTCGGATCTTTGGAATACCGTAAAGTTGCAGAGCAACTGGTAGAGAAGAGCCTTGTTCTCTTAAAGAACGATAAGAACACATTACCCATTAAACCGGGGACCAAGATCTATATCACGGGACCTGGAGCAGATGACGGTGCAGCTCAGTGCGGCGGATGGACTTTGGCCTGGGACGGAAGTCCCACCTCTGACATGGACGGTGTAGTGACCATAAAGAAAGCTTTCGAGAAATATGCTCAAGATTACGGTATAGAGATTATCACGGATCCAGCCGGGGCGAAGGATGCGGATGCAGTGATCTTATGTGTAGGTGAGAAGGCATATTCGGAGTGGTTCGGTGATACTGAAGATATGGAGCTTTGCGGCAAGATGGGACTCGAAGGCAACCGTGATGCCATCAATGAAGCAGCAAGACTCGGAAAACCTACGGTTACATGCATCATTGCCGGAAGACAGGTGATATTGGATCAGAATGATATGGCAAACTGGGACAGTGTTGTCATGTGCTATCTGCCGGGTTCAGAAGGCAAAGGAATAACAGATGTTCTCTGCGGGTGCAATGATTTCACCGGAAGACTTCCTGAACCATGGTACGGATCGGTCAATCAGATCAGAACAGATAAGCATGTATGGGATATAGGATACGGTTTATCCTATGGCGCAGGTTTTACACCCCGCACTGAACCTCAAACAGTCGTGGAAGTTCCTGATACTGTTGATGACAATAATGCAGATGCAACTGATCCCATGGCAGGAACTAACTACACCAGGGGTGTTGTCGAAAATTATGTTTACAGCAATGAATACGCCAAGATCGATCTTGATATATCACCGGATCTCATGCAGATGTCCGATGAGGAGATCGCGGAGAATAATGCCGGAGCTCAGGGCGACCTTAACGACAAGGATGGACTCAGGCAGGCGGCAACGGTAACGGATGCAAGCTTCATGAGCGATTGGCGTGAACACGGTGACACGGATTATGTCGATATATCTTTTGTTAATACGACTCTGGGAATGCCCGATGTTCCGGACTGCTCCGAGAACGATTATCTTGATGCCGAGCAGGACTTCATGAAGCGTACTCTTGAGAAGCAAGGTTTTAAGGCAGAATTCAAGGACCGTACGACCGTAACTTTGGGAGGCAACGATTATGTGAGAGCCACATATGACCTGGATCTCGGAGAGATGGGATCGGGAATCCAGACAGTACATACATATGTGAGGAAGATCGATAATGACCTCATGATAGTCATCACGGTAAGCGGTATTCTTCCTGTTGCCGATTACGATGCAATGTTCAAATAACAGTTAACTTCTTACTACAGTTCTTGTTTGTGCGATGACTGCCGTGCCTGACTTATGCAGGTTCGGCAGTCTTGCTGTCCGGGCCTTTCCTTTTTGACGGTAAGAAGATAAGAAGCGCTATGACCAGAAGCTGGACACAGGATACCATAAGGCCTCCTTCGAATCCGAAGGATCCCCCGTTGATTATCTGATTGCCGGAGTCATTGAATATAAAGATCGAGACCGGACTCGGAAGTCCGCTGACATAGGTGCCGAGGATATGTCCCTGGAAGAAATTCCATGCCGTGTGGGCAGCCCAGCAGATCCAGATGTTGTCGAATCTTATGAACAATACCGCAAAGAATACGCCTGCACCGAAAAGATTAAGAACGGATAAGATGGTCATGCCGGGATTGAGTCCGTGGAGCATTGCAAAGATATAAGAAGATATGAGGACTGCCCAAACATTCCTGAGCTTGTTGTTCCGGAAGGAGTTCCTGAGGGATACCATAAGGAATCCTCTGTTCATTATCTCTTCTGCGCCGCCCTGGATCAGATATCCTGCAAAGTAGACGATCAATAGCGGAAAATTGACGGATGAACTGAGTTCGAAAGAACCGTTCCCTGATATCATGCACATCAGTCCTGCCGCCGTTATCATGGCACCGCCGATCCCGAATCCCATAAGGAACTGCAAGGGCGCTCCTTTCCTGGTGTAGCCGAGTGAGACCGTGCTTCGCTTCTCGATCTTACGGGCATAGATGATACAGACGATATAAGAGACTATGAATGTATAAAGCGATGCGATGAGGACGATAGGATTGTGCTGAAGAAATTCGACCAGCGAGTCGATCCCGGAACTTTCCGTGAAGGAATCCTTAATGTCGTTGGAACTGAACACAGCTATTCCCATGGCCACCGTGACTATGACGTTCGCCACCAGGTAGAAGATCAGATATACAAGAAAGAATATGAGGATCTGGATAACAGGCTTAAATTTTCTTTGGGCCTTTTCTGCTTCTGTGAATACGATACTGTTTTTGTCGGAAATCATAGTTATACCCCCCTTTGTTTCAAACAGTATGAATATATCACAGATGAGGCAGTTTTAGACCCGGAAAACATGTCTTGACATTAATGGTATCAAGGCATATCATTGATTAAATCCAAAAAGGAGGCTGCCCCAGATGCGTAAAGACACGATGTCTATGATGTATATGTTCATGTTTATGTATGATGGAACATCATATGGCATTGGTAACGCGCCCGAATGACAGTCTGATAAATTGATCGGTAATACCAAGGCCATTTGTCGTAAGATGAGTGGCCTTTTTGTTTTCGGAGAAGGAGGAGAAAATGGATATCAGAAGGATCAGAGAAGATGATGCGAAAGAAGTGTCGGATCTTATCCGCAGGACGATCAGGATATCAAATGCGAAGGACTACCCTGAGGATGTTATAGATTCTCTCATCGATTGGGAGACTCCCGAGCATGTTCTGGAAAGAGCAGGGTGGACCCACTTTTATGTTGTTGTCGATGAAGGCACCATCATCGGGTGCGGCGCAATAGGTCCGTACTGGGGCAAGGAGGATGAGAGCAGTCTGTTCACGATCTTTGTCCTTCCCGAATACCAGGGGAAGGGAGTGGGACGCGCGATAATAGAAACTCTCGAGCAGGACGAGTTCTTCCTCCGTGCAAGAAGGATCGAGATTCCCGCTTCCGTTACAGGAGTCCCCTTCTATCGGAAGATGGGATATGACTACAAAAACGGAATAACCGAACCTGACGAGGAACACCTGATCAGACTGGAGAAGAACAGATGAGTAAGGATTGTTCTTCTGCGCGAAAATCTTAGCGGGAAAATCTTCCCTAAAAATGTTATCATTGTTTTGTAAAAAAATTACATTGCGAGAGGTGCGTATGAAAAAGAACGAGCGTAAGGATCTGGTTACCAATATCTACACGGCAGACCCGTCTGCACATGTTTTCGACGGCAAGATCTACATCTATCCTTCACACGATGAAGACCTTGACATTCCCGAGGATGATGACGGCGAGCAGTATGTAATGAAGGATTATCACATCCTGTCCATGGATTCTTTGGACAGCGAGTGTGTTGACAACGGTGTTGCCTTGAGCGAGACTGACATCCCGTGGGTGGGAAGGCAGCTGTGGGCGCCGGACGCGATCTTCACAAACGGCAAGTACTATCTTGTATTCCCGGCAAAGGACAAGAATGAGATCTTCAGGATCGGTGTTGCCGAGTCGGATTCTCCCGTAGGCCCCTTCAAGCCTCAGGACAATTTCATAGAGGGCAGCTACAGTATCGACCCCGCGGTCTTCCAAGATGACGACGGCAGGATCTGGTGCTATAACGGCGGACTCTGGGGCGGCCAGCTTGAGATGTGGCAGTCCGGATCTTTCAATCCCGACGAGCGCCGTCCCGAGGGTGACGACAAGGCACTGTGCGCTCTTGTTGCCGAGTTCAAGCCGACCATGGATGCTTATGTCGCACCGCCCAAGATGATCACCATCCTCGACGAGAACGGCGAGCCCATCAAGGCAGGCGACGAGGATCGCAGATACTTCGAAGACCCTTGGATGCACAAGTTCAACGGCAAGTACTATTTCTCATATTCAACGGGTACGACACATTATATCTGCTACGCTGAAGGCGACTCACCCGAGGGCCCTTTCACATACAAGGGCAGGGTAATGGAACCTGTTATCGGATGGACTACCCACCATTCCATCGTCGAGATCGACGGCGAATGGTATCTGTTCTATCACGACGCTAAGAGGGCAGGCGGGTGCTCACACAAGAGAAGTGTTAAGTTCACCAAGCTCAATATCGCAGAGGACGGAACCATCGAGAAGATCTATCCTTACGATCACGAGTAAAAAGATCCTATTCGGAAATAATAAA
>JAGCSR010000045.1 GCA_017964005.1 Clostridiales bacterium
CGGTCGATTTGGTATAGGCACGTTTGCGGCAAAAAGCTCTGTTCATTAATGTTATAATCATAAAAAATTCGCAGGGTTCTCATGAAGGTTACTGTCGCAATGGATTCTTTCAAAGGGAGCCTGACTTCACTTGAAGCAGGCAATGCCGTAAGAGACGGTATCCTTTTGGCCCGCCCTGACGCGGAAGTCACGGTACTCCCCACCGCCGACGGCGGAGAAGGAACACTCGACGCGATAGCGCCCTTTATCGGCGCTGCTGCCCGACCGGTCCGGGTACGAGGACCCCTCGGTGAGATCATTGATTCTTACTATATCTTCTCCGATTCCGACAGCACGGCATACATAGAGATGGCCAAGGCGTCAGGGATCACATTGGTTCCCGAAAAGGATCTCGATATCTGTAATTCTTCAACCTTTGGCACCGGTGAACTCATCCGGGATGCCATAAGCAAAGGGTTCCGCAGGATCGTTGTTTTCCTGGGCGGAAGCGCTACCAACGACGGCGGCGCAGGAATGCTCAGCGCATTGGGAGGCAGGTTCCTAGATAAGGACGGCAAACCCGTACCTTACGGCGCAACAGGACTTTCCGATCTTTGTTCTATCGACACTACCGGACTCATCGGAACAGACATTGCATTCATCGCCGCAACGGATGTAACCAATCCTTTGTGCGGACCTTCGGGTGCAAGCCATGTTTACGGACCGCAAAAAGGCGCAACATACGAGATGGCAGAGAAGATGGATCTCTGGCTTATGAACATGGCAAAACTTGCAGGCGCCGATCCTGATGTACCGGGATATGGAGCTGCTGGAGGGTGCGGGTTTGCGCTGATGCATTTTCTCGGCGCCAAACTCGAGTCAGGAGCGGATATGGTCGCAAAGATAACAGGTCTGGAAGACGTTGTCCGTGACTGCGACATCGTCATAACCGGAGAAGGCAGGATGGACGGTCAGACCATTAACGGCAAAGCACCTTACAGGATAATGAAGACTGCCGCCCGATACGGAAAGCGAACTATCGGTGTTTGCGGCATAACCGGCGAAGGCTGGGAAAAATGTCTTGCAGCAGGATTCGATCAGGTTGTTCCTCTCAAAGATCCTTCAATGGAAAAAGACAGTGCTATAATCAGTGTTGCAAAAACCGTTGCCGATCTTTTCGCGGCAGACAAATGAAGGGAAATGCCATGAAGAAGATAATCGCCATCATGCTGATCTTATGTACGGGGCTCTCGCTCTTTACCGCATGCACAAATAAAGCCGAGAAGGACTGGGCATATAAGGACATGCCGGACGGAACGGTGAAAGTATGGTGGTACTATAACTTTGACGATGTCGATGTAGTAGTCCCTTCGGAACTCGGCGGCAAGAAGGTCACCAGGATCGATCAGTCGACTTTCCAGGGACATAAGAAGATGCAGAGCCTCACTATCCCCGAAGGCGTTACCAGCATCGGAAGACACATGCTGGCAGGGTGCAGGTCCCTTACGAAGATCACTTTCCCCGACAGCCTCACCACAGTAGATGAAGGCGCTTTCTTCGGTGCGAATTCCATGACCGAGATCAACCTTCCCCCGAATGTAAAGACCATCGGTCTTCTCGCTTTCGACTGGGACGATTCACTCACGAAGGTAACTCTTCCAGACGGTCTCGAAGTACTGGGGCCTCAGGCATTCTCCAAGTGCCACGCCCTGACGGATGTCAACATTCCTGAAGGCATCACCAGGATAGACGAACAGACTTTCTACCAGTGCAGATCGCTCCCTACGGTCACACTTCCCGAGAGCCTGACAGCCATAGGCAAAGAAGCTTTCGCGGACTGCAGATCCCTTAAGGAGATCAAGATACCCGCAAATGTTACCAGGATAGATACAGCCGCATTCTTCGACTGCACGACCCTCACTGAAGTCTCTCTTCAGGAAGGATTAACAGAGATCGGAGACAGGGCTTTCTCAGGCTGCGCATCTCTTACTAACATCACGATACCTGCAAGCGTCACCACCATCGGCAAGGACGCATTCAGGAAGTGTAGCAGCCTGACCGTTACTGTCACCGCAGGCTCCGCTGCAGAACAGTACTGCAAGGACAACGGATTAGATTACGTCACAAAGTAAAGGGCTGCCCGAAGGCAGCCCCCGATCGAACGATCTTGGGTTATCAGACCTTATCCTTTCCCGTTTACGAACTTATCGTACTTGTAAAGGAACGTTACCATCTGTCTTCTCAAGCACTTGCCCTGAGGCTTGAAGGTTCCGTCGGAGTATCCTGCGACGATCTTCTTCTCGGATACCCAGATGGTTGCCGTGTAGAAGTAATCCTTCTCCTTTACATCCTTGAACGGATTCTTGGATTTAGTAGGATCGGGCTTTCCTGCCATCCTCCAAAGGAACGTAACCGTCTGTGCACGGGTACATACTCCCTGAGGACCGAACTTGGTCTTGGAGATACCTGTCGTGATGCCCTGCTCTACTGCCCAAAGTACAGGCTTATAGAAGTAATCGCTCTTCTTGATGTCCGTAAACTTCGTCGAAGATGACTTAGGTGCGGGCTGCCCTGCAAGTCTCCACAGGAATGTTACCATCTGTGCACGGGTACAGTCGTTGCCCGGCTTGAACTTGGTCTGGTTGTCGTAACCTTTGACGACACCCAGAGCTGTCAGTGCATTGGTAGGTTCGAACCAGAAGTCAGATGTCTTGGTTACATCCTTATAGAGTACCTGTACCTCAAACTTCTTCGTCTTCCCGTCAGCCTTATAGGATACTGTTGCAACACCTGCCTGCTTACCTGTAATTACGCCCTTGTCACTTACGGTAAGGATCGTCTTATTGGATGTCTTCCAGGAAGACCCTGTGATGCCTTCGCCGGGAACATCCAATGTCTTGCCGGATACTACCATAGGCATTACGATCTTGAACGTCTTCGTTACTTCATCTTTGTACTTGCCCTGGCCTACAATGGTGATCGAAGCTGTTCCGACCTTATCGTTGTCTGTGAGCACACCCTTGAAGTCAACCTTACCCTTGAGCTGCTTTCCGTTCAACGATACTGCGATAGCCGGCTTTACGGGATCACCGTAGAACGGGAATTCCTTGTACTGGAACTCAACCTTTGCCTTGGCGATGGAGATCTTGCCGTCGTCAGGTGTAGGTGTAGGTTCATCAGTGGGCTTTGCAGGAGCCTCGGTAGGAGTAGGTGTAGGCTCGTCCGTAGGCTTTGCAGGAGTCTCGGTAGGTGTAGGAGTTACCGTAGGCTCATCAGGCTTCTCAGTCGGCGTAGGGGTTGCAGGCTGTCCCTTGATCTCAAAGGTCAGGGTCTTCTCGCCTTCATAGTAGTCACCCTTCAGTGTGATCTTGACACTTGCGGTTCCTGCGTTAATGTTGTCGGAATACTCAATGGTATAGTTATCGGATGAGAGTTCACCGCTTTCCGTCTTTACCGTAACCGCCGGTTCGATCGCCTTGCCGGTATATTCGAAGGAGGTTCCTTCAAGTGAAGCTTCAGCTTTCTCTATCGTCGACGCCTGTGTTGTATCCTCAAGACCGCAGATGCTGCAGACTGTCTTGGTGTAACCGTCTTCTTCGAATGTTGCTTTCTTAACAGTGGTGGACCAATCATGTCCTGCGCACTCGAATACCGCACAGAGTGCAATACCCTCTGCGTCAAAGATATAGGTCGTATCTTCCTTCAGTAATTCATCACCAGGCCCTTCAACGAAACCGCTTTCACCGACGACACCTTTGTACCAACCTACGAATACATATCCTTCTGCAGGTTTTGCGGTAAACGAGACCGATCCCTCAGGTGCAGTAAAGTTAATAAATGTAGAATCAGGGTATGAGTAAAGATCCATCGATGTCTTGATATCCATCGTACCGCACTGTTTGTTCTCAGGATTCGACTTGTTGTATACACCTGCCGCCATTCCGATGAACCAGGATGCTTTCAATGTGATATCACTGTTGACCGCGGTATTGAAGTTATACTCAGCGCCTTCCAGATACCAATGGCCGAAGGTCCATCCTTCTCTTGTAGGCTTCTCAGGTTCCGTAACTTTTCCGCCCGGGATTACATAAACAGGAGCAACCTCGCTGCCGCCCTTCGAATCGAAGGTGACCTTGAAGTTCGCAGGAACTTCGATCGTCTGAATGTCACTGTCGACCGTTGTCGTTCCGTTACCGGGCATATAGACTTTGATCCCGTTCTCCGGAGTTGCGCCGGATGCGATCTGGACAGTTGTACCTGTTATATCGAGCCATTCCGTTCCGCCGTCCAAGCTGTACTTCATTCCGGCAGTAACATTGCTTAGAATACCACCCTCAAGATCCGTCTTCTCGAAAACAGCTTCAGGCGTATCTTCCTTACCGGCTACGAATTCCTTGATCTCAATCTCCTGAGGCTCAGAAGCCAGGATATTGCCGGAAGCTTTTGTCCTGACATAGTATGTTCCGGGAGCAAGATCAGCCGTCTCTCCGGTGCATGCTGTGTAGGTAGTACCATCCGTGCTGAACTCATGTTTATCAGTCGTAGGGATGCTTCCCTTGCCATCGATCACTGCAGGCTGGACCGCTGTAAGTTCAGGGGTGTCAGCTTGGGTGACCGTGATCTGCTGAGCTTCACTGTCTATGGTTGTCGTTCCGTTGCCGGACTTAACGACCGAGATAACGCATGCTGTTAATCCGGATTCGATGGTAACAGTTGTGCCGGTAATGTCGACCCAATCATTCTCATCGATCTTGTACTTCATGCCTGCCGTTACATTTGTAAGAGTACCGCTGTCAGGTCCTGTTGCTGTAAATACTGCTTCAGGTGTAGCTTCCTTCGAAGGTACGAATTCTTCAATAACGATCGTCTGATCTTCAGAAGCAAGCATTGTTCCCGATGCCTTAACACGAACATAATAGGTACCGGGAGTAAGATCAGTCAATTCACCTTCGCAAGGAAGATAATTACTTCCTGTGTGACGATATTCTAACTCGTCTGTGGTCTCTATACTTCCCTTACCTCCGATAGTTGTAGGCTGAGTAAAATCAACAGAAGGCGTATTGGCTTTCGTAATACTAATGGTCTGAATGTCACTGTCGATCGTCGTTGTTTTATTACCCTCAGAATAAACTTGGATAACATCACCGTCATTAAGTGAGGACACTCCGACAGGATTACCGTCGGCCTTGATCCATTCACCGTCATTGACTCTAAAGAACATCTTTGTATCATCGACACCGTTCAGCATTCCGGAATTATTCGACTGTGCATAGAAAACAGTTTCAGGTGTCGGTTCCTTTGAAGGAACAAATGCTTCAATGTTGATCTCCTGTGCATCAGATGCAAGGACCGTTCCGGCAGCCTTAACACGGACATAATATGTTCCGACTGCAAGATCTGTCAGCTCACCGGAACATGCAGTGTAAGCCGTTCCGTCTGTGCTGTACTCATATTCATCTGTTGTCGGAATAGAACCCTTACCATCGATCACAGAAGGCTGTACCGCTGTAAGTTCAGGCGTATCAGCTTTGGTAATCGTGATCTGCTGGATCTCACTGTCTGTCGTCATTGGACTTGTGGCCGGCTGCTTAACCTGTATGCCGTACTCAACGGTAACATCTGAATCAATATCAACTGTAGTATCCGTGATGTCGATCCACGTTGTGCCTCCATCAAGACTGTACTTCATTCCGCTTACAACATCAGACAAAGTTCCACAGTCAGGTCCTGTTGCTTCGAACGAAGCATTAGGTGTCTCTTCGGGTGTGGTGTTGGGAACTTTGAATTCTGAAATATCAGAACCGTCGAATTTAAGGAATATCAAAGAATTGTCCGTATCAGCACCAGTGTAGACAAGATACTGGTCATTTCCGGATAGAACAGTAAATACTCTATTATAAGAACAACGTGCTGTCGCTGCAGTTACATCAGTAGTGACACCATTCTGGTAGAAAACAGCAGAAGTATCAGTAATACCTGCAAAACAGAGGTCATTGTCGCTGCCAAGAGTGATATCAGAACAAAGGTTAGCGTGCGCTACCGTTGCCGCAACAGAAATTTCATATGCAGTTGAAGCTCCAAGACCAAACTTAAGAATATTATAAGAATTGTCATAATATTCAAGCTCCCAGGCATCTGTCCCGTTTGTACATACTCCATATAATGTAGCGTTTTTCTTGAAAGAATAGGTTCCGGTCTGATTGGTAAATCGTGTATAGTTACTATACTCAGCGGTTGAAGCCCATCCTCTATACATGCTATGCAATTTATAAGAAACGCCATAGCCGATTGAAGAATGTAAGAAAATATGAGGATCTTGCGCTTCATCGAACCAACCGCCGTCCGTACCATTATTTTCGCCATAGCAATTAACTAATAAAGTCTTTACAAAAGAACCTGTCTTGTTAGTAGCATACATAACATCAGGTCTTTTGTAATCTTCTTCTTCCCCACCTTGCGTATCAAAATATGAAATATTCGCGTATCCGTTGTGATCTATCGCTAAATCCGGATAATAAAGATTTCCTTGTTGGCTATTTAAATTATTTGAATCAATTACATCTGGAACAGACCAAGCATCTCCGCTCTTATATGTATAAGCAATATCTTTATCGCTGTTCACATACGCGACATGCGGAGTGCTTCCACTTAATGCCAAAGAAGCTTCTGAAGCACTTGCACTAATGATCTCTTCTGCCCAATCGTTATTGACAGGATCATAGACTCCGTAGTAAAGCGCACCACCGCTAACTATGTTTTGAGAAACATAGCTGTTTGTCGTGGTACTGCCACCCTTAATAAACACGGTCGCGATCTTGCCATCCGGCAAAGTCTCTGCATCCATCACATACCTTGCATCGGATGCATCCGCCCTAACTTCACTTGTCCTGAAATAAGTGCCGACAGTCGCGACCATCGCTAACGCCAGCAAAATACTTACAATCCGCCTTCTCATCTTTGATCCTCCTTTACCGTTGCACGAAACAGATCCCTGGGACCCAAAAAATTGAAACGTTATATATTAAATTATCAGCCACACAATAACCGATACATTTATTCTAACACCTACGCAAACGAATATCAGTAAACAAAATATAAACAGCGCCGCCCAAACGGACGGCGCTGCATTGATGCTTTAAGTCAGATCAGCAATATCAGCTTTTCTTGTTGACATTGTTGTCGTACTTATAAAGGAATGTAACCATCTGTCTTCTTAAGCACTTGCCGGAAGGCTTGAACGTTCCGTCCTTATAGCCTGCGACGATGCTGTTCTCGGACGCCCAGATAGTTGCCTTGTAGAAGTAATCCTTTGCCTTTACATCCTTGAAAGGATTCTTGTCGGACTTAGGATCGGGCTTGCCTGCCATTCTCCAAAGGAACGTAACTGTCTGCGCACGTGTACATACGCCTGAAGGACCGAACTTGGTCTTGGAGATACCTGTCGTGATGCCCTTTTCTACTGCCCAAAGAACAGGCTTATAGAAGTAATCGCTCTTCTTGATGTCCTTGAAATTTGTGGAAGTAGACTTAGGTGCGGGCTGTCCTGCAAGTCTCCAAAGGAATGTTACCATCTGTCCTCTCGTACAGTCGTTGCCGGGCTTGAAGTTTGTCTGCTTGTCGTAACCCTTAACGACACCCATTGCTGTCAGAGCGTTGGTAGGCTCGTACCAGAAGTCGGATGCTTTCTTAACGTCCTTATAGAGGACCTGAACAGTAAACTTCTTGGTCTTGCCGTCAGCCTTGTAGGAGATCGTTGCGGATCCTGCCTGCTTACCGGTGATGACACCCTTATCGCTTACTGTTGCGATGGTCTTGTTGGATGTGTTCCAGGAAGATCCTGTGATACCTTCGCCGGGTACATCGAGTTTCTTTCCGCAAACTACCGTAGGAGCTACGATCTTGAATGTCTTCGTAACTTCATCCTTGTAGTCGCCCTGCCCTACGATGGTGATGGAAGCTGTACCGATCTTGTCGTTATCCTTCAGTTCACCTGTGAAGTCAACCTTACCCTTGAGCTGCTTTCCGTTAACGAAAACCGCAATACCTGGCTTGATAGGATCACCATAGAATGTGAATTCCTTGAACTGGAACTCAACCTTAGCATTGGCAACAGAGATCTTGCCGTCGTCAGGTGTAGGCGTAGGCTTATCTGTCGGCTTTGTTGTAGGAGTAGGAGTAGCGGGTGCCTTTGTAGGCTCCTTTGTAGGAGTAGGCGTTGCAGGCTTCTCAGTAGGTGTAGCAGTAGGTGTAGGTGTTGCGGGTGTCTCAGAAGGTGTAGGTGTTGCTGTTGCTGTAGGTGTAGCTGTAGGCTCAGCTATAACCACCTTGACAGCAATCGTTGTCTCACTATAGTCATCTGTTCCTGCAGCAGTAATCTGAATGTATATCGGTTTTGTACCTGCTTCCTTCAAAGCAGTTACATTACCATTTTCATCTACGCTAACTATCTCAGGATCAGTTGAAACATAGGAAAGTTTACCGTCACCTACAGAAACTGTTGCGCCGATAGCCTTGGTCTCACCAACAATAAGACCTATCTCTTCAGGAGCATCGATTACCTGATCAGGCTTAGGACTAACTGTAACGGTAATGGTAGTGGAAGCACCGTAATAACATCCTGTCTCACTTGCTACTATCTTAATCGTTGCTGTTCCTGCACTAAGAGCTGTAACCTCACCTGTGGAGCTATTTACGGATGCTATGGTATCACCTTCCTCAACAGAGTAAGAGAGTGTACCATCGCCATCTGTAGAAGCTGCGATAGTTCCCTTTTGACCTACCTGAAGAGCCAAATCAAGAGCAGTAATGCTCTGTGCCGCCTTGTTATTATCCGTGGTAAATGTTCCATAAACCAGTATGACACCTTCATAATAACGAATAGCATAATCGTCAGTCTGGCTGGGATCGATCATCTCATCATTTACAATAAGTCTCATCTGACTTACATCAGCAAAGGAACAACCTGATTCCGCAGCAATAGCCGCATAGTAGTGATAAGTTGTTGCTGCCTTAAACTTAGGTTCAGTCAATGCGCTGTCACAATCTTGATCAACACCATACACACCATTGCAGAAAATGGTGTTATTAAGTTTAACGTTATATCCGATATCTGTAACCTTAGGCTTTGCTGACGTAGCAGAAGCAACTGCCGGAGCGGTGAAACTGAATTTAATGTCCCTAATGGTAGAAGCTTTTACAACCACACTTTCATCTACGACCAGAACATTAGCTTCGCTTGTGTATGTAATCTCATTACCACTGGACCATGCACTTTTTTCACCATCCTCAGAATAAGCAGCCTGAAGATTTGCGTTGTTCATGATATCTAAATACTTGAGATGATCAGGTCCGACCTGTCTGGAACACTTCAGAACACTCAAGGAAGTACAATCGCTGACATCAAGAGACTCCAATTCATTATCAGAAACATCAAGAGTCTTAAGTGAAGTACAACCGGAAACATCTATATTCTGGAGAACAGATTCCTTCCACTCAACAGACTCAAGTTTGGTCAGTCCGCTAAGATTCATTGATTTCACGCTGGTATTGCTTGAGCCGGTGATGGTTGTCAATTCCTTGTAAGGGGAAAGATCAACATTGGTGAGAGAAAGATAATTTTCGTCACCGAATTTCAAAACCTGAAGATTCACAAATGCCTCAAGGCCTGCAAGACCAGCATCACCGATAGATACTTCTCCCAGATCCAATTCCTCGACTGCGTCACATTCATCTTTGAATAAATTATCATCATGGTCCGTATCATATTTATCGAAGAGATAATTATTCAAAGAACCATCCAGAAAAATAGTGTTCTCATCATTTGTGATAGGATACGTAACCTCTGCCCTTACTGCCAATGGAGCGACGTTAATGGCCGTTCCCATTATTGCTACTGTTGCTACAGAGGCAATAATCTTTCTTAACACTCTACTCATCCAAACACCTCCGTTTGAAAAAAATAATACAGCGTAATTTTATCACGATTGCCGTGATCATTCCATATTTCTTTATTTAATTAATAAGAGGGGGTTATCCCAGCTTCTCCAACATCGCCTTGTAGCTTTTCGAGATGTCGAGACCTGAACTCTTGAACTGGGGGATGTAACCGTCCCAGAAGATGTATTTGGAAAGGCCCGTGTAGGACAGGGATGCTATGTCGTCTAAGAGTTTGAGTTCGTTGTCTGCCATCATAGAGAGGAGTGCGGAGATCTTTTGCTGGCCGCCTGAGTTCTTGTTGTCGATGAAGGCCTGCTTGTAGGGGTTGTCAGATGCCAGGACTGCTTTTCGAACGCACTCGGAGAAGTCGCCGTCGGGACAGACCGAATAGATGCTGCCGACGAATTCCGAATAGGACTGCATTATCTTCTCCATAGGGACGCCTACTTCATCCACCAGTTCCAGGAACGAGATGAGGCTTGTAATGGGCTCTTTCTGTCTTACATCGCGAAAGACCGCAAGTGAGTTGATCTTAATCAAAATATCCGACATCGTTAACCTCCTCCGCAAAAAAGCCGTCCTCCCAGATGGTATCCGGCATATCGTCGTAGATCCTGGGTTCTATCTGCACTACAGTATAGTTCAACGTATCCGCGCACGGGAAATCGATCTGGATGCTGGCCGCAGTCTCCTGGAAATCCACGTCCCTGATATACACCATGAAGTGACCCAGCCTGTGCTCTTCCTCGAATCTCGGGCAGATATCGTTGACCACTCTCATAGCCAGTTTCTGAAGGTTCTTCTGGACGATCTCATCGTGTTCCATTGTGACGGTAACGCCTGCAACCTCGTACCCCGTCTGGGGATAGAGCTTAGACGTATCGTCTCCGTGCTTATACCCGGTGAAATCTATGCTTGAGATATGCGGCTGGGAATGCATGTCCTCAGGAAGATCGTACTTGTCGTCGATATAGTTTCTGAAGCCTTCCTCGTATTTGGTATTCTGCCCGCAGAAGACGTTGATGAGATCGTCGTAGTATCCGTCAGGGGCGTGGTCCAGTTCGAACCAATGGTCGTTCGGGATCACTTGGGATGTGGCGTGGAAAGTCCCGGGGATATATTCGTAGAGCTTAAGCTTTGCTTCCTGCGCAAGTTCGCTCCCGTATTTGCCTTCCAGATAGGACCTCACTTCCGGAGAGAGTTCTTCTACCCTCGCTCTCTCTTTTGGAATGTAGAGGAGGCAGGGGATGGCCGTGGCGATCACTACCGCTGCGCAAGTCAGAGCCGCCGCGATCTTGAGCGCGATATGCTTGCGTCTGATATAGAGCAGCCCGAATGCCAGCTGGTACAGGATACATATCGGAAAGATTGGGATTACGCAGCACCAGAAGAATACCGTTGTCACGGCTTCCCACCCGAAGACTGTCCTGCTGCTCAGGATACCGTCCTCTATGCCGAGCTGTGCACAGAATGGCAGTATCACGAAAGGGATATAACTTAAGAAGAAAAACACCGCGCCGATAACGCCCAGGACCTTAAGAACTTTAGCTCTCCTGTCTTTCTTGCCGGTATTCTCGTTGTCCATGAGACTTTTCTCTCCCCTCGCAGGTTTAGGGCTCTGGTGCCAAACCACTCACAATTTACCACAGGGGTATGGGGCGGTCAATAAATGAGCATCGTTACTCTATTGCTGTTTGTGTACCAGATTCTCAAAAACATCAGTTTGATACACAGATTTTTTCTGATTTGTGTACCAAACACTTGAAAACTTCAATTTGATACACGGTTCGCCGTGCTTTTGTGTATCAAATTCTTATAAACTGCATTTTGATACACAGAATGACCCGCTTTTGTGTACCAGATACTTGAAAACACAAATTTGATACACATCTCCATAAAGCAGTGGGTTGAGCGCAGTATCAGTACAAGATCTTATGGTTGCGGTAGTCGATGCGGTCCTGGATGGAGTCCTTGGCACTCTCCGGGTATTTGCTGACCGTGAAGTAATAGCCGTTGTAGCCGTTGACACTGAACGCCTGAAGTTCCTTGGTCGTGTAGCCGAAGACATAAGATCCGTATGTGTGGCGCGGGGTGCTGTCGCAGTGGTACCACTGGCCGTCGATCTTGATGTAGTTCCAGTAGTGGCCGGATCTTCCGTACTTCTCGCGCTTGACGATCTTGTTCTCGATGCCGGCAGCATCGAAAAGTGCCCTCGCCGACATGGCATATGTGTAGCATCTTCCGGACCTTGAGGTCAGTCCCTGATATGCGGCGGCAGTCCAGGAAGTCGAGACGGATCTGTTGCCGTAGTGGATCTGGTATCTGCACCAGTATGTGATCTGCAGGGCAACTTCAAGATCGCTCATGCCGGGGGTGGTGATCTGTTCCAGGATCTCTCTTGCTTTCTCGTAGACCACCTCGGGATCCACATAGCCGTCGGGCTTTACCGTCAGGGTTATGTTGACCGTGACGCTGGAGCTGTTGCCCGCAAAGTCTGTCGCGGTATATGTTACGGGGTAAGTCCCTTCTCTCTTGAGATTTACCTGGGAAGTGTCGATCGTAAGTTCCGGCTTGGGATCCAGGTTATCTGCCACGGTCACGCCGTCACGGTATGAGATCGTATCCCCGATGAAGACAGACAGGTCTTTCGCGCCGTAGATCTGGGGCGCGATGCCGTCGTAAGTTACATCGAAAGGTACCGGAACGATAGTCTCGTTCCCCGACGAATCCTTGACGCTGACCCTCACGTCGAAGTGCCCGCCCAGTCCCATATCCGGAAAATCCTTGTAGGATATGGTGCAGGGTGAAAGATCGTAAACATTGGTCACGACTTCTTCTGCTTCGGGGAAGTTGTCGAAGCTGTAGAGTTTCTGGGGAACAGCTTCTGCCGAAGGCGGTATCGTGTCGGAGATCTTGATCTCGCAGGGAATCTTTTCGCGCCAGAAATAGAAATTGTACATTACCGTCTGGGGGACTTTGGTGTCGATCACGGATACATCCAGGTTCGTGGAGACAAGATCCTCAATGGCGGGCTTGGCGTTCATGAGCATGTCCTGTGTCAGGGGCTGCCCGCACTCCAATTCGATCCTGGTATTGATCTTGGCAATCTCGCGGTCGCGGAACCTTGTAATCAGGTAGTAGTCCGCAGCGAGGAGAACAAGGATCAGCACGATAAGGACCGCAACTGTCCCTTTCCTGCTTTTGTTCTTTGTCATCTGATATTATCCTCTATCCCTTCCGTAACGGGGTAATCTCCCGTAAAGCAGGCATCGCAGAAAGACCTCCCGGGATCGTCCACGATATCTGCCAGTTCTTCGGCGCTCAGGTAAACAAGAGAATCCGCGCCGATTATCTCCGTTATCTCTTCGATCGAATGGTGACATGCTATAAGGTTTTCGCAGGACGGAACGTCTGTGCCGTAGAAGCACGGATGCATGAACGGCGGCGACGATATCCTGACATGGACTTCCGTGGCTCCCGCGTCCCTGAGCATCTTGACTATGTTTGCGATGGTGGTGCCGCGGACTATTGAGTCGTCGCACATTACGACCCTCTTGCCCTTCACCGCCTCGCTTATGGGGTTAAGCTTGATCTTGACTGAAGACTTCCTCGACTGCTGGGTAGGCTTGATGAACGTTCTTCCCACATAGCTGTTCTTGACGAAAGCCTTAACATAAGGTATGCCCGAAGCCTGGGAAAATCCCAGGGCCGCATCTATTCCGGATTCCGGAACGCCCGTTACCACATCCGCTTCAACAGGGTTCTTGTTGGCCAGGACTTCTCCTGCCTTGATCCTCGACTCGAATACGGATATCCCGTCGATCCTGCTGTCGGGTCTTGCAAAATATATATACTCGAAAATACACTTCCTGGGCTTCCTCTTCTCCAGAGGGAACTCGGACTTGATGCCGTCATCGCTTACGGTCACAACCTCGCCGGGTTCGATGTCCCTTACGAACTCCGCGCCTGTTGCAGCCAAAGCGCAGCTTTCGGAAGCAAAGACTACCGCATCCCCTATCCTGCCCATGCAGAGAGGCTTTAATCCGTAAGGATCCCTTGCCGCGATGAGCTTGGCGGGGCTCATTACCAAGAGGGCATAACCGCCCTTGATCTTCTCCATGGCGCCTGCAACAGCCGCTTCTACCGAAGGCAGGCTGCTCCTTAATCCTGCTATCAGGTAGCAGATAACCTCAGAGTCTGTAGTCGTGGAGAAAATTGCACCGTTATCTTCCAGCTTTTTACGAAGATCGTCGCAATTGGTGAGATTACCGTTATGGACAATGGACAGTGTGCCCTTGACATAGTGTGTTACCAAAGGCTGGGCATTTGCTGCCGTGGAAGCGCCGGTGGTGGAATATCTTACATGCCCGATCGCCGTGTCGCCTTTAAGTTCTTCTAAGGTGTTCTGATCGAAGACATCCCCGACAAGACCCATGTCCTTGCGGCAGGTTATCTTCGCATCGTCGTTGACTGCGATTCCGCAGCTCTCCTGACCCCTGTGCTGAAGCGCGAAAAGACCGTAGTACATAAGGGACGATATCTCATCCCTTGCTGCCCCTCTTATTCCGAATACTCCGCACTCTTCGTGCAATCCTTCGTACACTTGGAATCAGGCCTCCTTAAATCCAATGAGATTGTACCACTACATTCGCCATTAACAAAACGGAGTGCGATTGATAATACAACGTTTTTCGCAGAATATGCGGGTAATCTTTTGGCAAAGTTGCGTATAATCTTGTTATGGGTTCAGAGTATATTTGCGATCTTTGTCCGAGGCGCTGCCACGCCATAAGGACCGATACCGAAGGGTTCGGGTTCTGCCGCGCCCCTTATATACCCGTCGTAAACCTCATCGCCCCGCACTTCGGCGAAGAACCTGTGATATCAGGCACTTCAGGGTCGGGGACAGTCTTCTTCGAAGGGTGTTCACTGGGATGCATATTCTGTCAGAACCACGCAATATCCCACGGCCTTACCGGGCACGGAACCTCAATGGATGCTATGGCTCTGGCAGATTCCTATCTGAAGCTTCAGGATTCGGGAGTCCATAACATCAATCTGGTGACTTGCATGCACTATGCGCCGGAGGTTGCCCGAAGCATTGAACTTACCAGAAGCCGCGGGCTTAAAATCCCTGTTATTGCCAACATATCAGGATATGAGGAAGTTTCGACACTGCGGATGTTCGAAGGTCTTGTGGATATATACCTGACTGACATGAAGTTCTATTCGGCTGCCGTATCTTCCGAGCTTGCGCATGCGCAGGATTACTTTACGAAGTGCTGCCTTGCGACCGATGAGATGGTGCGCCAGACAGGTCCTGCGGTCATAGGGGCTTCGGGACTTATGGAGCGGGGCGTGATCGTACGGCACCTGATGCTGCCGGGATATCTTTTCGATACCAAGCATGTTCTGGAATATCTTGTCTCGCGATACGGTAATTCTATCTATATCAGCCTTATGAATCAGTACACGCCCCTTGATACACTGCCTCCCTCGCTTCGCCGCACCGTGTCCAAAGATCACTATGAGAAGATGATCGATCTTCTCAGTGACCTCGGGCAGACGAATGCTTTCGTTCAGGAGGGTGACGCATCAGGCAACGAACTGCTGCCCGGGTTTGTGACTTAAAGCACAGCCACTTGGGTGAATTTAGAAATAGTTTCGGATTTTGGGCATTTTTCTTTCGCAAACGCGAAACTTTTCGCGCAAAATCGTGAAACTTTAAAAAGTCAGTTTAACCGGAACCTGCAGGCTCAGCCTTTTTTGTTGACATTCTTGTCGTACTTGTAGAGGAACGTGACCATTTGGCGGCGTAAGCAGTCACCGTTAGGCTTGAATGTTCCATCCTTATAGCCGGCAAGGATCTTCTTCTCGGATGCCCAAAGGCATGCTTTGTAGAAGTAGTCCTTCTCCTTTACATCCTTGAACTTATTCTTTGCAGAAGACGGATTCGGCTTCCCGGCCAGTCTCCAAAGGAATGTAACGGCATGTTTTCTCGCGCAGACGATCTTAGGTCCGAATGTCCCGTTTTTGTATCCTTCCACGATATGGTTCTCGTTGCCCCAGATACAGGCTTTGTAGTAGTAATCGCTCTTCTTTACATCGGAGAACTTACAGATCGCAGTCTTAGGCGCGGGTTCTCCCATAAGTCTCCAGATGAACGTTACCATCTGAGCTCTGGTACACTCGTTGGCGGGTTTGAACTTGGTCTGTTTGTTGTAGCCCTTGACAACACCGGCGTCGGTCAGGTAGTTTGTCGGGGTATACCAGAAGTCCTTACTTCCCGTAACGTCTTTGTACATGATCCTTACAGGAAGCGACACTTTATATCCGCCTGAAGAGACCGCCGTGATCGTAACATGTCCTGCAGATACACCTTTTATGACTCCCGAAGAGGAGACGGTTGCGATCTTTGGATCAGAGGATATCCAATTAAGCCCCTTGTCGTAAACCTCCGCTTTAACGGTATGTGTCTTACCGCAGACAACAGAAACATTCTTCTCACCGAGGACTACCGGCGGCTTTACATCAAATTTGACAGATACACTCTTACCTGCGGCAGTTGCCGTTATCGTCGTGGTTCCCTGTCCTACAGCCGTAACCTTACCATCAGAAGAAATCGTTGCAACAGCGGGGTTAGAAGAAGTCCATGTATGTCCTGCGATAACCGGGGACAGCATTGTAATGTCGTGCATAAATGCGGGATATGTATACTTAGCCTTCAAAGTGAGATCGACCGTATTACCGACACAGGCAGCCTTATCACCGGTAATCTTAAGCAAGCTGACTTTATTGCCTGAAAGCTCAACTGTCTGGGTATATTCACCCGATAGATCTCTCGGCGTCTCATCATATACATGATTTCCTACCATTCCGGTTCCGTCGCAGCATTCAAAAGCTACAGAACCCCAATTATAGAAAGGTCCGTTACCCTCAGCATCTGCTTTGTACCTGAAAGCGGACAATCCAATGTAACGGGCTTTGGGCTTAATGAGGATACCGTAATGACCTGCCGTTCCGTCTTTCCTGCCGCAATAAGCATCTCTTTCATCTTCCCATTGGATGATGCCGTCCTTCATGAGATCTTTTTTGTCACTCCAGGCCAGACACTCACCGGTGGGAAAGATCTCATCATTGTAAAGATTTCGGACTGCAGTAAAGCAACTCTTACCGTTCATCCTGTCATGTTCCATGTAGATATCCGATTCCACGGCTCGTATCTCACAGGCACGCTCGAGTTCAGATGACCATTTTACAGGGTGGTAATCTCCGTTGTCCTGTGCAAGCTGGGCATCTGTCGGGTTAGCTCCGTAATCCGTTGCCAAAGACAGTTTTTGTGATGATCCGTACTCGACGGGTTCTTTATTCCTGCAGGCCAGATATCTTATCAGATTGATCTGCTTTAGCGCTGCCGTCGCCCCCTCTGTACTGAAGGTCCCTTCGACAGCCACGAAGATATTGCCTTTATCGGGCTGTGAAACATCAGTAGGAAGCAACTTACCTGCCGCGAAAGCCGTTGATGCCGCGATTACGGCACACACAATAACCGCCAAAACGACGACCGTAAAAGATTTCTTTATCATGGAAAGACCTCCTCAGCCCACAAACTCCGTAAGCATCTTCCTTACTGCGGCCGCATTGTTGCCGACAGTCTCGGCGACTACATTGCCTCCGACGAAAAGCTTGACTGCGGGGATACTGGCGATGCCGTATTCTGCTGCCAGGGGTGTGCTGTCGTCTATATTGACCTTGACGAGTTCGAACTTGCCGCCGTAGCTTTCTTCCAGCTGTTCAAGGACCGGACCCAGCATCTTGCAGGGACCGCACCAGTCAGCATAGAAATCTACCAATACGGGTGTCTGTGAATCGATAACTTCCGTCTTGAAATCTTCAGTGGTTACGATCTTTGACATAAGGCAATACCTCCTGTCTTTACTTGTCCTTGTTGGCGAACTTTACACAGGTCTCGCAGCCTTCGCGGCCGCCGGGACACTCAACGACATTCTTGGCTTTGGAGCCGTCGACGATATTAAGATGGGCGGCGTTAACGATGAAGTCAGCCATCTTGTGCCTTGCGGATTCGTATATCTCGGTAACGGTGGTCCTGGAGATATCCATATGTTTGGCGCACTCTTCGTGAGTGTAGCCTTCAAGGTCGACGAGCCTTATTACTTCATATTCGTCGAGGTTGAGATTGACTACCGGCATGCGGCCGCGCTGACCGCCGACGGGCTCGAACATATTGGATTTAAGGTCTTTGGAACAGACTTTTCTCTTTCGTACTGGACGTGGCATTCGTTACCTCCGTTCGGACGCGTTTTAACTTGACGTTTCCGTCATATGTTGATAATAACACGTTTTCGCGAAAATACAACGACTATGCGAAAAGATCAGCCGTCAGCTTCCTCAGAAGCCTTCTCGAGCCTTGCTTTCTTGCGCTCTTCGATGCGCTCGAGAGCCTCAGCCTTCCTGTCGGCTTCCTCCAGAGCATCCTCGGCGGTCTCGGCACTGGGGACGAATGCGGACTTCGGGCGCTTGACCGGCTCTTTCTTGGGAGCGGCAAAACCCTTGACCGGCGCGGTCGCTGCCTCGTTGGCTGCCGCAAGTCCGGTCATGGCTATCTTAGGTGCGACCTCCGATACTTCCGCAGGACGGTCGATTTCGGCATTGGAAACCTCCGAGCCGATGACGGGTCTTACAATGGATTCGTAAGGGGAATCTTCATCTTCTTTGATGTCAGCAGCCTCATCTTCGGGCTTGGGGTCATCGGTAAATGAATTCTTGGCAGCCGTGGGGCGCTTTAAGGCCGTGGGCTTAACTTTCTTCGGGGGCTCGTACTTGGCTGCGAGCTCTTCTTCTTCACTCTCAAGATCCTTCTTCTGAGCGGCTCTTGCGGAAGGTGTGTTCGAATAGACGGGTCTTATCGGAGCGGTATTGGACTTCTGAAGATATCCGTTGATGACCTCCGGGGACGGGGTCTCGTCCTCTTCCTTCTTCCTGGCGCTCATTCCGAGATTGCCGCCTAAGACGAAGGCAGCTTTGTTCTCTTCTGCTTCTTCCGCTACATTGAGTCCGGTATCGATCGGCTCGGCCTCAGCCTCGTCCGCATCTTCACCGTCGTGCTTGCGGGCGGCTTCCTCGATACCCTTCTTCTTACGTTCTTTCCTGTTCCACGCTATCGATCTGCTCTCGTTTACTTCGGCGCGTCGCTTGCTGACGGATACATAGAGTATGAACGACAACACGCACACCGCTACGAAAGCTCCCAGATAGATCATGGCAGAAGCCATCTGGGACAGACCGAAGATGGTCGGTATGTTAGGTAATGACATAAAGCTATCTCCCTTAAAGCAATATATGTCCTTATCAGACTTCCAGTTCGATCTTGCGCCCGGTCTCGTTATAGGGCTCGAACTTAATGCCCGCCGAATCCAGCATCTGTCTTGCGGCAGCGGCAGTGTCGGTATCGTGATACTTATCAGACTGATATATGATCTTGCCGACACCCTTCTGGATCAGGGCCTTGGTGCATTCATTGCAGGGGAAGAGCGTAACATAGCAGGTGGAACCCTTGATATTCGGAGCCTTGCAGTTCAAGATGGCATTCATCTCCGCATGGCATACAAAAGCGTACTTGCTGTCCAACACTCCGCCGTCCCTCTCCCACGGGAACTCGTCGTCGGAACATCCGATAGGCATTCCGTTATAGCCGACGGACAGGATCTGTTTGTCATCATCTACGATACACGCTCCGACCTGGGTGTTGGGGTCCTTTGACCTCATGGCGGCGAGCCGGGCAACGCCCATAAAATACTCGTCCCAACTAATGTAATCTTCTCTCTTCATTACGATCTCCTCCGGGGAAATTTCCCTATAATATTTTATAATACGGAAACCCTCTTTGGCAACATCGGTCTTGTTCAAATTCCTATGGAACCGACCGCAAGCCTTGCCCCCGCGATGCAGGCCGTAAGATTATATCCTCCGGATATACCGTCAATGTCCAAAGCTTCTCCGATCACATACAAGCCCTTATGGGTCTTAGATCCCATCGTCTTCCTGTCGAACCCGGATACATCGATCCCGCCTGCCGTGACATATGCAGTGCCGATATCGGGATCTTGGGATGCCGTTACGGTAAAGGTCTTTACTGCAGACAGTGCTTTGCGCCTTACATCCTTTGTGGTCTTGGCGCAGGTGATGTCGGATGATGCACCGGAGCACCCGGCGGCATACTCTGCCAAAGATCCTGGAATGAATGAAGACAGGACATTAACGAACTTTCTTGTTGGGGACTGATCCATCGATTCGGTAAGGACCTTATCGCTCAAATCCGGCGCCATATCCAAGGTTATCACGGTGCCCCGCTTTACACCTCTTGCAAGTTCCATCACCGCAGGTCCCGACAGTCCGTCGTGAGTAAAAAGGACATCGCCCTCTGTCTGCGATAAGACCTTGTCGCCTTCCGTTATCTTTGCAATGCAACCTTTGACCGTAAGACCTGCAGGGATATCAAGATCATCCCTGCCTGATATCCTGACAGGAGCAAGGGCCGCTTTGGGCGGAACTATCTCATATCCTAAGCTTTGCGCCAGCTTATATGAATCACCGGAAGAGCCTGTCTTGGGGAAGCTCATGCCGCCTGTTGCCAGGATGATATTCTTGTATCGTCCTTCCCGGCCGTCTTCCGATGTGACAGTCCAGATCCCGGATCCGTCCTGCGACAGCGATACTGCCCGAAAATTATATCTGATGTTATCTTCACCGATGAAGCTGACCAATGCATCCCTGACATCCCGGGCTTTGCCGGATACGGGAAAGATCCTGTTATTGTCTTCTTCCGTAAGCTTAAGGACCAGGACATTTTCGATGAAAGCAAAAGCTTCGGAAGGCGGGAAAGATGCCAGCGCCGGATACAGAAAATTACCTTTGCCGTGGTAGCAGGACTTAAGCTCCGGGGCGGCCTTGAGATTTAAGATATTGCATCTTCCGTGACCTGTAAGAAGGAGCTTGTTGCCGCAGGATGACATCTTCTCGAGGAGTTCGAAAGACATCCCCTTCTCACATGCAAAACAGGCGGCGAACAATCCTGCCGCGCCGCCTCCTATAATGCCGAGATCCTTGATGCCGGTTATACGTTCTTCCGTTCGCATTGTCTTGCGATCTTGTCACAAAGATCCTCGTAGGGGATGCCCGCGTGGGATGCCGCCTCGGGGAGCAGCGATGTGTCGGTCATGCCCGGGAGGTTATTTGCCTCTATGAACCATATCTTGTCGTTTGCTTCGTCAACGATCATATCGACTCTGCCGTACTGCTCCATCCTGAGCATGTGGAAGATCCTCTCGGCGAGCTCGTTGATCCTCTTAGTAAGTTCATCGCCAAGTTCAGCAGGACAGATATGAGTGGTAAGACCTGCCTGATACTTGTTCTTATAGTCGTAGAATCCTTCGTGGGGAATGATCTCCGTTATGGGGAGAGCCTTGTCGTCAAGGATGCTGACGGTGATCTCGCGTCCCGTTATATACTCCTCAACGAGGATCCTCTGATGATATCTGTCTGCATATTCCAAAGCTGCAGCCACTTCGTCTTCACTCTTTACAACTGAGACGCCGCAGGATGATCCGCACCCGATGGGCTTGATGACACAGGGAATGCCGATCTCTTTTTTGATACGCTCCAACGTTACATTAGCTGAATCGTCCGTAAACCATTTGCCGGTATCAAGACCTGCGCCGGCCACGATCGACTTGGAGAAATCCTTGTCCATTGCGATAGCGCATCCAAGATAACCGCTGCCCGTGTATTTGATATCGAAAGCATCCAGCAATGCCTGGACCTGACCGTTCTCACCATGGGACCCGTGAAGACCCAGGAAGACCGAATCAGCCGCCTGGCAGAGTTCTATAACCCTGGGACCAACCCATGCTCTTCTGCCGCCGTGTTCTGCAATTACTGCCTCAAGATCCGGCTCAGACTCGGGGATATCGTATTCATAGGGCTGGACCGTGCCCCTCCTGAAGAATGTTCCTATGGGCGCATTGTCCTCGATCCCGTCGTAGAGGTCCACCAGCGCAACCTCGTGTCCTTTGCGAAGGAGAGCGTTGGCGATGAGCCTTGCTGATTTCTTGGATACATCGCGTTCGGGGGACAGACCGCCTTCCAGTACCGTGATCTTCATAAAATTCATTCCTTTCGATTCGTCTTCGCCGTTAATTATACCCCTTGTGGCGCGATATGCCGTTTTTTGTTACAAACTTGTAATCTGGCTTACCTAAATGCTTTCTTAACAAAGCTTTATTATTGTTATACTTATGTTGCGAAAATTGTGACCTGAGGGGTTTTTTCTATGATTGCGATAATGTATCTGGTACTTTGCACGGCGTTCGGACTGTCACTGCTGCAGCTGCTGCTCCCGAACACGAGAAGACTTATAGTGGCCTGCGCCGCTTCCAAGAAGACAGCCAGGTGCGTGCCCTCCGCAATGTTCACCGTACCCTGCGGCATCACCATCGGACTTATCACAGTAACCTTCACCCACTACTACGTCGCACTCGCACTGGCTTACTACATCAATAACCCGACTCTCTGTAAGAACGTATCGATCCTCGTGGTCTTCGCAGTCTTCCTCTGGCTGATATTGACCAATCTCATAATCGTCGCCAAGCGCAAGAACAAAGAAGATCCCATGGCCGCATCCCTCCCTCAGTATAAGAGGACGGTTGCAGGCGTCATATTCTACACGCTGTCCATCGTTCTGTGCACTGTTGCCGCCACGTTCCTGATGTTCTACACGTACAGGATCGAGGACAACTATCTTATGGCAGGATACTCCACCTATTCGGATCTTTCTCCCCACACCGCAATGGTCTCGTCCTTCGGTACAGGATTCAACTTCCCGACCCAGTATATGCACTTCTCTGGCAACGGTATCCAGTATCACTTCTTCTTCTACTTCCTGTGCGGAATGCTCGAATACATGGGCATGCCCCTGGACTACGCGATCAATGTCCCCAGTATCATGACCATGATCTGCGCCCTCGTCCTGCTCGGGCTCCTGTCCGTCCTGATCAGCGGCAGACGCCTGGCTTTCCTGATCGCACCGATCCTCGTATTCTTCAGAAGTTCATTCAATGTGTTCATCCACATCAAGGAACTCACGGAATCCGGAATGTCGTTAGGCGATGCCATAAATGATATCTCCAAAGCAACTTCCTGGTACGATCTGACTCCTTACGACGGCTGGGGCATCTGGGCTATCAACGTCTATCCCAACCAGCGCCACCTGATGCTGGGAATCTCCGTCATAATCATCCTGATAATCCTGTTCCTTCCGCACCTGCGCAGGATGGGCACCAGCTTCTTAAGATACGACAGCGCCAACGAAGCGCTCAAGTATTTCTTCTGGTCACGCAACGCATGGCTCCCCAGGAAAGCCGATCCGTTGAACTCCATCGGCATCGCCATCGCAGCATGTCTTGTCGTTATCGTAATGCCTTACTTCCACGGGTCCGCTCTCATAGCGGCGCTCCTGGTCCTCTTCGGCATGGCGGTCTTCTCGGAAGCAAGACTCCTTTATCTTGCCGTGGCAGTATGTGCCGTTGTGTCATCATTCATACAGACGAATATATTCTCCGGCGGCGCCGGCAATGTCATCTCGCTTCAAAGGATCAAGGGATTCGTTATCCAGGGATACACTGCCGGGGATACCGTTAAGTACATCATAACGGTAACCGGACTTACTCTCATAATCGCATTCATCTGCGTCATCACAATCTTCGTTAAGGACATCATCAAGCGCAAGCCTGTCTACAGATTCTTCCTGCTCATCGCCATGATGATCCCCTTCATCTTCGCATTCAATTTCCAGGTCTCCCTTGAGATGCTGGCAAACCATAAATTCATCCAGATCAGCCTCATCCTGGCAGATGCTTTCGTGGCGTGCGCTCTGGCAAACATGTTCTTCCTCCCCTTCAAGATACGCGGCGTGGGCGCCGGAGAAGAAGATACGGAAGTTGCGGCAGCTCCTGCAGCCGACAACAATTCTTCTGAAGAAGAGACTCCCGCAGAAGAAGAAAAACCTGAAGAGGAAACTGTCGAGAAAGCAGAAGATACAGCCGAAGAACCCGAGGCGGAAAAGCCTGCTGAGATCCTCTTCGGAGATGAGGAAGCTCCTGCGGAAGATAAAGCATCCGAGACCAAGGCTCTCGCCGAGGCTGCCGGCACGGAAGAGGTCGCCGAGATCTCATTCCCGGGTAAAGAAGAACCTGCAAAAGATGAGCCCGCCGAAGAAGATGCGACTGAAGAGGAAACTTCTGAAGAAAAAGAAGAAGAGAATAAGACCGTTCCCGAGCATAAGCCTATCGAAGACAAATCCGAAGGACTGTCGATGCCGGCCTTCATCGTACTGCAGATCATCTGCGCCGCTTTGGCATTCGCGCTGCTCGTTCCCCTGACTGCAACAGGCATCTCCGAATGGTGCACCTACTATAATCTCAACAAGGGACATGTCACGATAAACATGGATTCTCCCATGGCCAAGTGGATCAGTGAGAACACCGACGAACAGGATGTTTTCCTGACTCCCTGCTGGGCCCTCAACAGATTCTCCCTGTCCGGAAGAGCCATGTACTACGGCTGGCCCTACTACGCATGGTCGGCAGGACACGACACCGACACACGCAACATCAACTATGCATGGCTCGCTTCAGGCTGTGACGGTAATGTGGATGAATTCATCCGCTACTGCAAAGAACGCCACATCCGCTATGTTGTAGATGACCCTGATTTCTACAGTCAGGAACTTGCAGACGGCAGGACCTACGATCACGAATTCTTCGCCGAAAACTTCCCGACCGCCGCATACTTCGCCGACGATAACGGCACCACGATCTACAGGGTATATTGATCAGGACAAGTTAAATGGGCTGCCCGAAGGCAGCCCATTTTAATCTCAGATTGCTTTAAACTCATCCTTTGCCGTTTACGAATTTATCGTACTTATAAAGGAACGTTACCATCTGGCGTCTTAAGCACTTGCCCTGGGGTTGGAATGTTCCGTTCTTATAGCCTGCGGCGATCTTCTTGCCCGATGCCCACAGTACTGCCTTGTAGAAGTAATCCTTCTCCTTAACATCCTTGAACGGATTCTTGGCGCCCTTCACTGAAGGCTTTCCTGCCATCCTCCATAGGAATGTTACGGTCTGTGCTCTCGTACATACTCCCGACGGATTGAACTTCGTC
>JAGCSR010000046.1 GCA_017964005.1 Clostridiales bacterium
ATCCGATAATATCAAGCAGTCTTTATTTGATATGGGATACGATTCGGAAGATTTTGCCGAGACTATGTTCCTCAACATGTTTATGATCATAAATGCCTGCATGTCCCTTATTACTATGATCGCCGCGATCTTTCTTATAAGACATAAGATAACTAATGATATCGAAGATCAGATGCAGCAGATCGGGGTTCTGGAAGCTTTGGGTTATAAGTCTTCTGATATATCTTTATCTTATGTTTGCGAGTATCTGATGACGGTAGGTGCAGGAACTCTGTTAGGTGCTATAGGTGCGGTGGCATTTACACCTGTGATGAATATGTTGATCAGAGGTATGATGAACCGCAATGTTCAAGGTACCGTAAATATCGGGATGGTGGTCCTTTTATCGTTAGTACTTATCGTAGTGATAATGCTCTTTGCTCTGGATAAGGCAAGACGGGTCAAGGCATACCCTCCTGTCACGGCTCTTCGTAAAGGTATAAGCACTCACAACTTCACAAGGATTGTCCTGCCCTTGTCCAAGACGTTCAAGAGCGTAAATGCAAGACTTGCGATGAAAGGACTGTTCCGTAATCTTAGGCAGAACATCGGAGCGGGACTTTGCATAACACTGGCATCATTATCGTTCCTGTTCAGTATCTATGCTTTCGACACGTTTAAGGACGGATACGATTCTTTGTACAGGATCATGGGCATTGAGATATGCGACGATTCCGTTACCCTTCTTCCGGGCGTAGATGCGTACGGGTTCAGGGATGAAGTCGAAGCGCTTCCCGAAGTGCGTAAAGCGCTGGTGTCCTACAGTTGGAAGTACTTGTCGATCCAAGGCTCGGATAATCCGGGAATGGTCAGTATTTTCGATGATTACAAGGACTGCGAGAATCTGTATCTTACTGAAGGCCGGTTCCCGGCACACGATAACGAGATCGCGATATCTCTCAAAAGGAAGAATATGGAAGGCCTTAATATCGGAGACAGTCTTATCGCCGAGGGTAACGGGATGCAGAAGAGCTATGTGGTTACCGGTGTGCTGGGTGCGATGTCAAACAGCGGTATGAATCTGTATCTCACTCGCGAAGGATACGAGAGAATGTATCCCGACAGCCGGCCTGATACTGTCATGGTCTACCTTAATGAGGGTGTTGACAGGACCGCTTTTGAGAAGAAATTGTCCTCGATATACGGTGCGAGCGCCGTAGAGACACAGGAAAACAAAGAGGCCGCAGGGACTTTGGAGGACCGTATAAAGAGAGCTGCGGATGAGAAGATGGCGTTGCTGGTCGCAAACTACGGTGTAACAGATATAGATTATGCGATAAAAGTCGGCGATCAGATGATAACGGGCTCGAGTTCCGGGATGATCATCAAGGATGTGAATTCCATCGAGGATCTGGCGAAGACACAGATGGGTGCAATAGCCGGATATTCCCAGGGATTTACTCTTGGAGGTATGATCTTTGTCAGCGTGGTCATCGTTATAATATTGTGGATCATCGTATCTTCCAATGTAAGAAGAAGGCGCAAGGATCTGGGGATTATGAAGAGCATGGGTTATTCTTCAAAAGATCTCATGAAGCAGATTGCCATCGAGTTCCTGCCGACAACGATAGTAGCTGTTATCATAGCAGCGGTAGCATCCATATATCTGCAGAAGTCATTCTGGCTCTTAGTATTCGGCGCGGATATCGGTATCAATTTCCTGCTGCTGAGCTTATGCTCGATCGGGATCGTCCTGTTCTGCTATGTCGTCACATATATTTGCGCAGGCAGGATCAAGAAGATATCAGTTAATGAACTCATGACGGAATAAGGGAGGATAGAAGAATGTTGATAAAGAGAATAGCAGTGATATTGTTGGCTTTGGCAGCCGCATCTTCCGCGGTCGTTCCGAATGCCAAAACCCTGGCGGACAGTGCTCATTCTGAAGTTAAGATCCCTGAAGGGAATCAGGAGAGGGTCTACTGTGTAGGTTCGGTAAGCAAGGTCTATGTTACCGCCGCAGTGATGCAGCTTAAGGATAAAGGCCTTGTGGATCTCGATGCTCCGGTTACGGATTATATTCAGGATTTTAAGATGGCAGACCAAAGATATAAGAAGATCACCGTAAGGATGCTCATGAACCATACCTCGGGAATAATGGGATCACAGTTCAAGAACATGATGCTCTACGATGATAACGATATGTCATCCTACGATGAACTCTTGTCAAGTCTTGCCGTCCAGCGCCTTAAGGCGGAACCCGGTGAATATGCCGCATACTGTAATGACGGATTCACGCTCCTGCAGATCCTGGTCGAGCGAGTAAGCGGCATGAGCTATACGGATTATGTTGTTAAGAATATCGCAGGCAGGATAGGCAAGGAGAATACAGGAACACCTGTCAATATGTTCCGCAATGACAGCAATGCGCCCGTTTAGCTGGGTTATCTGGAGTACGATTACGATTACTGCATGACTTTGGGGTCGGGCGGTATATATGCCACCGCGTCTGATGCGGCGGAGTTCGGATCAGCTTTTTGGAACGGTGACGACAGGCTCCTGTCTTCCTCATCCAAAGAAGAGATGAGC
>JAGCSR010000047.1 GCA_017964005.1 Clostridiales bacterium
TACCTTTTGATTTTAATTCTCTTCTTGTCCACATCTTTCTGATCTCCCCAAAGTATTATCTTATTCCATTATTCCGGTCTGTAGCTGTCCTTGAGCGATACTGCCCTGTTGAATACAAGGTGATCTTCAGTAGAATCCTTGCTGTCGCAGCAAAAATATCCGACTCTGAGGAACTGGAACCTGTCGGAGGGCTGTGCCAGCCCGAGGCTTGCTTCAACCTTTGCATCCTTTATGACCGTAAGTGAATCAGGATTGATGAAGTCCAGATAGTTGCAGTCCGCAAGGTCAGGCTGTTCTGTCGTAAAGAGCCTGTCGTAGAGCCTGATCTCGGCATCGAGGCAGTCTGCTGCATTGACCCAGTGGATGGTCGCTTTGATCTTGCGGCCGTCTGCGGGGTTGCCTCCGCGGGATTCTTCATCGAAGGTGCAGTGAACAGCGGTAACGTTGCCGTTGTCATCCTTGTCGCATCCGGTGCACTTAATGATGTATGCGGATTTGAGGCGTACTTCGTTGCCGGGATAGAGACGGAAATATTTCTTAGCGGGTTCTTCCATGAAGTCTTCCGCATCGATCCAAAGTTCTCTGGAGAAGGTGACTTCACGGGTGCCGTCCTCCGGGTTCTCCGGGTTGTTCTCAACCGTGAAGGACTCCGTCTTATCTTCCGGGTAGTTGTCGATTATGAGCTTAACAGGGTGGAGGACCGCCATGGCGCGCTTTGCCTTCTTGTTGAGGTCTTCTCTTAAGCAGTATTCAAGGAAAGCAAAATCCACAACGGAGTTGATCTTGGCAACGCCGTTCCTCGTGTGGAATTCACGGATCGCTTCAGGTGTGTATCCGCGTCTTCTGAGACCGCAGAGCGTGGGCATTCTCGGATCGTCCCAGCCGTCGACATAACCGGACTCGATGAGGTTGCGGAGCTTTCTCTTGGACAGTACAGTGTGGGTGATTCCCAAACGGGCAAACTCGATCTGACGGGGCTTTACTTCAACGGAAGTGTTGTTTACAACCCAGTCGTACAGAGGTCTGTGGGATTCGAACTCAAGAGAACACAGGGAGTGTGTTATGCCTTCGATGGCATCCTCCAGAGGATGAGCAAAGTCGTACATGGGGTATATAACCCACTTGGTTCCCTGTCTGTGGTGGGGGAGACGGTTGATCCTGTATATAACGGGATCACGCATATTGAAGTTGCCTGATGCCAGGTCTATCTTGGCGCGCAGGGTCATCTTGCCGTCTTCGAACTCTCCGTTCTTCATTCGCTCAAAAAGATCCAGTGATTCTTCGATGGGCCTGTCGCGGTAGGGGCTGGTGGCGGGAGTCTTCGTATCACCGCGCATTTCTTTCATCTGCTCGGGCGTGAGTTCGCACACGTAAGCAAGACCCTTCTTGATGAGTTCTACAGCGTACTCGTACATCTTGTCGAAGTAGTCAGACGCATAGTAGAATCTGTCTTCCCAATCGTGTCCTAACCACTTTATGTCTTCTTTTATCGCATCGACGTACTCTTCGTCCTCTTTGGTAGGGTTAGTGTCGTCCATACGGAGATTGCACATGCCGCCGTAGAGTTCGGCTGTTCCGAAGTCTATCTCCAGGGCCTTGGCATGGCCTATGTGAAGATATCCGTTAGGTTCGGGAGGAAATCTGGTGTGGACCTTCTGTCCGTAACATCTTCCGCCTTCTTTGATTTCTTCATCGATTATCTCATGTATGAAATTCTTGCCGTCTGCCATATATGTTTCCTCCGCACTTATGTCTTATGCATTAAGTCTTGCAATTGATTCTCCGATCCTTCTTAATGTCTCTTCCTTGCCCAAGAGCATCATGACCTCGGCAGCGCCTCCGGGGGTTACCGCAACACCTGCAGCAGCGATCCTGACCGGCCACATTACCACAGAGTTCTTGAGTTCTTTTGCTTCGGCATAGCTCTTCATGATCTCCGTCAGGCCTTCTCTGTTCCAATCGGCTGCCTCCAGTGCAGGGAGCATGTCGTTAAGGACTGCCTTGGAAGATTCTTGAGTTGACTTGCTCTTCTTATGCTCGAAAAGAGCAAGGTCGAATTGCTCATATTGAGTCAGGAACTGAAGTTTCTCGGGGATCTGCGTGAATCTTGTAACACGGGGCTGCAGGATCTCGGTGAGAAGATCATAGTGTTCCTGTCCGATACCGGCCTGATCGAAGTAAGGCTTGCAGTTCTTTATGAAGTCTTCCTGTGTCATAGCCTTGATGTGCTCGGCATTGACCCATTCCAGCTTATCGTAATCGAAGACTGCGGGAGACTTGGATATGCCTGAGATCTCGAATCTTTCGATGAGTTCTTCCAAAGAGAATATCTCGCGGTCGTCCTTGGGAGCCCATCCGAGAAGAGCAATATAGTTGATTATAGCTTCAGGAAGGAATCCTTCTTCAACAAGATCCATGAATCCGGTGGAGCCGTGGCGCTTGGAGAGTTTGGAGATAACTTCCTTGCCATCTTCGTCAACGGACTTGCCCATGATGAGAGGCAGATGGATATATGTAGGAGTATCCCAACCGAAAGCTTCGTACAGAAGGTTATACTTCGGTGTGGAAGACAGATATTCCGAACCTCTTACAACATGAGTGATATTCATGGTGTGATCGTCGATAACGTTGGCGAAGTTATATGTGGGGAATCCGTCAGCCTTGATGAGGATCTGATCGTCCAGGTCCTTGTTGGGGAAGGAGATGTGACCGTAAACAAGATCGTCATACTCGGTAACTCCGTCAAGAGGCATCTTCTGACGAATGACATAAGGGATGCCTGCATCAAGATTCGCTTTGATCTCATCTTCCGGAAGATCGCGGCAGTGCCTGTCGTAACCGGTGACTCCGTCTTCGGACTCCGCTCTTAAGGATTCGAGGCGCTCCTTGGTGCAAAAGCACCTGTATGCCTTGCCTTCCTCTACGAGCTGTTCTGCGTAAGGCTTATATAATCCGAGACGCTCAGACTGTACATAGGGGCCGAAGGAGCCGCCGATATCAGGACCTTCGTCGTGGACAAGGCCTGCGGTCTTCAGTGTGTTATATATGACGTCAGTTGCGCCTTCGACATATCTTTCCTGATCCGTGTCTTCGATACGCAGCACGAAAGTTCCGCCTTCGTGCTTTGCGATGAGGTATTCATAGAGCGCGGTGCGCAGGTTGCCTACATGCATGAATCCCGTGGGGGAGGGCGCAAATCTGGTTCTGATGGTCATTATCGGTAATCCTCCGGTATGTCTTATGTGGGGCAATATTATAATATATTGCGACAACATCAGAATATTTTAGCACTTTTGTGGTAATATACAAATGCATTAAGAGAGTCGGGAGTTACAAAGTTTGGACAAACTGAGAGTTAACAACACATTGGATGTATATTGCGGCAAGAACATCGCGTTCGACTTTGCCTGCAATTATATTCTCGAACATGCCGAAGAGGCCGGAAGGAAAGCACCTAAGGTCGCTATCGTATCCGACAGGGCAGTGTCCGGCTATTACTATAACCTTTTCGAGAACCAGTTCATAATGCACGACATCAGGCCCAAACTCATCACCGTCAGCGCTTCGGATACTGACAAGAGCCTGAAGACCGTATTGGAGATCTCGTCTTATCTGTCGGAGTTCGACTTCGGAAGCTCCGATTGGATAGTGGCTCTGGGTGGCGGCGGTGTTATCGACTGCGCGTCTTTTGCCGCTAGCCTCTACAGGTCCGGGTGTGTAAATCTCCTGGCTGTTCCGACCACGGTATATGCCATGACCGACTGCATTACTTCTGACCGCGCTTATGTCAATCTCGGGATGCATAAGGATGAACTGTCCTGTCCCATGAAGATAGGTGCGGCGCTCTGTGACACCGAGTTCCTGGGATCAGTTCCCGCAAAATATAAAGCAAACGGGTATGCTGCCGTAATAAGATATTCCGTTCTCGGAGATACAGGGCTTATAGGCAATGTCAGCAATCCTTCCGATATGAGGGAATTCCTGGAGAGAGTCTATAAGGTCAGGAGCGATATAAGAAGATACAATCCCGTTCTTCTTACTTTGGGGAGCGAGCTTGCTTTCGCCATCGATTCATATAACAGATTCAATAATCTTGCGGAGGGTGCTTCTTTGGCTTTGAGCATTTATTCGGCTCTGCCCGAGCAGGGAAGGAGCGTAATGAGAAGGCTCTACACATCTTTGGGTCTTCCTTACGAGATCGATCCCAAGAGTTCCGCCATGATCTTAAGGAACCTGGAATCTTACCTTGACGGTATCCGGGATGATACCGTCAAGATCGCCGATTACGAGGCAGGCAAATGGGTCGTCAAGGATGTTTCCAAGGACGAAGCGCACAGGATATTTGCGGACAGGATCAGGATAATAGAATCCGGAGAAGATAAGGGATAAGATGAACACCAGAACGATTACGGAAAATATATTTAAGAGAGGCATGAGCCTGGTCCTGACTGTCGCCATCGCGGCAGGTTCGGGATTTGTTCTTGCAGGATGCTCTGAAGACGATGAGAAGAAGATCCCGGCGGATTACGGCACTTACGGTGCCGATATAGCCAGGCAGATCGCAAAGGATTATCCTTACAGAGTTCCTTATTCTGCCCAGGAAACCCAGGCAGGGGGATTCATCAAGGATAAGATGGAAGAGGCGGGATTTGTTCCTGAGGTTCAGGAATTCAGAACAGACAGCGGAGTGTCTCATAACTATATAGTTAAGATCCCCGGCAAAGGCTACTATATGCAGGATGCGGCAGGTGAATATACACTTCAGCACCGCATTGCGATAATAGGCGCGCACTATGATTCCATGTTCGATGAGGAAGGTGTAAAGAAGTACATTGCTGATCTTAAAGCGGCTGAGGCACTCCAGGCCGAGACCGACAAGAAGGGCAAAAAGAAGAAGGATAAGGACAACAGTGAGGGCGGTGAAGGAGAAGAATCCGGGATTACGGTAACATATGACGGTCTGTCCGATAACGCCTCCGGAGTAGGATGTCTTCTTACGGCGCTTTCCCAGGCGAAAGACTATAAAGACATGGGATATGATGTATATTTCGTGGCTTTCGGCGCAGGCAACAGTAATTTTGCGGGAGCCGATTTTTTCCTGAAGTCCCTTTCTGCCGAAGAACGTGATTCCATCGAGTTAATGTACTGTGTTGACAGTATCTATGCGGGAAGCAAGGTCTATGCGTCCGCCGGCCGCAAGTCCGTCGTGGCGGGGGGCAACAAGTATGAACTTCGCCGCAAGCTCTATAAGACATACGACGTATGTTACAGGAATACCCTGTATTCCAACTATCACTTCGATATCTGCTACAACGAATCGGACATATATGCGGACATAGACGGCAACGGACAGGAGGAGCTTTTCGCCGAGATATCCGGAAATGCCTCGGATTACATTCCTTTCGATAATGCCGGGATTCCCGTGGTTTATATCGAGAGCTTCGATTTCAACTTCGATACCATTGAAGAGATGAAGGATACGAAGAACCTTAATCTCAAGGAATACAACGGAATGGTAAGGAATACTCCTCTGGATTCGACGGTGGCTCTTGATCCGGTCCTTAAGACCGAGGAGCAGGACCTTCTTCAGATCAGGATCAACTGCATCGCGTTTGTTATGCTCGAGACCATAAAGGACGGCACATCCAACGGGATGACCGAGAGTGAGTATAAAGAATTCCTGGAGAATCAGAAGCGCGGCGCAGAGATCGCAGGGTCTTCTCAGACCGAATGACGGTCAGGAAACAACAGCCTTAAGTTTTGCTGCCTCTTCATCTGTAAGTTCGCGGTATCTGCCGAGGGGAAGATCGCCTAATCCGACAGTGGCAAACCTTACCCTCTTAAGCTTTACGACATTGTATCCGAGTTCGGCGCACATCCTTCTGATCTGGCGGTTCAGTCCCTGGGTCAGCAATATGCGGAAGGAACACTTTCCTTTGCGTGTGACTTCGCAGGGAATAGTGGTCTTATCTAATTCGGGAAGGTAGATCCCCGAACTCATCTTCTTTAAGAAATCCTCTGTTACGGGTTTATCTACCGAGACCACATACTCTTTCTCATGCTTTCCGTCGGTGCGCAGCAGGAGGTTAGCCGTATCTCCGTCGTTGGTAAGGAGTATCAGTCCTTCCGAATCCTTATCGAGGCGTCCTATGGTGAAGAGTCTTTCGGGGTAGCCTATATAGTCGATGATGTTGTCAGGATCGTCGGGGGAGGCTGTACATGTTATCCCCCTGGGTTTATTGAACATGATGTAGATTTTGCGGCTGACCGTGCTGATTGGACGCCCTTCGTATTCCACGATATCGCCTTCGGCGACAGTGTCTCCCAGAGTTGCAATCCTTCCGTTGATGGTTATACTTCCGGCTTCGATGAGCTTATCTGCCGCACGCCTTGAACATATACCGCTTGATGCTATGTAGCGGTTGATCCTTACCGGTGAGGAAGAGGAATTATCACTCCCAGGCATTCTTGCCGGCCTCCGCCTTGGACAGGGTAAAGGTGAATGTCGCTCCTTCACCGTATTTGCTTGCGACCTTGATGGTCTCGCCCATGTAGGTGAGGAGTTCTTTTGCTATGGACAGACCAAGACCTGTGCCTTTCTTGCCGCGGGCACGGTCGGCTTTGAAGAATCTGTCGAAGATATTATTGATGTCGTACTCGTGGATGCCTTGTCCTGTATCAGCTACTGATACATAGACCTTTTTCTCCGCCTCGATATAGTCCGTGATGATAGTGATGGACTTTCCGGGAGGAGTGTATTTCTTGGCATTATCCAGAAGGATTATGAGTATCTGTTCCACACGGTCAGGGTTGCCCATAACGGTGGGAAGGCGGCCGGAATTGTAGATTACATTGAAGGTAAGTCCTGCCTCTTCGATTATCGGACGCATCTTGATCTCAAGATCGGAGATGAGGTTATTAAGATCGAAGGGGAATGTCTTGAGAGCCATTGTACCCGACTGCAGCTTTGACAGCTCTAACATGTCCGTGATAAGACGGGACAGACGCATGGTCTCATCCAGGATGATGTTGTAGTAACGCTTACGGTCTTCTTCGTTCTTGACCATGCCGTCCGCAAGAGGCTCGATAAGTCCTCTTAAGGTCTGCAGGGGAGTACGGAGCTCGTGGGAGATGTTGGCTACATAATCTCTTCTGAACTGTTCGTTGCGCTGTTCGTTATAGATGTCACGGAAGAATCCTGTGGCGCCGATGCAGTCTCCGGTCTCGTCGTCCAGTTTGGGAATGATGGTGATCTGATATGCGTAGTCGCGGTCAAGGATCGTACGTTCCTTGTTCTCCTGTGTATAGATACACTCATCAAAGTCTTTCCACACTTCTTCGAAAGGTATCAGCTGAAGTCTCTCGGTAAACATATTGTTTGCTTCGGCTCTGTCGAAGATCGTATGGATGGCCTTGTTAACGATGATGGGGTTGGAATGTTCGTCAACAACGATGATGCCGTCGGATATGATGTCGAAGATATCCTGAAGTCTGTTACGCTCGGTGGTGATGTCCGAGATGGATCTCGACAGACGGTCAGCCATCGTATTGAAGGAGGCTCCGAGTTCACCGACCTCGCCCTTATCCGATTCGTCGGCCCTGACATTGTAGTTGCCCTTGGAATACTCGATAGCGACATTGTTGATCGACTGGATAGGGAGGATGATCCTTCTGATGAACAGGTACGCGGGGATCATCATGAGCATACCGGCAAGGAGTGTGGACAGGATCAGGATATTAAGGAATTTCATAACCATATCGTTGTATTCAGAAGTCGACGATATGGATATGAGATAAGCGGGCTGCCCGCAGTACTCAACCTGCTGGGCAATTATGAGGAGTTTCTTGAACCCGGAGGGTGAGTCGATGGTCTGATGGTTAAGATCGTCGGTGATAGCTTCTTTGTTGGAATCCTTGAAATACTGGAGAGCTTCATCTATCTCTTCTTTGGACATCCCGCTCCTGTTGGAAGTGTTGCGGGCGATGATGTTGTTGTTGCCGTCAATAAGGAAGAAAGCCTGCTTTGAGACGGTCATCGCCTCAAAGAAAGACTGCATATATCCTTCTGTGTCAAAGAAGTCGGTCCTGATGTGAAAGAGCTGGTTATAGACACCGTTTTGCTCCATGACAGCATCTTCCTGCATCCTCATGGTCTCTCTTCTTCCGGCCATAAAGAATGCCAGCATTGCCATAAACATAGACGCGGCCAGCGCGCCTATGACCAGAGAGGATACCCTTCGGAGCAATGTGCTTTGATGCATTACTGGACCTCGAACTTATATCCCTTGCCGTAGATGGTCTGGATGCTCCAGGTAGCGTTGTCGAAGGTGGTCTTCTGTCTTATCCTCTTGATATGGGTATCGACAGTCCTTGAGTCACCAACATAATCGGTGCCCCATACGGATTCCAGGATCTGCGTTCTGTCGTATATCTGTCCGGGGTGGGATGCGAGAAGATAAAGGATCTCTACTTCCTTAGGCGTGAACTGGGCGTCCTCGCCGTTGACCTTGACTGAATAGTTCTTGAGATTGAGGTCGAGCCCGGCATACTTGATGACGGAAGCCTGCTCCGGCTGATCGGTGATCCTGCGGAGGACAGCCTTGATCCTTGCCAGGACTTCGCGGGGAGAGAAGGGCTTGACGATATAGTCGTCCGCGCCGAGCTCGAGTCCCAGGATCTTATCGATCTCCTCGCCCTTGGCGGTAAGTATGATTATCGGGACAGTCATGGTCTTGCGAAGTTCACGGCATACATCGAGACCGTTCATCTCCGGCATCATTACATCCAGAAGGATGAGGTCGGGGTTAGTAGATGTAGCCATCTCCAATGCCTGTGCGCCGTCATAGGCGTCGGCATGAGAGAAATTGTCATTATCCAGATAGAGCGCAAGTGACTCATGAACGACAGGGTCGTCATCACATATAAGTATGAGAGGAACCGATTGAGACATAATGCCACCTCAAATAAACAAATTTCATTGATTATAACTTATTTAGAGGCGCTTGTGTATCTTTTGGCGGTTTTTGTTATATAATCTTTGTCGAAAAGTCTTGAATCGGAGGAATGGACATTGAAGGGGACAATGAGATCTAAAGCCTTGCGCTTTGTGTCGGGTGTTGCCGCTATAGCGGTCTTGATGCCGTCGATGCTGCTCGTCTCCTGTTCATCCCTGGTTGATTCGGTTAACGGGCTGAATGCCAGGACCCTTACTGACACCATGCTCGAAGATTACTTCGCATCCCCTGATACATACAATTGGAAGAAGGTCTGTGAAGACGGTTATAACCCGCCGTCTCTTGATAAGGATCAGGCTGAGCTCTTAAGATATGTGGCAGGAAAGGTAAAGTATTCCTACGGGGATACGGTTGTCGATGAGACAGGGAAAAAGGCTAAGGTTACATACAGATTTACTAAGGTCCCGGACGTTGCAAACCTTGATGTTTACGAGGGTACTGTCCAGCGGCTTAAGAATGAGATCAAGAGCCTTGATACCGTTAATCTTGATATAACATTCCAATGTATATTTGAGGACGGGGACTGGGAGTTCCATTCGCTGTCGAAGTTCGGCAAGTACTTTGTCAGGCCGTTCTGTGATCTTAATGTGACCGACAGAGAGCCTGAGGAGACCACAACCGAGACGACAGAACCGGTATCGGAGGATACCGGAGATATAAAGGACAAGTATCTGGCCTCCGTTTGGTACGGGATAGAGACCGGAAATCCCCTGGATTCCTATTCGGTCTCCGATGCATACGCGGTTCAGAATGTGTTCTACTTTACATATCCCGTGTCAGGGACGTTCGAGACGGTGCTGAAAAATTCGGAGGGCAAAGAGATCCTTAAGCATACGGTTGAAGTAAAGGATCAGGTTACGGTCGTGTGCGATTTTTCCGCCGGGCACGAAGGCTGGGGCACGTTCGATCCCGGCAAATATTGTGTCGAACTGTATTACGGCGGTCAGCTCATTGCAACCTCGGATTATCTTACGGTGAATTGACATGTTTATTGCGGATAAATGGAAAGACTATGAGATCTTATATGCCGGTGACAGCATGAAGTACGAGCGTTGGGGAGACGTGGTGCTCCTTCGTCCGGACCCTCAGGCCGTATGGCCGGTTATGCAGGAAGGAGCCGTTTGTTCCTGGGATGATATTCCCCGCGCGGATGCCGTATATGAGAGGAGTTCCTCAGGCGGCGGAATGTGGCACAACAACCGCAAGATACCGACTGCCTGGAAAGTCGGGTATTCGTGCTGCGGCGCGTCACTGAAGTTCGGGATAGAACCCATGTCGTTCAAGCACACGGGCCTGTTCCCGGAGCAGGCTGCCAACTGGGACTTCATGGCAGGCCTCATCAGGGCGTCCGGCAGGGAAGACATTAAGGTGCTGAACCTCTTCGGATATACGGGAGCCGCAACTTGCGCATTGGCTTCTGCCGGAGCTTCGGAGGTCGTACACTGCGATGCTTCCAAGGGCATGAATGCCAAGGCAAAACATAATATCGAACTGTCCGGACTTACTGACAGTTATGTACGCTTCATTACCGAGGACTGCAGGAAATTCGTTGAACGCGAACTTCGCCGCGGACGCCGTTACGACGGTATCGTCATGGATCCGCCTTCCTATGGCAGAGGACCTTCGGGGGAACTTTGGAAACTTGAGGATTCATTCTTTGAATTGGCGGAACTGGCAGGACGCCTCCTGTCCGACGATCCCCTGTTCTTCGTTGCAAGTTCTTACGCCACGGCCATAACCTGTGATGCATCAGCTCAGATCATTAAGCTGGCGATGCCTTCGGGGAAAGTTGCTGCAGGAGAACTGGGGCTTCCCGTGACAAAGATGGGTATCGCCCTGCCTTGCGGAGCTTCCGCGAGATGGACCCCTTCCTGATGGACGGCGAACTGTGCCCCGGATACGGGGTTAGGATAGTTTTCGAGGATAATCATGTTCTTGTGGCTTTCAAGCCCGCAGGGGTCCTGTCTCAGGCGGATTCTTCCGATGCTCCCGATATGCTCACGATCCTGAAGGACTTTATCAAGGTCCGGGACAATAAACCCGGCAATGTTTGGCTGGGTCTCCTGCATCGCTTAGACAGGCCCGTTGCGGGGATAATGATCTTTGCCAAGACTTCCAAATGCGCATCCCGCATATCGGAACAGATAAGACAGCGTAAGGTGGTCAAGAGATACCGCGCTCTGGTCTACGGTGTTCCGGATAAAGAAGGGGAGTACGAAAACTTTATCCTTAAAGACTCTGCTGCCAACACTGTCAGGGTTTTCGACAGGGAAGTTACGGGGTCAAAGAAAGCAAAACTCAGGTACAGGTCTGTTATGTCGTCCTCTTATGAGGATTCTGGTATAACGCTTGTGGAAGTTGAATTGGAGACCGGAAGATCCCATCAGATAAGGGCTCAGTTTGCCCACGCCGGACATCCGCTCCTGGGGGACCGCCGATACGGCCGTGAAGATCGGGTGAAGGATATAGCCTTGCAATCTTTCGTGATCGGATTCTTCCATCCCGTAAGCGGCGAGTATCTGGAGTTTGATCTGCCTTTGCCGGAGTCTTCACCTTGGAACTTGTTTGACTAAACACAAAAATTGAACGTTCCAGTCAATAAAAAAAGGTGAAATCGTTGACTGAAAATGTTATATTTCATACTTAGTCAAACAGTATCCTCTGAAGCCGAAACCGTGCAGATGAGATGCTTTTCGGATAAAATGAACTTAAGCGAGGAAATCAATGGATAACATCGTAAGAGGACAGACATTGGACGCGGAGCGCGCGCTGTACGGAAGCCGCAGTATCCTTGTGGAAGACTGCAGGTTCGAAGGGCCTGCGGACGGGGAGAGCGCTCTTAAGGAAAGCCGGGATGTTGTGGTCAGTAACAGTTTCTTCGACTTAAGATACCCTTTCTGGCATGTCACGAACCTGAAGATCTCAGGGTGTGAGATGACATCTCTTTGCAGAGCGGCTTTATGGTATTCGAACAACATCGTGATCAGGGATACGAAGATGCACGGTATCAAGGCTCTCCGTGAGTGTTCGGATATCGATATCTCAGGCTGCGATATAATCTCTCCCGAATTCGGTTGGTTCAACAGTGACATCAGGATGAAGGATACTTCCGCCGAGAGCGAGTATTTCATGATGAGGTCCGACAGGCTTGACTTCTCGAATGTGACATTCAAAGGCAAATATTCATTCCAGTACATTACGGATTCCGTTTTCGACAACTGCAGCTTTGATACCAAAGATGCCTTTTGGCATGCGAAAAACGTCGTTGTCAGGAACAGCACCATAAGAAGCGAATACATTGCCTGGTATTGTGAGAATGTGACTTTCGAGAACTGTACCATCACGGGAACACAGCCGTTCTGCTACTGCAAGGGCCTTAAGCTCATAAACTGCAGGATGGAGGGTGCCGACCTGGCTTTTGAGAAGTCAGAGGTCGACGCTGTTGTAACAAGCGGTATGATCAGCATCAAGAATCCTTCGGGCGGAAGGATCGTTGTTCCTTCAGCAGGTGAGATCATCCGGGATGACCCTGAATCGAAAGCGGAGATCATTATCGGCAGCTGAGTGTATTTGCATATTCATTGTGTTGTTATAACTTCTTGACTTTACCCGCACTTTTATTAATAATATAGAGTCGATAAATTTGCCGCGGCAGTCTATGCGCGGCCAAAAACACAAAGGTGAACAATATGTACAAGAAAGTATCAACCAACATGAACTTTACGGACAGGGAGAAGGAAGTCCTGGAATTCTGGAAAGCCAACGACATCTACAAGAAGTCGTTGAAGCCTGCCAAAGACGGCGCTCCCGCATTTACTCTTTATGACGGGCCTCCGACGGCTAACGGCAAGCCCCATATCGGACACATTAAGACCCGTGTCATTAAGGATCTCATTCCCAGATACCATTCCATGAAGGGTGAGGCCGTAACATTCAAGGCAGGTTGGGATACTCACGGACTGCCTGTAGAGCTTGAAGTCGAGAAGTCTTTGGGCATCAACGGCAAGCCTCAGATAGAAGAATACGGCGTAGAGCCCTTCATCAAGAAGTGTAAGGAATCCGTCTGGACTTATAAGGACCTGTGGGAGCACATGTCCGACCGCGTCGGATTCTGGGCTGACATGGAGAATCCTTACGTCACATACGACAATAACTACATCGAGTCCGAGTGGTGGGCACTCAAGACCATGTGGGACAAGGACCTTATCTACAAGGGCCATAAGATCGTTCCTTACTGCCCCAGATGCGGTACGGCTCTTTCAAGCCACGAAGTTGCCCAGGGCTATAAGAAGGTCAAGGAGAATTCCGTTTTCGTAAGATTTAAGGTCAAGGGTGAAGAGGATACATACTTTGCTGCATGGACCACGACTCCCTGGACTCTTCCTTCGAATGCCGCTCTCTGCGTAAGCCCCACGGCTGAATATGCAAGACTCAAGGTCACAAAGGACCTGGACGGCACCGAGAAAGAAGTCCGCTACTACATGTGCAAGGACCTGATCGCATCGCTGTTCGAAGATTATGAGATCGAAGAGACCTATAAGGGCACGGATCTTTGCGGCAAGGAGTATGAGCCTCTGTTCGACTATTCCGCAGAGATCGTCTCCAATTCCAAGTCCCGAGCATTCTTCGTCGTATCCGATAACTACGTAACGACTGAAGACGGTACAGGTATCGTACATATCGCTCCTGCGTTCGGTGAGGACGACGCCAGAGTCGGAAGAGAGCATGACATCGTATTCATACAGCTGGTTGACGAGGCAGGACACCTTCCCGAAGCATGCGGCGAGTTCGCAGGCATGTTCGTTAAGGATGCCGATCCTCTTATCATCAAGAAACTCAACATGGAGGGCAAACTTCTGAAGAAGATGCCTTTCGAGCACGATTATCCTTTCTGCTGGAGATGTGACACACCTCTCATCTACTATGCAAGAAGCACATGGTTCATCGCAATGAGCACCAAGAGGGAAGAACTCTTGAAGTCCAACCGTATGGTCAACTGGATGCCTGAGACCATCCGTGACGGCCGTATGGGTGACTTCCTCGAGAACGTTATCGACTGGGGTATCTCCCGTGAGCGTTACTGGGGCACGCCTCTCCCGATCTGGGAGTGCGAGTGCGGCAAGCGCCACTGCATTGGTTCCATCGAGGAACTCAAGTCCATGAGCGAAGACTGCCCTGATGACATCGAGCTCCATAAGCCTTATGTTGACAATGTCCACATAAAGTGCCCTGACTGCGGCAAGCTCATGACCCGTGTTCCCGAGGTTATCGACTGCTGGTTCGACTCCGGTGCAATGCCTTTCGCTCAGTATCACTATCCTTTCGAGAACAAGGAATTCTTCGAAGCGCACTATCCTTGTAACTTCATATCCGAAGCTTTGGACCAGACAAGAGGATGGTTCTATTCACTTATCGCCATCAGCACGGTCCTCTTCGGCAGGAGCCCTTTCGAGAACTGTATCGTTATGGGTCTCGTTATGGACAAGGACGGCATCAAGATGAGCAAGCACATCGGCAATGTCGTAGATCCCTGGGATGTTCTTAACGACGAGGGTGCCGATGCCGCAAGATGGTATTTCTATAACTCCAGTTCACCCTGGCTCCCCAACCGTTTCTCTCACGAGGCCGTTAAGGAAGGACAGAGAAAGTTCATCGGAACATACTGGAATACATATGCTTTCTACATCATGTATGCCGATATCGATAACTTCAATCCGAAGGATCACACCATCGACTATAAGAATCTGGGCGTTATGGACCGATGGATCTTCTCAAGGCTCAATTCTCTCGTCGCTGACGTTGACAAGAGAATGGCCAGGTACGATATCACGGCTTCCGCAAGAGCTATCCAGGACTTCACGGACGAGCTGTCCAACTGGTATGTAAGACGCTGCCGTGACAGGTACTGGGGCGGAGACATGACTCAGGACAAGATCGACGCTTATATGACTCTCTATACGGTACTTGAGACTCTGACGAGACTTGCAGCGCCCTTCGTTCCGTTCGTAACCGAGGCTGTTTACCAGAACCTTGTAAGAAGTGTTGACCCGGATGCGCCCGAGTCAGTACATCTTTGTTCCTATCCTGTCGCAGACGAGTCCCTCATCGACAAGGCGATCGAAGAGAATATGGCTCTCGTACAGAATGTCGTATTCCTCGGAAGAGCCGCAAGAGAAGCAGGCAAGCTCAAGAACCGTCAGCCTCTGTCAGATATCTATGTCGTAACCGACAAGGATATCCCCGCTGAATATGAGTCTGTAATCCTTGACGAGCTCAACATCAGAAAGCTCAATGTAATGGCTGATGCATCCGCATTCGTCGATTACAGCTTCAAGCCTCAGCTTCGTACATGCGGCCGTAAGTTCGGTCCCAAGCTTAACGCAGCTAAGGAAGTTATTGCAGCCCTCCCGGGCAAGGAGACCATGGCTGCGATCAAGGAAGGTTCCATCAAGATCACCGTTGACGGTGAAGAGTTCGAGATGGCAGAAGAAGACTTCATCGTCGAGACCTGTCAGCCTGAAGGCTTCTCCACTCAGGAAGATAAGGGCCTTACCGTATCCGTAAGCACTGTCCTGACAGAAGAACTTATCGAAGACGGTTACGTAAGAGAGATGATCTCCAAGATCCAGACCCAGCGTAAAGAGACAGGTCTTGATGTAACAGACAGGATCATCCTGTCCTATGCGGATAACGATAAGCTCGCTTCTATCATCGAGCGCAAGAAGGAATTCATCGCATCCGAAGTCCTGGCATCCGATGTTGTTGCCGGCAAAGCCGACAATGCCAAGGAGTGGGACATCAACGGCGAGAAGATCGTATTCTCCGTGGCTAAAGCATAACGGACAGGAAGATCCTGAGGGAGGGCAAAGATGCTGATAGAAATACTGACATCCGATATAGACGTCAAACAGAAGATCTTCTATGCATTGATCATGATCTTTGCCCTGACCCTGTCTTTCTCGGTCCATGAATTCATGCATGCATTTACGGCTGATTGGCTCGGCGATCCGACGCCCCGCAATATGGGAAGGCTTACGCTGAATCCTATGGCGCATATGGACCCCATGGGAACGGTACTGCTCCTGGTGGCAGGATTCGGATGGGGTAAGCCGGTTGTATATAACCCCAACAAGCTCAAGAGGTTTAAGAGCTACCGCTGGATGAACATCATGGTGCACCTTGCAGGCGTTACCGGTAACTTTGTGGTAGCTTTGATCTGCGGGATAATCAACGCTTTCCTTATAACCCTCGGTAATGTGGAGAATCCGGTTATATTGACTCTGACGCTTACGTTTTCATATACGATGGCATTCTCTCTGGCACTTTTGGCTTTTAACCTTCTGCCTATCCCTCCGCTGGACGGATTCCATGTGGTTGAGGAACTGTTCCCTTTGAAGTTGAAGTATTCAGAAGGATACAGGAAGTTTCAAAGGTTCGCTCCCATGATCATCTGGATCGTGTTCCTTATGGGTTCCTTCGGAAGGATCCCGGGTCTGGGCATCGCGATCCAGGTTATCGAATTCCCGTTTGCCTGGGTTATTAATGCGATCAGCGGCGGTATATCCTCGCTGCTGTCTAACTTCCTCTGACGGAGGCGCACGATTTGGATCAGACACTGGCTCCTGAACTTAAGATACAGCATTTTGAAGGCCCCATGGACCTTCTGTATCATCTTGTCGAGAAGAACGATATCGACATCTTTGACATTCCGATCGCGACGATCTGCGAGCAGTATATGGCATATCTTGATGCAATGAAGAGCCTGGATATGGAGATAGCCTCCGAGTTTCTGGTTATGGCGGCATCGTTAGTTCTTATCAAGACCAAGATGATGCTCCCCGGATCCAAGTCCGGTCTGGACGGCGAGGCTGAACCTGACCCCAGAGAAGACCTGGTCGTAAGCCTTATGAGATATAAGAGATGCAAGCTCTTTGCGGAGGAACTTAAGGTCAGACGCGAAAAGTATTCCGGCTGCAGGACACGCCTCCCCATGACGGCAAAGGAACTGGGGATCAAGCCCGTTCCCGTAAAGCAGGAATTCTCGACGGAAGAATTCGACAAGGCCGTAGACGATGTATGTGCCCGCAACGTAGTAAGGTTTGCGGATATCTCGGCTAAGATCACTCATATCTTAAGGAAGGATAAGCTGTCCATCAGGCAGAAGATGAAGAATCTTCTTAAGACAATTACCAGCAAAGGCAAGCTTTTCTTCAGTGAACTTTTCGCAGGGCGCGGCAAAGATGAGGATATCAAGATGGAGAAGATCGTATCTTTCCTTGCCATCCTCGAACTTGTCAGGAGTGACAGTATAAATGTTGAACAGAAAAGGCTTTTCGACGATATATTAATTGAGAAGAAGAGGATCTGACGATGGATGATGTGAATGATATTGTTATAACCGCTGAAGAACTGCCCGCCGCGATCGAGGCGATGCTCTTCGTGTCAGGCGACGGGATAACCGTGGCCGAGATGAGCAGTATCGTAAACATACCCGCAAAGGATATAGAAGCGGTCCTGTCCGATCTTATGAACAGATACGAGCAGAACCCCTGGAGCGGCATTACCATCCGCCGCGCCGATGATAAATATTCCATGATGACAAAGCCTTCGGTCAAGAAGGTCCTGGATCAGATGTTCTCGCCGAGAAACTCTGTGCCTTTGTCGTCTGCATCTTATGAGACTCTGGCAGTTATCGCTTATAACCAGCCTTGTACCAGAGCTGCGGTGGAGACCGTAAGAGGAGTATCTTCCGACAGCATCATCAGCAGGCTCTTAGACCGAGGCTGGATCGAAGAGGCAGGAACACTGGATGCTCCGGGACGCCCGGCTCTGTTCCGTACCAGCAAGCAGTTCCTGACGGAATTCGGTATCTCTTCCGCGGATGAACTTCCTTCCATGGAACTCATGAGTTATCAGACCATAAGAGACCTTGAGAATTCCCTCCGCAAAGCTGCGGGCGCGGAAGATAAGCAGATCACTATCGATAACATTATCGAGAAGAACGTGGATCCTCAGGAAGAGCAGGATAATGCCCAGGATCAGGCCCCTGCAGACGATAAGGAATAATTATGGATATCATTGAGATAATCGAGAGTAAATATCCGGATATGAGCAAAGGCCATAAGGCTATTGCGGATTTTTGCATCGCCAACTACGAACAGATGACTTATATCACTGCCCATAAGCTCGGTGAGCTGTGCGGCGTATCCGAATCCACGGTCGTCAGGTTCCCCCAGGAACTGGGGTTCGCAGGATATCCGGAGTTCCAGAAAGCCCTGGCTGAAGAACACAAATCCAATCTTACTTCCGTTCAAAGACTGAGCTACACCGACAGGTTCGAAAGTTCCGCCGACGCAGCCCGCGAAGTAATGAGAGCGGATATCGCAAACGTCAAGAATACTCTTGATGAGATGGATATGGAATCCTTCGATAAAGCGGTCCGCTGTATATTGGATTCGCGCAAGATCTACATCATGGGCATCCGCGCGTCTGCGCCGCTGTCCGAGTTCATGCATTTCTATATGACGCTTCTTTTCGATGATGTCGTACTGGTAAAGAGCACCTGTACGAATGAACTTTTCGAGCAGGTTATGTCGATAGGCAAGAACGATGTCCTCATAGGCATATCGTTCCCCAGATATTCTTCGAGGACCATTAATTCCATGGAGTTTGCCAAGAAGAAGGGCGCTTCCATCATTGCCATCACGGATAAAGACAACACCCCGATGACCGAGCATGCGGACATAAAACTTTTTGCCAAGTCATCGATGGCATCTTTTGCTGATTCACTGACGGCTCCGCTGTCACTGATCAATGCGCTCCTCGTGGCATTGGGAATGAGCAGGAAAGACCATATCAAGGGTTCATTGGAATCTTTGGAAACCATGTGGGCGCAGTTCAAGGTCTATGAGACCGGCAACGACCGCAAGGACACAGATGAGTAACACGGGTGTATAATAGGAATCGAAAAGTCTGATCATAAGGAGAACATAACATGAGTGCATATCAGATAGCTATCGACGGACCTTCAGGTTCAGGCAAGAGCACCCTGGCAAAGGGCGTGGCAAAGGAACTCGGCATCATGTACCTTGATACCGGCGCTATGTACAGGACCTGCGGTCTTGCAGCCATCAAGCGCAGGATCAGCCCGAAGGATCCGGCTGAAGTCAAGCGCATGATGGGCGAGATGAAGCTCGAAGTAAAGTTTATCGACGGAGTTCAGCACATGATCTTGGACGGTGAGGATGTAACAGGTCAGATCAGGACTCCCGAAGTATCCGTTGCCGCTTCCGACATAAGCGCGCTTCCTGTCGTAAGAACCGCCATGGTAGATATGCAGCGTGACATAGCCCGTCATCAGAGTTTTGTTCTTGACGGACGCGATATCGCATCCAACGTTCTTCCTGATGCCAAGTACAAGTTCTATGTAACTGCCAAGGCTTCCACAAGAGCAGAGAGAAGGCTTGCGGAACTTCAGGAGAAAGGGGATTTCTCCCAGTCTTACGAAGAAGTCTTAAGAGATATCGAATACAGGGATGAGCAGGATTCCAACAGGGAATTCTCACCTCTTGTTCAGGTTCCCGAAGCTATCGTGATCGACACTGATCTTTATACTATCGAGGGGACGCGCGAATTCCTGCTGTCCCATATCAACGAGGACGCCTGATGCCGGTTATATGTGCCAGGGACGCGGGATTCTGCTTCGGCGTCAAGAACGCCGTTGCCACTGCGTTTGATATGGCAGACTCCGGATCTTCCGGACAGCTCGTAATGCTGGGCGAACTTACCCATAACGCCATAGTCATGGACAGGCTTAAGCAGGCAGGGTTTGTTATCGTTGACAAAGCTGAAGACGTTCCTTCGGGTTCGAAGGTCCTGATCCGTGCTCACGGCGTTCCCAAGTCAGCCATCGAGATCCTTAAAGATAAGGAATGTATTATTACTGACTGTACGTGCCCGTTTGTAAAGAAGATCCATAAGATAGTCGAAGCAGCGGCATCCGAAGGTCACAATATAATCGTCTGCGGAACCCCGGGGCACCCCGAGGTCACCGGAATATGCGGCCAGACGGAAGGGTTTCCAGATATTAAGGTCGCTGTTATATCTTCTGCAGAAGACCTCGAAAAGCTGGAATTCCCTTTAAATTCGGCGGTTCTCGTATCCCAAACTACTTTTTCGACAGAGAGATTTAAAAAAATCTGTGCAAGTGTAGAAAATAAAATTGCAAATAATCTTGTTTTTGATACAATATGTATTACGACTGAAAATAGGCAAAAAGAAGCGGCCTCGATTTCAGACCGTGCAGATGTGATGCTGGTCATCGGATCTTCCCACAGTTCGAATACGAGAAAGCTTATGGAAGTCTGTTCCGGTCGTTGTGCGAGAACGTATCTCATCAGTGATGCTGACGAGCTCAGGGATTTGCTTAACGCAGGTCTCGTGAAGCCTTCTGACACAGTCGGCATTACGGCGGGAGCTTCTACGCCGGAAGATATCATTTTGGAGGTTGTTCAAACAATGAACGAAGAAGACGCAAAGAACATCGAGGGGCAGCAGATCCCGGAAGAGAGCTCAGGCAATGAGTTCACAGATTACGTAAACAGCATTTCTCAGATCAGAAGGGGAGCTGTCGTGGAAGGAGAAATAACTTCGGCAGATGCTGATTACGTTTACGTTGACGTTCATGACAAATCCGAAGGTAAGATTCCGATCGAAGAATTCCAGGGTGAGAACGAGATCGACTTGGACGCTGCTATTGCAGAGCACAAGACGGTTAAGGTTGTAGTCAAGAAGGTTCGTAACACTGATCAGGGCAAGGATATCGATCTGTCCATGACCGCAGTTGACTACGAGAAGTACAAGGGCGAGGTCAAGGAAGCATACGACAACAAGACCCCCGTTACGCTTAAGCTAATCCGCACCGTTAAGGACGGACTTATCGGTTCCTATCACGGTGTTGAGGTCTATATCCATAAGTCTCAGATCAAGTTCGGCGAAGTTAAGGATCTCGAATCCTACATCGGCAAGGAGCTTGAAGTAGTTATCACTAAGTTTGAGACAGAGAAGAACCGTCTGAGGATCTCCGGATCCCACAGACAGCTGGCTGCCCGCGAGAAGGCTGCAAAGGCTGCAAACATCTGGGACAATATCGAAGTCGGCAAGAGATATACAGGTATCGTAAGGTCCCTGCCTGAGTTCGGTGCTTTCGTTGACATCGGCGGCGTTGACGGCCTCGTTCACGTTTCCGAGATCACATGGGTCCGCAATCAGAAGCCTTCTGATGTTCTCAAGGTCAACGATGAGATCGAAGTTTATGTAAAGAGCTTCGATAAGGAGTCCAAGAAGATCTCTCTCGGATACAAGAAGGAAGAAGACGATCCTTACTACAACATCGAGGAGAGGATCCCCGAAGGTTCTGTTGTTGAAGGTAAGGTCGTAAGGATCTGTGATTTCGGTGCATTTATCGAGCTCGAGCCCGGTATCGATGCGCTCTGCCACATCTCCCAGATCTCCGATAAGAGACTCGACAATCCTTCTGAAGTCCTTAACAAGGGTGATGTTGTCCGCGCAAGAGTTATCAAGGTCGATCCCGAGGGAAGAAGGATCTCCGTATCCATAAAGGATATCGCTCCCATCAATCCTCCGGAAGAGCCTGAGTTTGAGGAAGAAGAGGAGGTTGCAGCTGAAGCTCCCGCTGAGGCTGTAGAGGCGCCTGCAGAGGCAGCAGAGGAAGTTGTTGCTGAGGTTGCTGAAGCACCTGTAGAGGAAGCTGCTCCCGTTGAGGAAGCCGCTCCCGCTGTTGCAGAAGAGGCAGCACCTGTAGAGGAAGCTGCAGAAGCAGTTACTGAAGAAGCAGCCCCCGCAGAGGAACCTGCCGAGTAATCTTCCAAACAAATCTATAACGATCTTAAGGGGCTGTCTCAAATCGATTGAGGCAGCCCCCTTGATACCTGCTGTTAGATAACACTTGCATTATTTCGTTTCTTGTACTATTATAATTTAGCCTGTGATTTGGAAAGACTCCGGGGTGTGGCTCAGGTGGTAGAGTGCTTGCTTCGGGAGCAAGAGGCCGCGAGTTCGAGTCTCGCCACTCCGACCATTTATTTCAGATCCGGTGCAATATAAGTCAGCGGGGTGTAGCTCAGGTGGCTAGAGTGCTTGCTTAGGGAGCAAGAGGTCGTGGGTTCAAGTCCCGTCACTCCGACCAGAAACCGCAGGATCGTTAAGATCCTGCGGTTTTTTATTGCTTTATATCTTTACAAATATGTGACCATATGTTTGTTTTTGTTGAAATCTTGTTCCGACCCTTGTATAATCGTGGCACGAAAATATGTCAGACTGGCTTATTGCGGGATATCCTGCAGGTCGGAAAGAGGTTTGTTATTTTAAGATACAAGATCACGGCAATAATACTTGCTGTTGCGGTTGTATTTTCGTGCATGTCGTTAGACGGTGTTGCGGCGCTGGCTTTCGATCGTGATTATGATGTCATCGAATATAGCGGCAAAGATAAGAAACCCAGCGAAGAGACTCTTCGTAACTGGGATCTTATGTGGCAGTATTCGACAGATGAGCAGCGTTATTATTTCTCTTCGGAAGTCAAAGCCAGAGCCTGCGGTATGAAGGTTAAGGAGTTCGAGCTCTTTGCCCGTGTCATCGAAGGCGAGGGGGCTTTCTGTAAGGATGATATTACCGATAAGACGATGATTGCCTGTGTTGTCCTTAACAGGATCAACTGCAAGAGATGGCCGACCAAGACCATCACCAAGACGGTCCTGCGTCCCAACCAGTTCCACGCGGTAAACCAGAAGAGGCACGAATGCTACAAGGCAAGATCTTTGGATTCGGAATGGGCTATAGTGGAAGCCGTAAGGCTTGTAGCTGCAAAGAAGATAGACTGTCATATGGTCTATTTTAATTCAAGAGGTTTTACCGGATATTCAAGAGCCTTTATCAACTATGTTGACTGCGGATACTGCAGAGGTAATTATTTCTCCTGCGTTAAGAAGTGCAAGTGTGATTTCTGCACGAACTGGGATCCCGACTGGAGCCCCAAGAAGGTGGAGATGTTTACCGAGAAGATAGAGCGTCCGATCGGACCCATCGAAAGACAAGATCTTATCTTCCCCTGAAAGTCATAAGCTTTCGGGGCTTTTTTATTTGTGATGAATCTGCCTATAAATGTTATAATCTCCTTATCATGTTTTTTGTGAGGAGACCTATATGAGCAGAGCTGATGATATCTTTATCGACAATATCAAGACTATCCTTGCTTCAGGTTATACGACCGAGAACGAGAAGGTAAGACCTCATTGGGAGGACGGAACTCCTGCATATACATATAAGGCGTTCTGTATCGTTAACAGATACAACCTAGAAGAAGAGTTTCCCATGCTTACCCAGCGGTACATTAATTTCAAGGGTGCCGTTGACGAACTCCTGTGGATCTGGCAGAAGAAGTCCAACAATGTTCATGATCTTTCAACTCACATCTGGGATGCCTGGGCAGATGAGACCGGATCTATAGGCAAGGCTTACGGATATCAGCTCGGAGTCAAGCATCAGTATAAGGAAGGTCAGATGGACCAGGTTGACAGAGTTCTTTATGATCTTAAGAACAACCCTTCATCCAGAAGGATCCTCACGAATATATATGTCCATCAGGACCTGCATGAGATGAACCTGTATCCTTGTGCGTATTCCATGACATTCAATGTTACCGGCAATAAGCTCAATGCCATACTTAACCAGCGTTCCAACGATATGCTCGTTGCCAACGGATGGAATGTATGCCAGTATGCAGTCCTTACCCATCTTATGGCAAGGTGCGCGGGACTTGAGGTTGGAGAGTTTGTCCATGTTATCGCAGACGCTCATGTTTACGACAGACATGTTCCGATAGTTGAAGAAGTTATCGCAAGACCTACATTCCCGGCTCCTAAGCTCGTTATAGACGAAGGCATTACCGATTTCTATGAATTCACAACTGATAATATCAGGCTCGAAAACTATGAATACGGACCCAAGGTCAAGGGAATACCTGTAGCGGTCTGACGGAAGGGGATAATCTCGCAGATGAAGCTTATAATCGTAAGACACGGAGATCCGGATTATGTAACGGATTCTCTTACCGAGAAAGGCAGAAGAGAGGCTGAAGCTTTAGCCAAGCGTTTTAAGACCTGGGATGTTGCCGGATGTTTCGTATCGCCTCTGGGAAGAGCGAAGGAGACCTGCGCGATCTGCCTTAAGGATACAGGAATGGAAGCCGTACAATATGACTGGCTTCAGGAATTCTATTACAGGATAAAAGATCCGGATACGGGAGAAGAGACTATAGCCTGGGATTTTTATCCCGAGTACTTTTGTCCGAACGATGAACTTCATGACAGGAATACCTGGGCTGATTCCGATGTCATGAGTACAGGACAGATCAGGCAGCATCTGGATGACGTTACCCGGGAATTTGATAAGTTCCTCTCGGGCTTGGGATATGACAGGATGGAAGGCGGAGTATACAGGGTCAGGGAGCATAATGACGGTAATTATGTCCTCTTCTGCCACTTCGGTCTGATGTCCGTCCTGACGGGATACCTTACGGGGATCGCGGCCCCCGCACTGTGGCAGGGATTCTTTTGCGCTCCGACAGGTATAACCGTAATCGGGACCGAGGAGCGTGACCCGGACTATGCGTCGTTCCGTGTTCAGGTCTTCGGTGATGCAAGACACCTGGCAGATGAGGGTGAGCCTCTCTCTTCTTCGGGATATTTTACAACTATGTTTGGCGGTTGAAAGGGGGAATCATTATGATCGCTATCGCGGCAGTTGACATGAATTGGGGTATCGGATACGACGGGGAACTTCTCGTATCACTTCCGGAGGATCAGAAGGGAGTGTTCCGTAAATATACATCCGGACATACGGTAGTCTATGGCAGAAGGACTCTTAAGACCTATAAGGATGAGAGGCTCCTGCCGAACAGGACGAATGTAATACTTACAAGGGATGAGACTTTCGAGAAGGAAGGCGCCGTTATCGTTCACAGCGTTGAGGAACTCGATGAGTATCTTGCGACAGTTGACGATGAAGTCTATGTAATAGGCGGAGAGATGACCTATAAGCTTCTTCTCGACAGGTGTGATAAGGCGATAATCACTTATATCCAGAATGAATATATGGCAGATGCGTTTTTCCCGAATCTCGACGAGAGGCTTGACTGGCGTCTGGAATCCGAGGAGCCTCCGATCGAAAGCATTGCCGGCGTAACTTTCTGTGTAAGGCATTATGTCAGAACGGGGGAGAACTGATAATGAAGTTTACTAAATTGTTGGTGTCTGTTTTTGCTGCGGCCATAGGGATCGCTATGGTTCCTGCGGTTACCGCAACAGCCGCTTCCGGGATTAAGATCGATGAGGCTCATTTTCCGGATGCAGCTTTCCGGGCTTACCTGAAAAACTATTTTGATCTTGACGTTAACGGATATCTGTCATCCGGTGAAATTAAGGAAATCGATCATTTAAGCTTTTTTAAGTCTGATAAGGTATCCAATCTTAAAGGTATTGAATATCTGACATCAGTTGAGAACCTTTATTTTGACAGCGAAAAACTTACATATTGTGATCTTAGCAAAGTCAGCAAACTGAAAATGGTGTCGATCAGATCAGATATTGAAACTTTGGATGTTTCCAAGAATGCCAATCTTGAATACATATGGATCGAAAGCAACAACCTTAAGTCACTTAATGTCAGCAACAACAAGAAGATCAAGGATATTTTACTGACCGGTAATGCTCAATTCTCATCTTTTGATGTGTCGAAAAATACTGCTCTGGAATCCTTTGTAATATACAGTAATCAGCTTAAGTCGCTTGATCTTACAAAGAACACAAGATTAAAGACTCTGGGGATTGTGACAAGCAAGGAATTTTCCTCGATAAAACTGGGAAAGAATACTGCCCTGATAGATCTTTCCATTGATGATTCTACTTTGAAATCCATAGATCTTTCGGGCTGCACCAAACTCGAAAAATTATATATCAAAAGTTATGAGCTGACTTCGATCGACCTTCAGAAAAATACCAGGTTAAAGCATGTGGATGTTTTCTCTACCGAAGTGAATGAACTTGATGTAAGTAATTGTAAGGATCTCGAATATCTGACTTTCGATCCTGACCGGGTTACCCAAGGTATTACATTATGCTGCGGACAGAAGTTCGAATACGGCAACAGGGGCTACAAGGTCACTGCATCTTCATCTGATTCATCGATCCTGAAGGCGAAGGTGAAGACGGTAAAAAGCAAGTCGGGAGATATAACATACAGGATCGCAGTTGAAGCGAAGAAGACCGGCAAAGCAGATATCAAGGAAGTTACTGCAAATAAGACAAGAGAATGGCTGACACATGTTACTGTTCTCTATAAAGACGTAACAGCTAATTCCGATTTCTGGTATGCACCCACATATTGCCTTTCCGATTCCGGTGTGGTCAAAGGTTACGATAACCAGACTTCGTTTAAGCCCGGCAATGAATGTACCCGCGCTCAGATGGTAACATTCCTTTGGAGACTGGCAGGGCAGCCTGCGCCTTCAGCCAAGACTACTAAGTTTACGGATGTCAAGAAGGGCGATTATTACTTCA
>JAGCSR010000048.1 GCA_017964005.1 Clostridiales bacterium
CGAGTACAAGAAACAGCTCGGCGAAGACTTCCCGAGCGACCCGAAGGTTCAGCTCTACGAAGCAATCCGTGCGGTCTTCCGTTCCTGGGACAACCCCCGTGCAAACGTTTACCGTCGTGACAACGATATCCCTTATTCCTGGGGTACAGCTGTCAACGTTCAGTCCATGGCTTTCGGTAACATGGGTGATGACTGCGGTACCGGTGTTGCTTTCACACGTGACCCTGCTACAGGCGCAAAGGGCCTCTTCGGTGAGTTCCTTACAAACGCTCAGGGTGAGGACGTTGTTGCCGGCGTACGTACACCTATGAAGATCGCTGAGATGGAAGAGAAGTTCCCTGAGGCATTCAAGCAGTTCACGGAAGTTTGCTCCATCCTCGAAAACCACTACCGCGACATGCAGGATATGGAGTTCACCGTTGAGCACGGCAAGCTATATATGCTCCAGACAAGAAACGGTAAGAGAACAGCTCAGGCTGCCCTCAAGATCGCTTGTGACTTAGTTGACGAAGGCATGAGAACAAAGGAAGAAGCAGTTGCAATGATCGACCCCAGAAACCTCGACACATTGCTCCACCCTCAGTTCGACGCTACTGCACTCAAGAGCGCAGCTCCTATCGCTCAGGCTCTCGGTGCTTCCCCCGGAGCTGCCTGCGGCCAGATCGTATTCACAGCTGAAGACGCTAAGGCTTGGAAGGCTCAGGGCAAGAAGGTCGTTCTCGTACGTCTCGAGACATCTCCTGAGGATATCGAAGGTATGAAGGCTGCTCAGGGTATCCTGACAGTTCGTGGCGGTATGACATCCCACGCTGCAGTTGTTGCACGTGGTATGGGTAAGTGCTGCGTATCCGGCTGCGGCGACATCGCTATGGACGAAGCTAACAAGAAGTTCACACTGGCCGGTAAGGAATACCACGAGGGTGATGAGATCTCCATCGACGGTTCCACAGGTAAGATCTACGACGGTATCATCCCTACAGTTGACGCTACCATCGCAGGTGAGTTCGGCCGCATCATGGCTTGGGCTGACGAGTTCAGAAGACTCAAGGTAAGAACAAATGCCGACACACCCGCTGATGCCAAGAAGGCACGTGAGCTCGGCGCTGAGGGTATCGGACTTTGCCGTACAGAGCACATGTTCTTCGGTGACGGCAGGATCGACGCATTCCGTGAGATGATCTGCTCTGATTCCGTAGAGGAAAGAGAAGAAGCTCTCGACAAGATCCTTCCTATGCAGCAGTCCGACTTCGAAGCTCTCTACGAGGCTCTCGAAGGATATCCTGTTACTATCCGTTTCCTGGATCCCCCGCTTCACGAATTCGTTCCTACAGATGAAGCAGACATCAAGAAGCTTGCAGATTCCAAGGGCAAGACAGTAGAAGAGATCAAGATCATGATCGATTCCCTCCACGAGTTCAACCCCATGATGGGTCACAGAGGATGCCGTCTTGCAGTTACATATCCTGAGATCGCAAAGATGCAGACAAAGGCTGTTATCCGTGCTGCTCTCAACGTTAAGAAGAATCATCCCGACTGGAACATCGAGCCTGAGATCATGATCCCTCTCATCGGCGACGTTAAGGAGCTCAAGGTTGTTAAGGCAGTTGTAGTTGAGACAGCAGACGCTGAGATCGCTGCAGCCGGTTCTGACCTCAAGTACGAGGTAGGCACCATGATCGAGATCCCGAGAGCTGCTCTCACAGCTGACGAGATCGGTAAGGAAGCTGCATTCTTCTGCTTCGGTACAAATGACCTTACCCAGATGACATTCGGTTTCTCCCGTGACGACGCAGGCAAGTTCCTGGATGCTTACTACGATTCCAAGATCTTCGAGTCCGATCCTTTCGCAAGACTCGATCAGAATGGTGTCGGCAAGCTCATGAAGATGGCTATCGACTTAGGTAAGGGTGTTAACCCCAACCTCCACATCGGTATCTGCGGCGAGCACGGCGGCGATCCCACGTCCGTTGAGTTCTGCGACGAGATCGGTCTGGATTATGTATCCTGCTCACCTTTCCGCGTACCTATCGCACGTTTGGCGGCTGCGCAAGCGGCTATATCCCGCAAGTAATCCTAAGAGATTACCGACAAAACAAAACACAGCCGGGGCCAATGCTCCGGCTGTTTTTTTAAAAGTCTTTCCAAGTTACATCTTTTTGGATATCCATAAACGATTTTCCATCCCACAAAGGATCATTCAATAATTTATCAGCACACTCCCGCATTTTATGGCTGGAATACTTCCAAACATATCCGTTAGGATCGGGTTTTGTCAGATTATCAAGGACGATTGTACATAATCCTTCATCCGTATATGCTGTTTGTCATCGAATTGCATCCCGGTGAAAGGAAGGATCCGATCGATCGCAACCCGTGATCTCCTCCCGGTTTGTCAAGCAAAGATAAGCCGCTGTTTCCGCCCGAAGACCCCAACTTTTGCAACAATATTCCCCGTAAGGTTGTATTAATAACATAGGGAGGTATAAGAACTATGACTGACATATCTAAGACGATAACCGCACTGATCCTGACCATAGCGACCGCAGCAAACTTTGCGGCATGCATGAAGGTAAACACCGAAGACGAGATCCGTCTGCCCGAAGTATCCCAGATCAACCTGACAGACATCATCAAGGAAGATACTGAATCAGAAGGAGAAGAAGAAACAGAAGATCACGACACCGCCGGTGCAATAGATACTACATCGGAATCCCAAACAGAAAGAACCGAAGCGACCTACTATGTGTTCAATCCGGCCAACCTCATTAAGATAGGTGAGCATACATACTACCCGGATTATATCTTCAAGTACCGTAACATAGAACCGGAGTATCAGGAATATATAATCTCCCGGCTCACCGAGGCCGACAAGGACCTTCACGACGATCTCTTCGTCTATACGATCCTGGAATCCGAATACAAAGATGAATACAGGTTCTTCGGCAAGATGATAATGGACGGCATAATCTTCGAAGAAGCCGAGATGATGGCAATCTACGACCCTCAGACAGGTTATGTCTGGGATTACAACATCGCCAAGTTCAGAAGGTCCGACCCGGATAAGACAAACCTCATGCCGGAAGAAGAACTCTGTAAGATAGTATCCAGATCTTCACACGATGCAGGATATCTTCCCATGGGAACATACCTTCTCAAAGCAGACGGGCAGGGCAGGCTCTACTACGAATTCACCATCGACAGATTCAGCCTTGTAACCATAGATGCCCATACGGGAGAACTCATCACGGAACACTACTGGGACGGCATATACTACTGACGATAAGACAAATGGCCCGGGCTCGTGTTAAAATATCCGAAAAGCCAAGGAGCCTGAGCCATGAGTAAAAAAACAAAGATAATCGTAATATGTTCGGCGATCGCGGCAACTCTGGCAATAGCCGCCGCAGTAACAGCGATAATCCTCGTCAACAGGAAGCCGCAGATCGAAGTATATACCATGAACTACATCTATGGGTATACGGATATAGCGACCACCTATGCTCCCGGCAACTACATAAAGGACAGTTTCTACTACGCGGACGAATGGTTCCTGGCAGCGGGAGCCGAGCAACAGAACAACGAGCTTGCCCTGGCGTCCATGCAGCTTGCGGCATCGGCAGTGGAAGCAGAAGACAGCAAGGGCATCAAGTTCCTCAAAGATATAGGATTCGAAGAGACCGGGCTTACGGGATTCGATACAGACGATCCGGAAGGATTTAACTACACCTGGGGCAAGAAGACCATCGGCCAGGGCCGCGACAAGTACGACCTTATAGCAATAGTTGTTCAAAGCTATTCATTCGACAGCATCGTAAAAAGCGAAGGCTGGCAGCAGAACTTCACCGTAAACGGCCCCGAGGAGACGGCGGAACACTACGGCTTCTCCAAGGCTGTGGATAAGATGGTGGAAGGCATAAAGGCCTTAGGCACAGGCAACAAGGTAAAGTTATGGATAACGGGTCACAGCCGCGCCGGCGCTATCGCCAATATCCTTGCGGCAAGGCTCGGATCTGAAGCAAAAGACCCCATGAATCAGATCTATGCCTATACCTTTGAGTCCCCCGCCACGGTAGAAGGATCCAAGATAGAGGACAACGAGACCAAGTACGCATATATCCATAACTACTACTGCGATGACGATATCGTTACCATGGTACCCCCGTGGGGCATGACCACCTACGGTGTAAGGCATCTTATAAATTCAGATGAAGCCAAGGCTAAGTTCCCGGAACTCCTTAAGCTCTCCGGCAGCCCTGCAGCAGAGATCTTCGAGGAAGAATCAGACTTGGATGCCAAGAAGAAGTCTGAACAGATAGTAAAGGTTATGTCCGACAGGATCGCCACAAGATCTGACTACACCAAAGAATTCAAGGATGAATTCACCGACTCTTCAGGCAACAAGGTCACCATGACCTACGTCTATCAGGATATCTTCGTAAAGCTCATGGGAGATATCTTCAGTGACAAGAACAGCACTTTCAATACGGACGAGATAACTTCCCGCATGAACGACTTAAGCGACGTCATGAAGCACCTGGCATCTGCCCAGAAAGACAACTCCGACGCAGACTACCTCGAGGCAACGAGGCTCCTCTCCGATGTACTAAAGAGCGGTGACATAACCATAACCTTAGACGAAAGCGAAGTCTTCGGTCTTCTTAAACTCGCAGCCCCGATCCTGGTTCCCCTGGATGAACTCGAGGCGGCAGGCGAAGCCGAGAATGCGGAACTTGTTCCTTTCATGACGTTTGCAGCTCAGGTCAAAAGACTCGTCGTCTCCCATCAGTTCGAATCTTCAGTCGTATACCTCAAGGAATTGGCGGGAGGCCCTGAATTAGATTCCTTCGATCCTCAGGTCGGGACCCCTTCTGCGGGAGCTAGCATAAAGGATACGGAAGAAGCCATAGTAAAGGCAACGGTCCAAAAGGATTCGTTGGACAGATCCTATATAGCAGGAACTGCAAAGTTCCAGACGGACGACACCGAATTTGCCGACAACAAAGTCTACTATCTTGAATATACGGTCACAACCATTGGACATGTTGTCCCCGACGATTTCAAGCTTACCATCGGTACGAAGACCCCGATTAAGCCTGCAACAGTAACTTATGCCGACGGCTGTTGCACCATGTCCGCAGCATTCAAGTTTACTCTAGGAACCCCCAAGGATGTGACACTGACCTACGATAGCCAGGGTCACGGACAGGCCCCCGATGCATTGAAAGTCCCTGAAGGCACGATCTTAAGATACGATCAGAAGATGCCGGATCTCGGTATGGTCAAGGAAGGCAGTTCATTCTGGAGCTTCAAAGCGTGGGAAGCCACGGACGGAAGCGGATGGGACAACATCACCTGCAACGAAGATACCACTTTGAAAGCCGTATGGCTCAAGGTTATCGATACGGTAAGTTTCTCCTACAAACTACCCGGCAAGGGTGAGACGATCACGATATCCGACATCCAGCTTCCTGAAGGCGCACCCTATAAGGTAACGGAAGTCAAGCTCATGGACGGCACATGGGGTGATGTGGATAAGGTCGACGAAGACGGCCAGTATATAATAGCTATCAACATAACTCCTGATGACGATACCATAGTCTACAGTGAGACGGATGAGTTTGGCAATCCGAACTTTATAGTAAGATACATGACAAACGGTCAGGAAAGAGAAGTAGACTACGAGACCTTCGATGTTTACTATACCGCAGATGACGGATACTTCGGCATCCAGATATACTTCACGGTATCTCCTGAGGGTATAAAGGAAGGCAGGATACATGAAGATCAGGAGTAGGGAGAGGGGAATTGAGGAGATAAGCGAAAAGCGGCTTCAGAAAGATATTAGAACAAAGGAGATGAGGGCATAGAGATGTCTAATCGTTGGCGACAAAAACTACATCTCGAACCTGAGGCCGGGTGGATGAACGATCCGAATGGTCTTTGTTACGCCGATGGGAAGTATCATGTGTATTTCCAGTACACTCCCGAGGCTGCTGATGGCAGCGGACTACGTTGTTGGGGTCATTTTGAGAGTTCGGATGACGGCAAGTCCTGGGAATACACGGGTGTAGTTATGTCCCCTGATATCCCTGAAGACAGTACAGGCGTCTTCTCAGGATCTGCGGTGGTTGTAGATGGTATAATACATCTCTTCTATACAGGCAATGTAGAACTTGAAGGTGACTACGATTATGTGACTTCCGGCAGAGAAGCTAATCAGATACATGTAACTACCAAAGATGGAAGGACAATGAGTCCCAAGAGTGTAATCCTTCGGAACAGTGACTACCCTGAATGGTGTTCCTGTCATGTAAGAGATCCTAAGGTTTGGGTAGAAGACGGGAAATGGAAGATGGTTCTCGGAGCAAGAACTTTAGATGACAGAGGGTGTGTTCTCTTCTATGAAGCATCGGATCCTGAACATTGGACTTATGTGAAGGCAATGTCTGTAGATGACTTCGGGTATATGTGGGAGTGCCCTGACCTGTTTGAAGTAGAAGGCAAGAAGTTCCTTGGAGTATCACCTCAAGGCCTTAAACACGAAGAATATCGTTATCAGAATGTGTTCAGCTCTGGATACTTTAAGGTTGTTGGGGAAGAGCTTTGTGATTTTGAAGAGTTCGACTACGGATTCGATTTCTATGCGCCACAGACATTTGTAGATAGGAATGGTGACAGGATTCTGATAGGCTGGATGGGGATAGGTGACAGCGCTTATTCCAATCCTACTGTTGAACTCGGATGGCAGCATTGTCTGACATTGCCCAGGAGACTCTCGTTGGATCCTAACGGATATATCAGGCAGGAACCTGTGATTGTTTCCGAACTCTTTGGAGAGTCTGAATATGTGGAAGAGGGGCAGACTAAGCTTACTTCACTTCCTTGTGATATTACTGTTCCTTCAGTTGACGGAGAGTTCCTCCTCAAGATAGATGATGTATGGATCAGAAACGACGGTGAGGTTCTGATCTTAAATCTTGGCTGTGGCACATCAGGATACGGACGGAAAGAGCGAAAGATCAAGACAGGTTCGATAGAAGATCTTCGAGTGATATGCGATTGTTCGAGTATTGAAGTGTTCGCCTATAAGGGAAGATATGTTATGAGTACCAGATTCTATCCTGAAGATAAAGAAGTAAAGATATCTGGGAACTTACCATTTGAGATCAGGACAATGATTGTATGTCATTAATACAGGGGGAGATATAATATCTGCTTTTCATGACCACAACTGTTAGGTATGAACAAAACGTTAACCTATCGGAACGGATATAAGTTTTATTGTTCTGTCAACGGTGTCTGGCTCACAAAAAGCGTTCCGATACAGTATTTAGAAAAATAAGAGGTATGTATATGGGATATATCATGGATCTTAGGAAAGAACTGGGACACCGTCCGATAATTATGGCCGCTGCCGGTGTTATCGTAATAAATGACCGGAATGAGGTGCTGCTTCAGAAGCGGGCAGACAACGGTTTTTGGGGACTGCCGGCCGGGTCGATGGAACTCGGTGAGAGTTTCGAAGAATGTGCCAGACGGGAACTTTTCGAGGAGACCGGTCTTACTGCAGGCAAGCTGGAAATATGTGCTACGGAGTCCGGTAAGGAGACACACTATATCTATCCCAACGGCGATGAAGTATATGCTGCTGCCGTGATGTATATCTGCAGGGAGTGGAGCGGCGAGATGAAAGTCCAGGAGGAAGAAATTACGGAACAGCGCTTTTTCGATCTGAATGATCTTCCTTCCGAAGAAGAACTTGATCCTGTAAATAAGCCGATCATACTTTCATTACAAACAGGGGAATACTGATCTGACATTACGAAAAAAGGCTGTCTCACAGGACAGCCTTTTTTGTATTTTTTCTTGGATGTTTTACATTCCGTCTGCTCCGCCGGGAACTGCGTCCGCGCCGACGTTGCCTGTGGTCGATGCCAGGAGCCTCAGCGTGTAGGTGTAGTTCTTCTTGAGCTTGAAGTCGGTGCTGGAACCGTTCTTGAGCTGGCTGTATGTTGCCGCTGCACCGAACATATCGATATCACCGTACCACGTATCGCCGTAAGCGACCTTGATGGTATAGGTTGCGGCCTTCAGCTTGACCTTGGCGCTCTTGCCTGCTCTGATGAAGATCTGTGCGACGGCGTTGCCGCTTGCATCGTAGAACTTCATGAAGACATTGGATCCGGAAGGAGCCACGACCTTCATGGTAACGCCCTTGCCGTAGTTGATCTTCATTGAACCGTTCTCGGGGAGGGACTGTTCGCACTGGGCTGACTTATCTTTGGAATCCATATATCCGCCCAGGGAGTCGTATGCGATCTTGGCTTTGTAGTATTCGCCGTTATTAAAGTAATTCTCTGCTTCTTCGTATGTCTTCTTGCGCTTCTCGTTCTCTTCCTTCTTCTTGGTGAATGTGTCGAGGTAGGTTGCTGAATCCATGAAATCGCCGAGATCCTGGAAGATGGCGATCATGTCTTCGGTCTTCTGCTCGGTCGGGTTATCGAGAGCATCCTGTGCCTTCTTGACAGCCTGATCGTATTTAAGACCCTTGATCGCGTAGTCCTTAAGTTCGGCCTGTTCACTGTCTATGGGGTTGATAACAGCAGCCACGGAATCAATGTCTTCGGTCTGGCCGTTATAAAGATCTGCCACGAGCTTGGCTTCGTCTGTCTTGGGATCGGCAAGGAAGGCGAGGTCGAGATCCTGAGTCTGGAAACCGTAGAGCTGCGCGATTATCCCGGTCCAGTCGTTGTTATCCTTTGCCTCGAAAAGACTTCCATAAGCTTTGCAAAGGCTCATCTCATATGAATACTTATCCTTGAGAGTGTCAAGCGCTCCGAACTGTATCAGTGCCAGGTCGTAGCTACGGGAATCCATTGCGCTGAAAGCGGCCTCGGCAGTCTCACACTCACTGATGAGAGCTTTGGCTTTGCGGCCTTCTGCTTCGCTTCCGAAAAAGTCAGCTCTGATCTGCAGCTGGTTTATCGCTTCATCGAATCTCTTGGCATCGATAAGTTCATCGATGTCGCCGCTCTTAAGTTCGACATCGGCATATTCAGCCCAGTATTCGGAATCTTCGTAGTCTTCAAGTTCCGTGAATTCCTGATAAGCTTCAGCATATTGTCCGTTGTCGAAAGCTTCTTTGGCCTTATCGTATTTTTGGACCTTGTTATAGTACTGGTACCCGAAATAAGCACCGATCCCTCCGCCGATCAGAACGAGGGCGCCAACGACACTGAGGATGATGATCAGTGGAGCTTTGGATTTCTTCTTGGGGGTATTGACGGGTGTGTTCTGCGCAACGGGGATCTGAGCCTGAGGCGCGGGCGCTGCGGGAGCCTGAACCTGGGAAGCAGGTTCTGAAGGAGCCTGGATCTGGGGAGCGGGTTCCGTCTCAGGAACTTCAATCGCTGCAGGTTCTGCATTGGCCGTTGCTTCAGGTGAAGGTTCGGCTGCCGTATCCTGTTCAGGTTCTATAACGGGAACAGCGGCTATGGGCTCGGGAGCAGGCGCGATCTCGGGCGCCGGAGCTATCTCGGGAGCAGGTTCAACAGTCTCCTCCTTGACCGGTTCTGACGGCATGGGGGGAAGATTTACCTTGGCACCGCAATTGGAACAGAAAGGCGTATTGCCGACGGGTTTACCGCAATTACTGCAAAACATAGGAATTCCTCACTTTTCTTACAATGATACAAGGGTCTTTTGCTACAATTGAACAGGCGGTAAAGACCCTTTTATTGCCACATCCTCATAGTGGAATTATATCACAGAGACAAAGTGTTGCCATAAGCTCTTCAAGGTAATGAGAATTTAATCGCACCCTGGGGTATGAGGGTCTATAATGATACTGCGCAGCAAGGACAGAAGGGAAGATATATGAAGAAAGTAATATCATCATTATTGATATTAGTCATGGCAATATCCGGATGCAGCATGACGCAGCCGAAGGATGATATTGCGGTATCGGAAAGTATCGTAACGACAGCTGATGTTACATCTGTCACAACTGCCGAAACTTTGGCTCCTACATCCACGCCCACTCCGACTCCGGAACCCGAACCCTACGGATTCAATCCGCATGTGCATTCGTCACTTTTGTCCGAGGTCGTCAAGGAAGAGTGGTGGGATTCCTTCTACAATATGTGTGATGCGATGCGCGAAGGCAAGGATACCTTTGAGTGTTCGGATAAGGCTGCATACAAGTGGTGTACCGATGAAGTGACATTGGGAGATTTCTTCCCGGCTGCGTGTACACTCGTTAAGGGAGACGGGTATAAAGACGGCACCGGTCGCCTGAAATATAAGATCGACAAGGAAAGCTTTGCCGCAAGACAAAGCACTTTCGAAGAAGAGATAGTCAGGATGGTGAATGAAGCCGTCCGTTCGGATTATACGGACTTCGAGAAACTCATGGCAATGTATGATTATGTGACCTTGAATTTCTCTTATGACTTCAGCGATATCGACGGAAGCAACATTGATGAATTTGGCAATTACGCCTGTCTTACTTCAAAGAACGGGATCTGCTGCGAGATAGCAGATTCTTTGGCATATCTGCTCATGCAGTGCGGAGTTGATGCTGTCTCGGTCTCGGGTTACGGTGATAACATGGATCATGAATGGACATATGTAGTCATTGACGGCAAGGGTTATCATGTTGATGCGACATGGGCACTCCGGAGCGGGGATCCTTCTGCGCCTTTGTTCCTTACATACTTCATGCAGACCGATGACGAACGGGTCAGCGACGGATTTGACCGGGACAGGTTCGAGGTGCACGATTTGTCCTGGTGGAAGAAGGATTATGATAAGAGCCGTTTTGCCGCAACGGACGAGAAGTTCAAGCCTCTTCATGACAACGCGGAATTCGTAAGCATGGACAGGGAGAAGAAGGTCATAAAGTACCGTGATATCGATTGGAATGTCCTGGAATTTCCATATGAGTAAACCGCGCGGTGTGTGTGGTATAATTATCGGCGATGAAAAGAACGGAGGAATTCAAATGAGATCATTGAAGAAGGCAATTTCCGCCATACTCATATTCACGACACTTCTGGCCTTTACCGGATGCAGCACTTCTTTTTCGAAGATCGAAAAGGATGACATGGTCAAAGCGTGCGAACAGTATCTAGGCTGGAAAGCCGATGAGAACTACCAGGTCTATCAGGACTATAAGCTCGAGCTTAAGAAGACTGACGACAGCAAAGAAGAACTTAACTACGACCTCGATTGGTATGTGGTCGGATTGGGTCTTACCGATGATGCTCCCAAGGCATACCTGACATATTATGTTTTCGCATCCGACAAGGACGCCAAGGAATACTGGGGACTCAAGATCAACCAGGGCAATAACTACCAGGCATGCCTGTCTTACATCTCCGCTGACTCCAAGGATCACTTCAAGGGGTTCTACTGTGTCAGCAACATGTACTTCGTTATCGAGGGCATGGAAGAAGACGGTGTCAAGGCTGTTAAGGACCTGCTTACATCCTTTAATTACCCGGTGGAGAAGAAGTAATTACCATTACTGAACTTTCGTGTCAATACAAAACCCTTGGCAAAATGCCAAGGGTTATTTTTTGTGAATGATCTTGAATGATTTCCGCCGTGTTGCAGAATCGGGGTCAACTGAAACAACAATGACATATAATATCGGCTCATAAAAGGTAGAATAATGATAACAGTCTTTAAGGCGGGTGAGAACTTATGGGTGAGACAATGGTCAAAGCCAAAGAAGACAAGGACCGTAAGAAAGAGAAGCAGGCCGTCAAGTCCCTCTCGGCCGAAGATCAGAAGGAATTGGACAGGATCGATTTTCTGACTTTGCTCGCAGAAAGGAGATATATGTAAGCCTCACCGCTTGCATGTAACAGGAGATCGCAATGTCTGACATAATGATCGGCACTTGGGCTTGGGGCAAAGGCTCTAACGGTTCGTCAATGATCTTCGGTAACAAGCGCGATGAAGAAAGCCTTCGCGCATCTTTCAACCTCGCAACTGAACTGGGTTTTCTCAAATGGGATACCGCCGCAGTCTATGGCATGGGTACATGTGAAGAACTGCTGGGCGGACTGATCCAAGACCGCGACGATATCTTTATATCCACTAAATATTTTCCGCAGAAGAAATTTAAGGACGGAGCTCTCACATCTTCGTTCGAAGGGAGCATGACCCGTCTTAAGCGTGATGCTGCCGACCTCTTCTGGATACATGTTCCCAATAACCTCGAAGCCAATCTCAAGGAAGCGGTACCGCTCATCAGGGAAGGCCGGATCAGATCCATCGGCACATCCAATGTGTCCCTTGCCCATATAAAACAGGCTCAACAGGTCCTCGCAGAAGAAGGCCATAAGCTCGGTGCCGTCCAGAACCACTTCAGTCTCTTAAGGAACGACCAGCAGGAGATAATAGAATATTGTAATTCCGAAGGGATCACATATTACGCATATATGGTACTCGAGCAGGGTGCCCTGTCCGGACACTATAACGCCCAAAACCATTTCCCGACTCTTTCCATGAGGGGCCTGTCTTTCCCTGCAAGGAAATTCAGGAAGATCGAAGGGCTCCTGTCAGATATGAAGGCGCTGTCCGACAAGTACGGGATCGACCCGTCCCAGATCCCGATCCTCTGGGTCATGGGCAAAGGCGCCGTCCCGATAGTCGGCATCACCAAACCCTCCCACGCGAAGAAACTGGCTGAGGCGATGAACGTATCTCTCACGGAAGATGAGATCATATCTTTGGAGATGACAGCCGCTGCCACAGGCATCCGCCAGAAGGGTACCTGGGAGCCGCAGTGATCTTCCGCTATTGATGAATATATCAGGATAGTGTAATCTTCTTATTGGTAAGGGAAGATTATTTTTATGAGGAGGGGCTTATGAGCGAACAGATCACCACTACGGATAAGAAGTGTCCTTCATGCGGCGCAACACTTAAGTACAATCCCGCGACCCGCGGGCTGTCCTGCGAATTTTGCGGCAGGAATGTTGAAGTGCATCAGCAGATCCAGCCGCCGGGAGTAGGCTATTCCCTTGAAGAACTGAATAATGCGGCAGGAGCTCAATATCTTCAGAAGAGCAAGGTTGCCGTGTGCGGAACCTGCGGCGGTAAGTTCGTTATCCATGCAACCGGCATATCGTCGCTGTGCCCTTATTGTGGATCCAACTCCCTTAACGAGACGGATGACCAGACCGGGATGCTCGAGCCTACCGGTATCCTGCCGTTTGTGGTCACCAGGGAACAGGGCGAGAAGATCTTCTTCGACTGGATTGCCAAAGCCCGCTTTGCTCCCGCTGACTTCAAGACTAAGACCACATACTGCGGACTTACCGGTGTATATGTGCCGTATTGGGTTTTCGATGCGAATACTTATTCTTCGTACTACGGCAAGTTCGGCAGGACCTACGGTTCCGGTGATGATCAATATACCAAGTGGCATAAGAGTTCCGGAGTGTACGAACTTCGGATCAAGGACAATACCATCATAGCATCCCAGCGTCTTGCCGGAGACAGGTTCTGGAAGGGAATATCCAAGTTCAATATGAACCTTCTCAAGAAGTACGACCCCGATCTTCTGACGGGATTCATGGCGGAGCGTTACACCATAGACGGCAATGCCGCCTGGCTTACATCCCAGGATCAGATCAAAGGCATGATCAAGAGAGGCATCATGGACAGAGAAGTGGCGGACTGTGTTGCCGATCTTAAGTTCGAACCTGAGTATGCCAATGTCCGGGCCAAGTATGTGCTTGCCCCGGTCTGGGTTACTTCTTTCCAATACAATAACCAGATCTACCGTGTTCTCATCAACGGGCAGAACGGTGATATCACGGGAACATCTCCGAAGTCTTTCAGGTGGCTCGGCAAGGTCTTTATGATCATCGGTATCGTCATGGGCGCGATCTTCGCAACGGAGATACTCATGATGATCATCAGGTCTTTGATGACCATCGGAAAGTAAAGTAGCGTTGAGTGAATAAGTAAAATATCATTGCTCTATAATCGAAACATGATATAGCATAAACTGATGCGTTTTTCAGATGAAATTTGGCATCAATCTATGTATAATCAGTATAAATCTGCTGGATTTTGACACTTTCAAGGCGTGGCTAATGTAAGGTCACCAGATTTTTTGGCTCTTCACGTTTTCCTTGGGATTAGCATAAAGTTGTGTGGCATTGAAATATAACGAACAAGAATAAAGAAGTAGTCATCGTTGCGGTAACCATAACCAACACGCTTGGCTACTTTTATCTTGTTGTTAAGGC
>JAGCSR010000005.1 GCA_017964005.1 Clostridiales bacterium
ACTTTTGGCCCGAATATTGTCTGCGCCAGACGTCATGCGGTTACATTCCTTTGGAGATATGCAGGCAAACCCGAACCTTCGGTCAAGAAGAACAAGTTCTCCGATGTGTCAGATACGGATTATTTCTATAAGGCGACTCTTAGGGCAACCGAGAAGAATATACTTGTCGGATATTCCGATGGTACATTCCGTCCCAATGGCAACTGCCTGAGGCGCCAGATGGTAACATTGCTCTATAAATATGATAAATACATAAACGGGGGTAAGTAAAAATGAGAAACAGAAAAACATTGTTCAAGGACATTGTAGCTGCGGCTGCGTGTCTGCTTGTCGTAAGTGGAGTTGTATTAATGTCGGGGGAGAAGGCTTCAGCTGTTACTGAGGTGGCTATAGACGAAACAAATTTCCCCAGCAAGGATTTAAGAGAATATTTAATGGATACTTATGATATTTACGATACACATTTCGGGTATCTTTCTGAAGAAGAATTATCATATGCAACTTCGATCTCTTTGATCGAAAAAGATGTAAAGACATTGAAAGGGATAGAGTTGCTTCCGAATCTCGATTATATCTATATTGAGAACTGCGGGTTAGGCGAAGCAGATCTTACACATAACCCTAAGCTTAATAATGTGTACCTTGAGAAAAACAATCTTTCTTCGATAAATGTAAAATATAATCCGGAGCTGGCTAATCTGTTTATTTCAGGCAATAAGATCAAGAATCTTGATCTGTCTCAAAATCCGGATCTTTTAAGACTTGGGTTCGAAGATACTTTGATCGAATCAATAGATCTTTCCAAGAATAAGGAATTGACCGAGATCAGATGCGACAAAAATCCCCAACTGAAATCCATGGATCTGTCAGCAAATGATAAGTTAACTATGTTTAGTTGTACAGACTCCAGACTCATCAATTTGAAATTCGGGAACCCCAAGGATCTTATATATCTTTTTCTTGAAAATGACAACTTGACCAGTTTGGATCTCAGCAAAATGACGAGTTTGGAGCAGCTGTATTGTTGTAAAAATAAATTGTCATCGCTTAATGTAAGCAATTGTTCAAAACTCAGGTTTTTTTCTTGCTGGAAAAATCAATTAACAAAAATAGATGTCGGTGGTCTTACCGATCTTGAACTGCTTAACTGTGAAGATAATGAGATAACTTCATTAAGTCTTATTAATCTTGCAAAGTTGCGTGAAGTTGATTGCAGATATAATAAACTTAGTGAACTTAATCTCTCTAATTGTCCTTCTTTGGAAAGTCTTGAGTGTAACAGCAACCAGATCGGGGCATTAAATCTGTTGCAGTGTTACAATCTTTATTATCTTACTTGTGAGCAAAATAATATAAAAAAGATCGATATCAGTGCAAGCAGTAAACTCTTAAAGGTATACAATGAGGGTAATAAAGAAGAATACAGCACTTATTACGAAATAACTTATGATGAATATCCTGATTCTTACTATTTAAGGTATGACAGGAGTGTCAAGGTAATAACGTCGACAATGATCGAACCTACAGATACTCCTACTCCTACACCTACTCCGGCAACAGATATTACGGATGATTATTCCACCGCAACCGTTGCTGTAGGCAAGACGATAAAACTCGACTCCTCGGTCCTCGGATCGAAGCCTTATACCTGGTCTTCATCCGATAAGAGTATTGCAACTGTTGATTCGGACGGTTATGTTACAGGTAAGAAAGTCGGTACTTGTACTATCACGGTTACAAAGGGTGAGAAGAAATTGATCTGTACTCTTACAGTTACTGCTGCAGCTCCTACTCCGACAGGAAGCGCAAAACCTACCGGATCGGCTAATCCCAATCCTACTAATGCCCCTGCTGATGACAAGAATACAACCACTGCCGAAGCAGCGATTCCGGTTGTCTGCGGAAAGAGCATTTCTATCAATCCGGCGATCGTTATAGGCAATGGTACATATACCTGGCAATCTTCCGATACTAAGGTTGCCACTGTTGATTCCAAAGGTGTTGTTACGGGCAAGATGGCAGGTATGGTCAATATTGTCGTAAAGAACGGTAAAAAGACTCTTATTCAGCCTGTTACGGTCCTTTATAAGGATGTAACCAGCAAGAAGGATTTCTGGTATGCTCCTACAAATTACCTTACTGCCAAGGGCGTTGTAAAAGGTTATGACAAACAGACCAAGTTCAAGCCTGCCAACAAGTGTACACGTGCACAGATGGTTACATTCATCTGGAGACTCCAGGGAGAACCGGCACCTAAGGCAAAGACATGTAAGTTCAAGGATGTTAAGAAATCAGATTATTTCTATAAGGCATGTATCTGGGGCAACGAGAACCATATCGTTGAGGGATACAAGAACGGAACATTCGGCCCTCAGATCGTATGCGCAAGAAAGCATGCCGTAACATTCCTTTGGAGACTTGCAGGACAGCCCAAGCCTTCATCTACGAAGAACAAGTTCAAGGATGTAAAGGAGAAGGATTATTACTATAAGGCGACTCTCTGGGCTTCCGAGAAGGGAATTCTTGCAGGATACTCTGACGGAACCTTCAAGCCGAACGGAGACTGCCTGAGACGCCAGATGGTAACATTCCTGTATAAGTATGATAAGTTTATCAATGGTAAAGGATGAATGATTCCGTTTGACATTGCTTTATTTGTCTGATAGATTAATGACAATTGAATAATCAACAAAGGCGTTGATGAGGAATAGTACCTTTTGTAAGGTCTTAGCAGAGAAGAGTCGGTTGGTGCGAGACTTCAAGACCAAGCTTTAGGGAACTCGCCTCGGAGCTGTCCTTCAGAACTCCGGTAAGGATAGTAAGGAGGAACGTCTTGATCTTACGTTACAAGGATCAGGATAAAGCTTATATGCTTTGTCTGATGAGTGCATTCCTTAACGGAATGAAGTAGAGTGGTACCGCGAATGACCCTTCGTCTCTATGGAGATGAAGGGTCTTATTGTTTTTGGAGGTACAACTATGAACAGGATGAACTGCGGTAAGTATGAGGCTCTGCCGGCAATAGATCTGCCAGACCGAAAGTGGCCGTCGAATCGTATAACCAAAGCGCCGGAATGGTGTTCCGTCGATCTTCGCGACGGTAATCAGGCGCTGGAAGTGCCTATGACGCTTGAACAGAAGGCTGCTTTCTTCGGATTCCTTGTTGATCTCGGGTTTAAGACCATAGAGATCGGGTTCCCGGCTGCGTCCGATACTGACTATAACTTCTGCAGATATCTGATCGATAATGATCTGATACCTGATGATGTTGCGGTGCAGGTGCTGACCCAGTCCCGTAAACATATCATAGATAAGACAATGGAAGCGCTTAAAGGCTGTAAGAAAGCAGTTGTCCATTTATATAATTCGACCAGCACACTTCAGCGCGATGTGGTGTTCGGGTTCGGATGCCGTGAATGTATCGATCTTGCAGTCAAGGGTGCGCAGATGATAGCGGATTATATTGCTCAGGATGATTCCGGCACGGATTTTATACTTGAATATTCTCCTGAGAGCTTCTCTTCGACCGAACCTGAGTTTGCAGTTGAGATCTGTGATGCCGTATTGGATGTATGGAAGCCGACTCCTGACAAGAAGGCGATAATCAATCTGCCTGAGACTGTCGAATACCAGTCTCCAAATGTTTATGCGGACAGGATAGAGTATTTCTGCCGCAATACGCGTTACCGTGATTCCATAATCGTGTCGCTTCATACACATAATGACAGAGGATGCGCTGTTGCTTCTTCCGAACTCGGTCTGATGGCGGGTGCTGATAGGGTTGAAGGTACTCTGTTCGGCAATGGCGAGAGGACGGGTAATGTGGATATCATTACTCTGGCTATCAATATGCTCATGACGGGTGTTGATCCCAAACTGGATTTCTCCGACATGAATAAGATAATCGAGATGTATGAATACTGTACCGGAATGGTAGTCGAACCCAGACATCCCTGGGCAGGCAAACTGGTATTTACTGCATTCTCCGGATCTCATCAGGATGCCATCAACAAGGGCATGAAGAAGATGGAGACAGAAGGTTCCACTGTTTGGGCTGTTCCTTATCTGCCGATAGATCCTGCTGATGTAGGCCGGGATTACGAACCGATCATCAGGATCAACGCACAGTCTGGAAGAGGCGGTATCTTCTTTGTTCTCGACAAATACTTCGGGATTCAGCTGCCTAAGCCTTTCCAGCGCGAATTCCTGTCTTATGTCAAGCGTGAGACTGATGAGAACAATACGGAATTGCTGCCGCAACAGGTTTTCGATCTGTTCGATGACGAATTCATCAATGTAATGGAACCTTATTGGGTACTGTCTTTCGCTGAGGCTATAGTTTCTGAAGGTGAGTCTGAGGTCAAGGCCACGATCACTGATAACAGGGTCGAGAAGGAGATAACAGGACGCGGCAACGGTCTCCTCGCAGGCTTCGTCAACGCCTTCTGTGAGTATACCGGCGTTAAGTTCTATATCAATAACTACAGCCAGCATTCAATGAAGAGTGGTTCCGATTCTGCTGCTATCTCTTATGTCGAGATCAAAGTGGACGGTTCAGACAAAACATATCTCGGAGCGGGAGTATCAAGTTCCGTCACCAAATCTTCCGTACGCGCTGTCGTATCTGCATATAACAGGATGATAAGAGAATCTTGATGTAATTGTTACTGTAAATGCCTAAACTCGTTACTGTACAGTAACGAGTTTTCGTAGTTGCAGTAATATATTACTGTAATGGATAAGTTCTGTTACTGCACAGTAATGATATTGCATGATAACAGTAACGGAATCAAAATTTTCTTAGAGCATCTTGGATCTGCCGCGGAAATTATCTCCTTTGCGGCGGATAAGCATATGCCTGAAGATGAGAAGAGATACTATCAGGATCAGGATGAGTCCTGCAACGACTGCTGCAGTGATAAGGATGTTCCTTATAGGTGTGAGGGTTGATTTCTTCTCGGGATTAATCTCAACTATGCCTGACTTGCGGCGTATCTCGATATTGATGTTGCCAACCACATATGTCTTGTCGGAATAGACTTTGCAAAGCGGGATGTTGAGTTCCTGCTTGCTCTGTGTTGTATCCACAACGACATCGGCCAATTCAACTTTGTTGGTAGATCCCATCTGGGCACGGCCTGCAGTTATCGTAAGATAATCTACATAGGAAGTATTCTCCTCAGAAAGATACAGATCCGTCTGCGAAAGGAGTTCTTCGAGCTGCTGGTTGGTCTCGTTGACAAGTCCGGTGAATTCCGAAGGATCGATAGAAACCGTTGTGAAGTCAGAATATCCGTACTCGAAAAGCGAGATAAGATCGGAATATCTGGATGTGGCGGTTGTGGCATTAAGGACAACGCCTATCAGTGTGCGGTCATTCTTTCTTGAAGCGGCGCAGAGCGTATATCCGGCGGTATCTGTATAACCGGTCTTGCCGCCGATGTAGTATTCGTATCCGTATTCAGTTGTGCATACGAATCTGTTGGCATTTGTAAGTTCTCTGGATTCGCTGTATTTGTTGGTGGCAGGGATCGTATAGGACAGGGTCTTAGCGATCTTGGTATAGTCAGTCTTGGTAACGGCTTCTTCCAGGATGAGAGCAAGATCGTATGCGGATAACATGTTGGTGGATTTTGCCTGACCGTAAGAAGATGTAAATGTTGTGTTGATGCATCCGATCTCTTTGGCTTTGGCATTCATCTTTTTGCAGAAATCTTCCTCTGTGCCGCCCATGTACATTCCGAGGACCAAAGCCGCGTCGTTGGCGGATTTGAGAACGGAAGCATAAACCAGATCCTTGACGGAGATCTCTTCGTTCTCCTGAAGTCCCAGTTTGACATAGTCATCTGTTATAAGGGATATCTGAGCAGCCATATCCGAATTGATCGTAACGGTCTCGGACATATCCAATGTCTCGAGTGCCAGAAGGACGGTCATGACCTTAGTGGTGGAGGCCGGCTCCATTCTGTCGTTATAGTTATGTCCTGCTATTATCGCGCCGGATTCGGCATCATAGAGGATATAAGCTGAAGATGAGATCTTGGGAAGGTTCCCCTGGTCTTCAGTCAGAAGATCGTTCCTCTGCATTTCTACCGTAATGAGCTTATTAGCCGGTTCCGTTGTAATATCGGTCGCGTCAGGATCGTTGATGGATGCGGAGGGCTGAGTCTCATCGGTATTGTCGGTATTTTGTGCTGTAGCCGCAGTTTCGCCTTCGCCGGGCTCCGGATCTGCATATACGGATGCGCCGAACGACAGGAAGGCAACACAAACCAAAGATGCCGCAATAGCTTTGATTATAGTATTTTTGAAGTTTCTAATAGCCATATGTATGCATTATATATTATTTTTTATTTTTAGGATTACAAACATATTGCATTATCTTGTATAATATCTCGGTAGAAATGAGGAATAATATGGCAATTCATACAATCGGCGATAAAGACATAGAGGCTGTAAGAAGGGCCTCACAGGACTTAAGAGAGTATTTCGGTTCCAGGGCAGAAGAGCTTGGAAGACCTTTGACATATAATCTTATAACTTACGGATGCCAACTCAATGAATCCGACAGCGAAAAGCTGGCCGGAATGCTTGAGAGCTTCGGGCTTATTCCCGTTGATATCACAAGGAACAGCGAACATCTGATACCTGCAGATGTCGTTGTGATGAACACATGTGCCATCAGGGAGAATGCCGAAGACCGGCTTTTCGGCAATCTCGGTGTATATAAGAAGTTCAAGAAGGACAGATCTGTGTCTTTCATAGCTGTCTGCGGCTGTATGATGAAGATAGATAAGAATGTTGACAGGATCAAGAAGTCCTATCCTTATGTTGATCTTGTCTTCGATCCTCAGCAACTTCACAGATTCCCTGAACTGGTCCGGGATTCTTTGGCTGTCAAGTCGCAGAGGGTAGATATCGATACGATCGACTATCTGGTTGAAGATGAATATATTCCCATTAAGAGAGATCGAAGGTTCAGGGCGCTGATCCCTATCATGTACGGATGCAATAATTTCTGCAATTATTGTGTTGTTCCATATACAAGAGGCCGGGAGCGCTCCAGGAATTTTGACTGTATTGTTGAAGAACTCCGTTCTATTGCGGATTCCGGCTACAGGGAAGTAATGCTCCTTGGACAGAATGTCAACTCCTACAAGGGTGTGGATAATGAAGGCAGGACCCGTTCTTTTGCCGATGTATTGGATGCCGCATCCTCTATTAAGGAGTTTTCCAGAGTCAGGTTTATGTCGTCACATCCCAAGGATCTGTCACAGGATGTTCTGTCTCTTATGGGAGAACGGGATAATATCGAGAAACATCTGCATCTTGCGCTCCAGTCAGGATCCGACAGGATCTTAAAGCTCATGAACAGACCTTATGATATTGAGAAGTTCCTGAATATTGCGGATTCTTTCCGGAAGAAAGTTCCGGGAGGAAGCCTTACTACGGATATAATCGTAGGATTTCCCGGAGAGTCTGAAGCGGACTTCGAGCTGACATTGGAAGCTGTTAAGAAGGCAGCGTTTGACGCTGCATTTACATTTGAGTTCTCGGCAAGACCAGGGACACCTGCATATGATTACGAGGATAAAGTGCCTGCAGAAGTCGTAAGCGCAAGATTTGCAAGGCTCCTGGAGGTTCAGAATGAACTGGCGTTCAAGTCTAATTCCGCTTTGGTCGGCAAAGTCTTCGAAGTGCTTACCGAAGGTATTAGCAAGGGCGATGAGACGATCTACTCCGGCAGGACTATCACGAATCACCTGGTAAATTTCAAGGCGGATGAAGAATATCTTAAGAAAGCCGGAATAGAAGGTTCCGATGATCTGGAAGGCGCCCTTATCCCTGTCCGGATTGAGAGGGCCAGACCATATTCGGTTGACGGTGTAATGGCGGGGGATATCATAAGATGAGCAATGACTTGAGACTTAAGGATGTCCGCTATGAAGAACTGTCTCCGATGATGCAGCTTTATGCTGATCTTAAGAGCAAGATGTCTGATACCATTATTTTCTACAGGCTCGGAGACTTCTATGAGATGTTTTTCGATGATGCTATATATGTGGCGCCGAGGCTCGAACTGGCATTGACCCAGAGGGACTGCGGATCCAACAAAAGAGCACCGATGTGCGGAGTTCCGCATCATGCATATCTTAATTATGCCAACAAACTTGTTGCCATGGGCGATAAGGTCGCTATATGCGAGCAGCTCGAAGATCCCGCTACGGCCAAAGGTCTTGTTAAGCGTGGTATCGTCAAGGTTATGACCCCGGGTACATTAACTGATTCTTCGGGTCTTGATGAACATAAGAACAACTATCTCATGAGTGTCATGTCCGTAGGATCCCAGTTCGGAATAGCCGTTGCGGACATATCCACCGGCGAGTTTTCCGCGACACAGCTTACTTCGTCTGATAACGGCGAACATTTCATGAACCTGGTGTCCCGTTATATGCCTTCGGAGATAATCCATAATGAGGCTTTCGCTGATACTCCGGAATATAAGACATTGGTTGCGGCAACAGAGATATCCTTTACTTTAAGAAGCGAGCGGGATTTCTCTTCATCGGACTTCAAGGATTCCAAGATCGTGGTCGTTGATGACGTGCATTTCCCGGATCCAGGTCTGATGTTCGATGCCTGCAATGCGCTTATCCTGTATGCAAGACATACCCAGACCTGCGAAGTCGAACATATGACTTCTGTCACAGTCTTTAAGATCTCTGATACGATGGAACTTGATAAAGCTACAAGAACAAACCTTGAGATCACATCTACTATCCGCGGAAACACCCGCAAAGGGTCGCTCCTGTCTGTTATCGACAGGACGAAGACCGCAATGGGATCAAGGCTCCTGCGTAAATGGCTGGAAGAACCGCTGATCAATGTCAAAGCAATTAACCGGCGTCTTGATGCCGTTAATGAGATCTACGACAACTATATCTCCAGGATGGAGATCACGGAAGGCCTTACCGGTCTTTACGATATCGAGAGGCTCGCAGCCAAAGTTTCCCTAGGAACTTCAAACGCCAGAGACCTTATATCCCTCCGTAATTCATTAGGCAAGCTCCCGTTCATCGCAAAGTGTCTTGAGCCATACAGCAAAGGTGTTTTCAAGGATATAAAGAACGATCTTGATACTTTGGAAGATATATGTTCGCTGCTCGAAAAGTCTATAGCAGATGATCCTCCGATAACCGTAACGGACGGAGACATTATCCGTCCCGGGTATTCGAAGGAAAGGGACGAACTTTATGATATTGCCACCAATGCCAAAGGCTTTATCATGCAGAAGGAAGCTGGCGAACGTGAACGCACAGGCATAAAGACTCTTAAGATCGGATATAACAAGGTTTTCGGTTATTATATCGAGATCCCCAGATCTCAGTCCGATAATGTACCTGAAGAATATATCCGCAAGCAGACCCTTGCCAATAATGAGCGTTACATAACTCCTGACATCAAGGAACTCGAAGATAAGATCGTCGGGGCATCTGCCAAGAGGATAGCTTTGGAGTACGAACTGTTCTGCGATATCAGGAATACGGTTAAAGCTGCATCTGACAGGCTCTTTGCTACAGCAAAGGCTGTTGCTCTTCTGGATGTTATATCATCCCTTGCAAATCTTGCATCTTCAGAGAATTATGTTAGGCCTGTAGTTGACGATTCCGAAGATATAGTGATCGAAGAAGGAAGGCATCCTGTTGTAGAGAAGATGATAAAGGATGCTTCCGGATTTGTTCCGAACGACACATTGATAGATGAAGAGAAGAGGCTTTGTATCCTTACAGGTCCCAATATGTCCGGTAAATCCACATATATGAGACAGATCGCACTTATTGTGCTTCTTGCTCAGATCGGTTCATTCGTTCCCGCAAAGTCTGCAAGGATAGGTCTTGTCGATCATATTTTTACCAGGATCGGGGCTTCAGATGATATCTCTGTCGGCCAATCGACGTTCATGGTCGAGATGAGTGAAGTGTCCTATATCCTTAAGAATGCTACCCGAAGGAGCCTGCTGCTCTTAGACGAGGTCGGAAGAGGGACATCGACATACGACGGCCTGTCTATCGCATGGGCTGTCACGGAATATATTATCGATCCCAATATTCTTTATGCGAGAACTGTTTTCGCGACTCATTACCATGAACTTAATCAGCTGTCTCTGATGCACAGAGGCATATTCAATTGTCATGTTGAAGTTGCCGAGGATAACGATTCGGTTGTGTTCCTCCATAAGATACTTGACGGCGGTACATCCGACAGTTACGGTATCGAAGTCGCAAAACTTGCCGGGATCCCTGAAGGCGTCCTGGAGAGGAGCCGTGCGATACTGTCAGAACTCGAGAGGATAGGAGACTTCAAGGTCCTTCGCGGTCACAAACAGGACTCCGAAGGCAATAACGAACTGGTGGATTCCATAATGCCGGGACAGGATTCGTTCTTCAATCCCGAGAATGTCGTTTACCGCAAGGAAGACAAGATCCGTCAGACAATCAAGTCGATAGATATATCCAAGCTTACGCCTATTGAAGCGATCAATATCCTGTACGATCTGTCTCAGCAGATAACAGAGGAGGATACTCAGGAATGAGCATCATCAAGATACTTGACCGGGAGACCGCCAATGCCATCAAAGCCGGAGAAGTAATAGAACGTCCGGTATCGGTTGTCAAGGAACTGTTCGATAACAGCGCCGATGCAGGCGCAGATAAGATCAGGATCGAGATATCCGGGGGCGGAATAGAACTTATAAGGGTTACGGACAACGGGTGCGGAATGTCTGCGGATGATGCCAAGCTTTCATTTGCACTCCATGCTACATCCAAACTTACGACATATGAGGATATATTCAGCCTGTCGACCCAGGGGTTTAGAGGAGAGGCTCTGGCTTCCATTGCGGCCTGCTCCGGCAAGGTTACCATGATCACTTCTGTTGCAGGAGCAGATTCCGGAACTAAGATCGTGTATGAAGAAGGGCAGTTCGTATCCGAAAGCCCTGCTGCCTGCGACTCAGGCACCGTTGTGGAGATACGCGAACTCTTCAGGAATGTTCCGGCCCGATATAAATTCCTTAAGAAGGATTCAACTGAAGGCATGTATATAGCATCGGTTGTTGAGAAACTTGCGGTTGCCAATCCTCATATATCCGTAAAACTCATAAAGGACGGCAAGACTGTACTGGAGACCCCGGGAACAGGATCGGTCAGGGATTCTGTTTATTCCGTATACGGCGCTGAATTCACCAACGCGCTGCTTGATGTGAACGGAGAGTCCGAAGGATATAAGATAACAGGATTCTGCGGCAAGCCTTCGTATGTCAAGAACAACCGCAAGATGCAGTTCGTATATGTAAACGACCGTCCGGTCAAGAGTTCCTGCGTTGTAGCAGCCATTGATGAAGCCTACAGGAACTTTGTCATGAAGAATAAGTATCCGGTGTGCGTTCTGATGATCTATTGCAATAACGGTCTCGTTGATGTTAATGTTCATCCGCAGAAAGCGGAAGTAAAGTTTGCCAATGACTCTGATGTGTTCAGGCTTGTATATCATGCCGTAAGGGATGCCATTACAAGTTCCGGAACAGGCGGCGTTGACTTTTTCGGTACAGAAGAAGATATTCCTTCTGTACCTAAAGCTCCGACTCAGATATCTATGCCCGTCGGTCGTATATCCCGTCAGCAGGATGCTGCGCCTTCTCCTTCACATAAGCTGGCACCGGCTCCCGAAAAGAAGCCTGATAAAGAAGATATCAAAAGATCCGCGGAACTCCTGGAGATATTGTCGGGATTCAAGCCGTCTTTCGACACTGAGGCTCCTTCGGAAGGGCTCGCCGTCGAACTTCCGGAAGAAGACGTTCAGATCCCGAAGCCTCAGTATAATGCAAAGCCTTCATCTGAAATCGAAGAACTTGCGGATTCGGAATATGTCGGAATACTGTTCTTGACTTATATAATCATGCAGAATGAAGAGAATGTCTTTTTCGTGGATCAGCATGCAGCACATGAGCGGGTGATGTACGAGAAATATATGGCAAAGTTTTCTAAGAAAGACGTTAAGGTCGAATCCGAGATGCTGCTGGTTCCGCAGATAATCAAGGTGTCAGCGTCGGATTATATGTTTATCTCGGATAATCTTGACAGGTTCTCTGATGCCGGATTCGATATCGAGATGATGGACGACAGGCAGATAGCGCTCCGTGCAGTTCCGATGAAAGGACGCAAGAGCAATATCGAGGGGATGTTCAGCGATATCCTTGCCGATATGAGACGTGAACTTCCTGCTCCGGGGGATATTTGGTACAGCCTTATACAGACTACTGCCTGCAAAGCGGCTATCAGGGCAGGAGACGTTATCACAAGGGAAGAAGCTTTAAGCCTGATCGACAGTCTTCTCCCGTTGAACGACCCTTATCACTGCGCTCACGGAAGGCCTACTTTCTTCAAAATCTCAAAGACTGATTTTGAGAAGAACTTCAGAAGGATCGTGTGATCTTTATGAAGGATTTGTCAGATTACATCAAAGGATATTCCCATATTCCGATTATTACAGGCCCCACAGCCTCAGGCAAAAGCGGTCTCGCTCTTGAGATTTGCGAAGTGACAGGCGGTGAACTCATATCCTGTGATTCCATGCAGATCTATAAGACACTGGATATCGGGACAGCCAAGGATTCGGCTGACGAAAGACGAAGAGTCCCACATCATATGACGGATATTATCGAACCCGGATGTGATTATTCCGTAAAAGATTACACGGATGATGCACTCCTGGCGATAAGGGATGTATTGGAGCGGGGAAAGCTTCCTGTCCTTTGCGGGGGGACAGGCCAATATGTGTCTGCTTTGTATTACGGTCTTGAATACGGGGAGACGCTGATACCCGAGGCCGTCATGGACAGGCTTGATAATGAATTAAAGACTTGCGGAGCCGAGACAATGCACTCAAGGTTGAGTCTTATCGATCCGGAAGCGGCTTCCAAGATCCATCCGAATAATACAAGGCGCCTCATAAGAGCTCTTGCCGTATATGAAGCAACAGGGAAGACCTTTACAGAGAAAAATGTTGAATCCAGACGCAAGGGAGCCGAATATCCTTTCAAAGTATTCTTTATCGATATTGACCGCTCGCTGCTATATGACAGGATCAACAAGAGGGTGGATATAATGTTTGAGCAGGGACTTGAACAGGAAGCAAGGATGCTCTATTCATCGATAATCCCCAGAGATTCCACTTGCTTTCAGGCGATAGGTTATAAGGAATTCAAGGATTACTTTGATGATGAATGTTCGATAGAAGAAGTAGCCGATAAGATAAAGCTCAATTCCAGACACTATGCCAAAAGGCAGATCACCTGGTTCCGCGGGATGGAAGACATTGTCCGTATACCCTTCGGAACAACAGCTCAGGATGTTGTAGGTCAGATAAGTATCTGACTGCTTACGATAAAAGCGGCCTCACATCAGTGAGACCGCCTTTATTGTTGTTACAAGCAGATTGATATTGTATTCAAGGTTTACAGAATATATATTCAATATATCCCGGACAAAGGAGGTGATAAGTTCACGATATGGAATATCTGTGTAACCCCACTACTTTGCCTAAGATCTTACAGCCTTCTTTGTTAAATGGGATCGGCTGATATTGTTCATTCTCAGGGAAAAGATATGGTTTGCCGTTAAGCTTGCCGAATCTCTTGACAGTTGCTTCATCATCGATCAATGCGGCAACGATATCGCCTTCATCACAGGCTTCCTGCTTCCTTACGATGATATAGTCTCCGTCGAGTATATGAGCATTGATCATACTGTTACCGCGAACCTTCAGCATGAAACAGTCGTTATTGCCGATAATGGATTTATTGACATAGAAACTCTCAGAGTAGTCTTCATGGGCCAATATCGGTTCGCCGGCAGTAATCTTGCCGACACAATAAAGCTTCGCACAATCACCATTGATAGGAGTGATGTCTGCGGGAGCACAGTGTTCCATATTCTTGATTATGATCGCTCTTCTCATGCCCGGACGATATTCGATTATACCGGCTTCGTCCAGTTTCTTAAGATATGTATGGACCGAAGAGGTTGACTTAAGACCGACACCGGTGCAGATGTCCCTGACGGAAGGGGAGATGGCATTAGTGCTGATGTACTCCTTTATGTAGGCATACACTCTCTCCAGTGTCCTCTGTGATTTAGTCTCATTCTGTGCCATATGAACACCTCCGAACATATTTTCTATTGAATTGTACAACAAATGATCTCGCTTGTCAAACTTATGTTCTTTTGAATAAAAGATCATCAGATTTTGTAATGAATTTTAAGACAGGAGGGAATTGCATGAAAAAATATTCCGTTATCAGACCTTTATCGGTCAGCGAGAAAAAAAGAGTTGATCTGAGGGTTAAGTCTCTGGTAATCAGGCTGAAGCGCATGAGGACAGAGATCGAGATGCAGGGAGATGTTAAAGACCTTATCGAACGGTCGGGATTCGGATCTGACAGATACCTTTATGATGTCTATTCTAAGACATATGCTCCGGTCAAAGTGTCCGACACCGTTTACAAAGGCCGGGGAGAATGTGATATGACATCTATCTTTCTCGAATACAGCGCGGGCTTTGACGACTTTCTGAGTGACATCAACAAAGAATATGACCGTCTTATCAGATCGTCTTCGGCGGCAGTCTCGTTATATTCGAATATAATCTCTCTGCCCAACACATATGCAAAAGTATTGCTTCTTACTTTTTATTATGAAGCGCCTGTGGATTCTATCCTGCAGCTGCTGTTTATATCCAGGTCGTCTTATTACAGATATAAGAATGAAGCGATAACTTTGCTTGCATATAAAGAACTCGGGATCAAATATAAAGAGATCGATGTGAGATGATCTTATGTTTCCGGTAAGTTTGGCGCGGGGTCATTGAGTGACTGATGTTCGGGGTTATATGGCGCAGACACTGCCAATGCAAGGCAGGAGATAAGGGGCTGTCAACATATGGGGACAGCCTCTGAATCCGAAAAGCATTAAATCCCCGCAATAGTTCATAATTTCCTTACTTTTATTGTATAATGCATTAATATGAAGGTTAAGACAGTCAACAGGGAAGACAGTAACAACGCAACCGGCATCATTGATGATATCGGCATCTTTTTCTCGGCTTCGGCCAGAGCTACATCCAGATATCTTAAGAATGTCCCTTCAAAAGTGAAGAATTTCTTTGTACGCAAGATAAACGAGCGCAGGAACAGGCCGCCCCGCAAGGATATCAGCAAAGTATATGTTCTCGTAGGATACACCACGCGTAAGCTCGTGGATGATAAGTTCAATGCCGAGCGCCACATGATCATCCTAAGAAGAGGACTTCTTATCATTATCTTTGTCCTTCTGATGTTTATCACGCTCAGTCGTGTTCTCAATGTAGTCAAGTTTGATGACATGAAGCAGATATTCGGAATATCCGGGTGGAGCGAAGTGGTCAACAACGACCCGTTCAATACCAGGACTACAGCCAATACAGTGCCTGTTGAGACCTCCGAGACCTCCGCTTCCGGTATGTAGAGTCAAAAAACAATACTATTTTTTTACAGATTTGAAAGATTTGCTTCTCGAAAATTCATTTTCGAAATATCCTGTTGCACATAGAAAATAATTTGGTATATTTATATACGTAAATTAAGGGACTGCGTGTTTTTTGCAGCTTTCCGCAAAATGCAAGATTGACATCTGCGACTTGCAAAAAGCGGCAAAACAGAGTCTCAAATAACAAATATGAAAGGCGGTAATTATGGATTACACAATTGACAACGAGTACCTTAACGGTCTTATGCAGAAGGTTATCGCAAAGAACCCTTCCGAGAACGAGTTTCATCAGGCAGTTTTCGAGTTCCTCGAATCTGTAAAGTATGCTCTGCCTACACATCCCGAGCTCATCGAGAAGCAGATCCTTGAGAGGATCGTTGAGCCTGAGAGACAGATCATGTTCCGTGTAGCATGGGTTGACGATAACGGCAAGATCCAGGTTAACCGCGGTTACAGGATCCAGTTCAACAGCGCTATCGGACCTTACAAGGGCGGTCTGAGACTCCATCCCTCCGTTAACCTCGGCATCATCAAGTTCCTGGGCTTCGAGCAGATCTTCAAGAATTCCCTTACGGGTCTTCCTATCGGTGGCGGTAAGGGCGGTTCCGACTTCGATCCAAAGGGCAAGTCCGATAACGAAGTTATGGCTTTCTGCCAGAGCTTCATGAGAGAGCTCTACAGACACATCGGTCCTGATGTTGACGTACCTGCCGGTGATATCGGTACAGGCGCTCGTGAGATCGGTTTCCTCTTCGGTCAATACAAGAAGATCGTTAACGAATATACAGGTGTTCTTACAGGTAAGGGCCTCACATGGGGCGGATCCCTTGCAAGAACAGAGGCAACAGGTTACGGCCTTTGCTACTTCGTAAACTGCATGCTTCAGAAGAAGATGAATACTTCTTTCGAAGGCAAGACAGTTGTTATCTCCGGTTCCGGTAACGTTGCTATCTATGCAACAGAGAAGGCTACACAGCTCGGTGCTAAGGTCGTTGCTCTGTCTGACTCCAACGGATATATTTACGATGAGAACGGTATCAACCTTGACGTAGTTAAGAGAATCAAGGAAGTTGAGAGAAAGAGAATCTCCGAGTATGTCAACGATGTTCCTACAGCTAAGTACACAGCTGACGAGAACGGTTCCAAGGGCATCTGGACGATTCCTTGCGACATCGCTCTTCCTTGCGCTACACAGAACGAGCTTAACCTCGAGTCTGCTAAGACACTCGTTGCTAATGGCTGTAAGGTAGTAGGAGAGGGTGCTAACATGCCTACAACACCTGATGCTACAGAGTTCCTGCTTGCTAACGGTATCTTCTTCACACCCGGTAAGGCATCCAACGCCGGCGGTGTTGCTACATCCGCTCTTGAGATGTGCCAGAACAGCGCAAGACTTTCCTGGACATTCGAAGAAGTTGACGCTAAGCTCAAGGGCATCATGGAGAACATCTTCGAGAGCTGCGATAAGACAGCTGAAGAAGTCGGCTGCCCCAACAACTATGTTGTCGGCGCTAACATCGCAGGCTTGCTCAAGGTTGCTTCTGCTATGGAAGCTCAGGGTTGCATCTGATCTTAAGCAATTTAATATCAACGCCTTTGATATCGACGAGGCCGCTCCGATCCGGGGCGGCCTTGTTGGTTTGTAATGTTGTACTCACTGTTTTATGGGCGTTTAAGTATTGAAGTACAAATAATAGAGGCTGTCTTGTTTGAAGACAGCCTCCAATGATTAAGTTAAACCTGTATCAGATTACTTCTCCCACTTGATCTTGGAGTAGTTACCCTTGGATCCGATTGCCACATAGGATTTGCCGCGGTTAACTTCGATCTCTTCGCCTGCATCGTTATAGATCTTGATCTGTTCGTTGGATGCTTTCTTTGTCCACTTTACATGAACTTTCTTACCTGCGGAGATGTAGTAGCCTTCGCCGCCCTCAGACAGATATACGTTGGTTCTGTGGTCTGTGTTTGCAGGGCCTGTTCTTGCGTAGAGGATGAATACGTTCTTGACCGCGACCTGCTTGCCGTTGGTCTCATCCTTCTGGGGCTTGCCGTACTGGCTGTGATAGTAAAGTCCGTCTTCCGCATTGTACTCGAAAACACAATTTGTCATGTAAGAAGAAAGCTTTGCATTAACATATGTGCAGTCTTCTCCGGCTGCGATGTCCTTGGAATTGTCGGGAACGAAATTGTAAAGGAAGGGTGCATCGCCTTCGAACTTGATCTTCTTGGCTTCGATAGCTTCTTTTACATGAACGCCGTCCGTAACCGCGGTATGCTCGATCGCTCTCTTGGATGCCCATGTACGGTCACGCCAGAAATATGTGCCCTTAGGGAGCTTGATGTATCCGTCGTAGTCGGAAGAACTCATCTTGCCGGTGCAAAGGTAGTTGCCGTCGATATGGGTGATCTTATTCTGAGCAAAATACTTAACGGCACGGGGCTCTCTTCCGAAGTGGATATAGATGGAGTTATTGCCGTTCGCAAGATCTGCGGATACGATACGGCCGGATCTTAATGAACCGATCTCAGGCATATCCTTGATATCGGAATAGACGCACAGAAGTCTTGTAACGCCGCCTTCAGTAATATATTCGTAGATAACGTCAGGTGTGGATACGCCTCTTTGAGGGATAGCAGCCTGAACATTGGATACGACGATTCCGACTGAACGCTTGCCTTCGTTGGCTTTGTCCATATCCTGAACACCGGTCAGAGGGTTAACTGCGAATTCGCTGTTGGGATCTACGAGCCCGTCAGGTACAGCGGCAGTTGTCTCGGAAGCCTCGGTTGCTTCTGCCGAAGTGTCTGTTACGGATTCTTCAGTAACCTGGGGTTCAGTAGCCGATGTTTCAACGGAAATGTCCATTGTCTGCTCGGGTTCGGTCTTGTTGCATGCAGCTATAGTGAACAGGGAAGCTGTCACGAGCAGCATTGAAACCATTTTCTTTACCATATAATTATCTCCTTATGTAAAAGGTATAGGTTGATTATAACATTATGATATTTGATATTTTTGGCAATTATTTGTCATTTGTGTTTATTGTGTATATTGCCTATATTGCGTATCTTTGAATTTATTTAATAAGTGATATAATACTATGGCTTGAATTCTGACTTTCGAGCAGGGAAGTAAAAATGAAGAGAAGAGAAACAGAGATAAATACTGAATATCAGGACGGGTTCACTGAGGAACCCATAGAGACAAAGAAGAGGAAGAAGAGCACCGGGAAGGTGATCTTCCGCATTTTCCTTGCAATATTGGGACTGATCTTAGGATGCGCCCTTTATTTCTTCTATACTTTCGGCGGGACATATGTTCCCGTTGATATCATGAGCGAACAGGATTATAAGACGATGGATCTGTCCGAAGATGACAGCACAACGGGAGGCGATGTCTCGTCTTCATGGGCTGATGGAGGACATACACCTCTTTATTACAGCAAAAAGCACCCGATCATCAAGGTGGATCAGAAGGATCCCGATATCGAGAATATCCTTGTTTTCGGCGTTGATGCCAGGTCGGTAAAGGATTATAAGGGAAGATCCGACTCTATGATCGTCGTGTCGATCAATAAGAAGACCAAGTCTATCAAACTTATCTCCCTTATGAGAGATTCCGGTGTTTATATCGGAGATACCAAAGATACAGCCAAGAAAAAGCTGGATAAGCTCAATCACGCTTACCATTATGGCGGAGTTGGTCTTATGATCAACACGATCAACCGTAACTTCGACCTGGATATACAAAGGTTCGTAATGCTGGATTTCGGCAGTGCCGCTGATGTGATAGATCTTGTGGGCGGTATCGAGATAGATGTATCTGCCGATGAGGTTAAGTACGCCAATCACTTTATCGAAGAAGACAATAAGCTCAACGGCTCGAATTCTCCTCTGCTCACATCATCCGGCAAACAGATGCTCGACGGCATCCAGGCTGTTTCCTGGGCCAGGATCAGGTATCTTGATTCTGACTTCGTAAGGACTTCAAGACAGAGGACTATAGCAAATGCCCTCATCAAGAAGGTATCCAAGATGAGCTACTTCAAGAAGATCCAGCTTCTCAATGCGTCTGCCGGTATGTTCGAGACTAATATGAAGACCATGGATCTTTTGAGAGTCGGCATGTCAGCCATAGGTTATACCGACAATATCGACGAATACCGCGTTCCTGCCGACGGACTTTATACGGTCCAAAGCAATCCGTGGATGATGATCATCGATTTTGATAAGCAAAATAAACTTCTTAAGGACTATATGCAAGGAGTAACAAAATGAGTAAAACCGTATCAACTTGTATTTGCGAGACCAATCTGGTCAAGGACCAGCCTCAGGAGAATGTATTCTTTCTGACCTTATCCCGTAAGATCGAAGATTTCCCCAATGAATTCCTGCGTACGGCAAGATCCACATCTCCGATCCAGATCTGCGCTATCTTCTCGACGATCGGTCCCGACAATCTCGGAGCTATCCTTAATATCGAACTCAATAAGGAGCTGGAAAAGATAGTTGCCGACTTCTCCAATCAGACGATATTGGATTTTGAGGCTTTCTCGAACCGGGTCGTTAACACCTTGAATATCTATGTGTGCAATTTCTCCGCAAATAAAGGCGTTGCGCTCAAGACTTCAATGACGATGCTCATCATCGAAGGTGATATCCTGAGAGTTATCCACCTCGGTATCACAAAAGCGGTATTGTTCAGAGATTCACAGATCCTTGCGCTTACTGAAGAACAGACTGTTGCCAGAAGATACGTGAAGATGGGGGCTATCTCCGCTGAAGACGAGAAGACTCACCCTGAGAACATGAACCTTACCCAGTATCTGGGCAAGATGCCTCAGGACGGACAGCTCACACCCGATAAGAACGTCAATATCAAGCTCAAGGACGGCGATGAACTCTTCCTTATGGGTCTCGGTGTATCCCGCAAGATGCCTGCACAGCTTCGTAACAGCGCCGTTATAAAGAGGATTCCCATTGAAGACAAGGTCAAAGAGATCATGAATTCCGCGATTAATTACGGGATCAAGTCCGGTCTTACCCTTATCGGTATGCAGGTTGAATCCACCTTCATCCTTCCCGGGGAAGCCGTTATTCATACAAACCTTGCATCTGACGCGACAGTTGCTCCTGTTCAGGAACTCAAGCCTGCCGATGAGTTCATTGATTTCTCTAAGCCTGAGCAGTCTCAGCCTAAGAAAGAGAGATCTCAGTCTTCCGTAAATGATGACACTAAGCCCATGCCGAAGTCTGCAGCCCAGAAGATCCGTGAGATCGAAGAAGAGGATGAAGATGATGAGGAGTATCCCGTTAAGGCTTCACGCGGTAAATCCCGCCGCAATAAAAGGGAGGATTCCGGAACAAAGAAGTTCGTTCCCGGAGGCGCAGAATATGACGACGGTTCCGAAGAACAGTATATCGGCAATGAAGATTTCAGCGCTCCCACATCCAATAAGCAGAAGGCAATGTCCGTTCTTATCCCTATCCTGATACTTATCGTATGTATCCTTTTGGGATTCGGCATTACATTCCTTGTATTCCATGTAAGGGATCTTCTTGATTCCAACGGAACACAGGCTACAACTACAGAGACATCCAATCAGGTGCTCTATGTAACATCCGACCAGACACCTGTTTATTCCCAGGCCAAGCTCGACAGCACGATAATCGAGAAGCTCGATCGCGGAAGCACTGTTACTTTGGTAGGTGTTGAAGATAAGTTCTCTATTGTAATTACTTCAAACAACATAACAGGATACATCCTTACGGCTCAGCTGTCAGAGGAGGATCCCACATATAACGACGAGACATCCGAGATGTCCGAAGATCCTACACCTACACCTACCGAGGAGACAACCGAGTCTTCAGAAGAGACTACCACCACAACAACCGAAGAGACGACAACAAAGGCTACCACCAAGGCAACCACAACCACGACAACGACTGAAGATACAACTACTACGACAACAACTAAAGACACAACGACAACAACTACGACAAAGGCTACATCAGATACGACAACTACCACGACTACAGCCGATACCACAACAACCACTACGACAACAGCAAGCACCTCTGAGGATACGACACCGTCTTCAAGTGAAACACCGGCAGATACTACCAAGAATACGGAAAAGCCTGCTGATACATCCGCTCCTGATACACCTGCCGATAACGGCGGTGCTGCCGAAGCCTGATATGGAGGTTCATTGAATATGAAAGAGATTACAAAGAATATGCTTATCTCCGAAGTCGTTGCTATTGATCCGGTGAACATCTCATATATCCTGATGGATTGGGGAATGCACTGTATCAATTGTATTGCGGCTGCAGGAGAGACCTTGGAACAGGCTATGTATGTTCATGGCTATGATGCATCCAATGTCGATGAGCTCATTAATGAACTCAACGAATTCTTAGAGACTCAGAGGACCGATCCGTCATATCTTGATGAGATCTGGGATAAGAATGTTGAGGAGGATTCCGTTACTAAGGTTTCTGCCGAGTCCGATCCTGCGGAAGAAGGACCTGAACAAAAGGGTGAGTAATCATGGATATCCGCACCGTAAAGACATATAGAGATCTCAGGAACGCTTATATGGAACTGGCATCCGCGATGATGCCCTCTGACATTACGGTTGCGTTGCTCTGCAAGACTGCGCTCGTTAATAAGACAACATTCTACAGGCATTATAAAGATATATACGAATATGCTGACAAGATCGAGCAGGAGGCGTTCGACAAGTTCCTTACCGGATTTGAATCTTCCGATAAACTTCTCTCGGACCCTTCGGCATTCCTTACTTCGCTTCTAGCCCATATGAATGAGGATAATCAGTCAACCCTGGTTTTTCGGGGCAAACAGGACAGTTTTCTCGGAAGACTTGCAAATTTCCTGTCTGATACTTACCTTAACGACGGTTCATCTGCTTCGGAAGTTAATAAGGTCACATTCATCGTCGGCGGCCTTATCAATTCATTGGGTTCTTTCATCTATACAACTGACAGATCAGTAGAGGCTCAGGCTGAGTTTATAAGATATAATTCCGAGATCATTAGGAATATCACGCAGACTAAGGCCCCGGATGAGGTCAAGGTATCCAAACAACCGCAAAGGCCTTATTTCTCCGACAAATCTTTCTGGAAATAAACAAATATCGGGAGGGAATATATGACTAAGAAGATCTTAAGTGTTTTATTGATCGTGACAATGCTGTTCGGGGTTGCTTCATGTAGAGGAGCCGTTTATTCCGATGCTACGACTACCACGACATCTGCGGCTCCGACTCAAACGGAGGAAGGTGCAACACAGGTTGCAATTGAAGTTAAGGATATGGGAACAATCATCATTGAACTTCAGCCTGATAAGGCTCCCGCTACCTGCGCTAATTTCCTTAAACTCGTAAAATCCGGATTCTACGACGGACTGACATTCCACAGGATCATAAAAGGATTTATGGTTCAGGGCGGTGATCCTGAAGGTACCGGTTTTGGCGGATCTGAAGAGAGTGTCAAGGGTGAGTTCTCATCGAACGGATTTAAGACTAATGATATTTCCCATGTCAGAGGAGTTATATCCATGGCCAGAAGCCAGAATAAGGATTCCGCAAGCTCCCAGTTCTTTATCGTTCACAAGGACAGCACTTTCCTGGACGGGGATTATGCTGCTTTCGGTCATGTTGTATCCGGTATCGAGATCGTAGATAAGCTGGCAGAGACTCCGGTACAGGACGCTAACGGTACCGTTGATAAAGCTGACCAGCCCGTAATGACCAAGGTTTATGTAGTTGAATAAGCCTTGTTAATCAAGCAAAAAACAGGCCCCGTACTCTTCGGAATACGGGGCCTTATCAGTTAAGTTTACCGGGATATCAATATCTGAACAGTTCCTTGTAGAGAACTCTCTCTGCATATTCGCAGTATGATTCTGAGACGCCGAACATCATGGAGATCTCTGAAGCGCCCTGGTCAACGATCCTCAGGTTGATACCTGCATTGGAAAGGGCCGTAGCGGCGCGGGCCATGATACCTACGGAGTTTGCCATAGCTTCTCCGACGATCATGACGATCGCAAGATCCTTATCGATAGACAGGGAATCTACTGCCAGTTCATCTTTGATCCTTGCAGTGATCTTGGCTTCTTTCTCTTCCGTAAACTGCTTCTTGGTAACGATGATGGTTACCGTGTCGATGCCGGAAGGGAGGTGTTCAATTGATACGCCCTCTTCCTCGAAGATTCTAAGGAGCGAAGCCAGGAAGCCTACCTGTCTGTTCATAAGATACTTGTTGACAGTAACAGTGCAGAATCCCTTCTTGCCTGCGATTCCCGTGATCAGTGAATCGAAGTGGGTCCTGTTCTTAACGATCATCGTGCCCTGAGCCTGCGGGTTGTTGGTATTCTTGATGTTGATCGGGATGTTCCTGATGAACACAGGGTAGAGGGCTTCTTCGTGAAGGACTGTGAATCCTGCGTATGACAGTTCTCTCATCTCGTTATATGTGATCTCCTTGATGGGGAAGGGGTTCTTGACGAGGTTGGGATTGACTGCGAAAACACTGTCAACATCCGTCCAGTTCTCATAGATGTCAGCATTAACGGCTGCTGCCAGGATGGAACCTGTGATGTCAGAACCTCCGCGGGAGAATGTGATGATCCTGCCTTCTTTGGAATAACCGTAGAAACCGGGGAAGACCTTGATAGTGTCGGGATCTTCTGCCAATTTTGCGAGATTATCGTATGTCTCGGGAAGGATTATTGCCTTGCCCATCTTATCGTGTTCAAGATAAAGACCGCATACTGCAGGGTCGCAGTATATTGCTTTGCGTCCTAACGTATTGATATAAGCGGCAACGATCTTGGCGGAGGAATCCTCACCCATGGCTTTAACGGAATCCAAAAGCTCGTTGTCTGTCGTATATTCTTTATTGATGATACCGGTGATCTTCTCTTCGATCTCGGGGATTACTTCAGGGACCTTAAGTTTTGCCGCGATGTCGGAGAAACGGGAGATGACCTTGCCCAAAGCATCGTCAATGGGGTCTCCTGCCAGCTTTGTATTTACGATATTGATCAGAAGATCCGTTACCTTGATGTCATTAGAGAACCTCTTTCCGGGCGCAGAAACAACAACGATATTCCTGGAAGGATCGGATAAGACGATATCGCATACTTTCATTATCTGCGGCGCATCAGCAAGGGAAGATCCGCCGAATTTGGTTACTTTCATCGTAATAACCTCCAAAGTCTTATAATACTTATGCTTATAACCTGTATATAATATCATATACGTCAAAGCCGTATTTACTTTTTCGATGACAAAAGATAGAATTTTTAGCGATAAATAAGCGATAAAGGCGGTCAGAATGAATATATTCAAGGCGATGGTCCCTGATAAGGTCATAAAGTCACTGGATGAACTGTCCTATGACGATCTTGCCGCGAGGGGAATAGACTGCCTTCTTTTGGATTTCGATAATACTCTCGGACCGGATCACGCGACAGAGCCGACGGAGTATTCATATAAGATCGTGAATACGGCAAGGGATAAAGGCTTCAAGATGTGCCTGGTGTCCAATGCCAAGAGCGGAAGATCTGATAAGATCGCAAAGATGCTGGATATACCATGTGTTACCTATGCGCATAAACCCAGGGCTGACGGAGTCAATAGGGCATTGGCTTTGATGGGAACTGACAGATCCCGGGCGGTGATGATAGGAGACCAGGTCTTTACCGATGTAATGGCAGGACGGTTTGCCGGTGTTTATACGATCATGTGCGAGAAATATGCGAGGAAGGAAATGTGGTATATCGTCCTTAAGAGACCTTTCGAGAAGCTCGTAAGACTTATCGCGGGATTTTAAGGGTTGCCATAATCGCGGTTTTTCTGTAAAATTTATAAGATTTATAAGATTTTTATAAAGAAGGAGTATTTTTATGATCAGTGCAGGTGATTTCAGAAACAATATGTGTTTTGAGATGGACGGCCAGGTTTTCCAGGTTGTCGAGTTCCAGCATGTTAAGCCCGGTAAAGGCGCAGCATTCGTAAGGACCAAGTATAAGAACGTTAAGACAGGTTCCGTAGTCGAGAGAAGCTTCAACCCCAACGAGAAGTTTGAGCAGGCTCAGCTTGACAGAAGGGATATGCAGTATCTGTATTCCGACGGTGATCTGTACTACTTCATGGACCAGGAGTCCTATGATCAGATCCCGATCCACGGTGAGGCTATCGGCGAGGCTATCAAGTTCCTTAAGGAAGAGATGATCTGCAAGGTCCTTTCTTATAAGGGCGAGATCTTCTCTGTAGAGCTTCCTATCACTGTCGAGCTCGAGATCATCGAGTGTGAACCCGGTGTAAGAGGCGATACGGCTAACAACGTAACTAAGTATGCTACCCTTGAGACAGGTGCTGTCATCAAGGTTCCTCTCTTTGTCAACCAGAATGAGTTCGTTCGCGTTGACACCAGAACAGGCGAATATCTGGAGCGTGCATAATTAACACGTTCCGCCATCCCCGGATTCCGGGGATATTGTATCTTGAGGCTTTCATCTTATGAGTGATCTTAGAGAATCCATTAAGGGCGATCTTACAATGACCCAGGGGTTCGTCGCCCAATATGCGGCAGATGCTGCATTGCAGATAGAAGGAGTTGTCAAACTCGTTCCGTCGTTTGCCGTCGCGCTCAAAGAGAAAGTCGGTGTGGTACACGAAGGTAAAGGAGTCAGAGCTGTTTTCGATGAGAACGGTTCTGACTCCGTTTATATTACTGTCTATCCCGTGATAGAGTTCGGTAAGATCATTCCCGAGGTGGCATGGTCTATTCAGGAACAGGTCAAGTCCGATGTTGAGAGGTTTACCGGCCTTAACGTCGAGAGCGTGGATGTTTATGTCTGCGGAGTCTCTGATACCGGAGACGGATCTGTCAGCGCAGTTGAGGAGGGAACATAATGAATCGGTTTATCAGGATCCTGATGTTTATTTATTCGGTGATGATCGCGATCGTATCGGTCATATTGCTTTATGCTATGGTCGAAGAAGCTTTATTTGCGCATCTTCTGTCTAATCTGAATGCCTTCTCGACAGGTCCTGTCAGCAGATATGTATATCTTGTGATACTGCTCCTGTTCTTCCTGACGTCAGTCATCTCTATCACCAACATTATATCTTTGGGAAGACTTAACAGGACAAGACTTAAGAAGACCGATATCGGTTCAGTTGATATCGGCGCGGATGCCATCGAGAGTATCGCTCTTAATTCCGCAAAATCAGCTCAGGTCGGCATCAAGAGTGCCAAGTGCCATGTTGCCCCAGGCAAGAACGGCGCTATCAAGTTGTCCTTGACCTGTATCCTTTATTCCAATGTTGAGATCCCTTCGTCCATGGCGAAGGTCCAGGAGAAGGTAAAAAAGGATATCGAGCGCTATACGGGTATCATTGTTGACGAAGTCTTCGTCAAGGTATCCAGAGTAGAGGCCGCCACCGCAAAAGTAGAGAGCAGATAATATGGAAAGATTCTTATCCAAGCTTTTCGAGAAGATGAGGAATGTGAAGGCCGGATATATCGCTGCCTTCATGTTCTTTACTGTCGCCATACTGCTTTGTATCTTCGGATTCTTCAAGACCCTGTTCATTGTGTTGTTTACTCTGGTCGGGTTCTTTGTCGGCGCGTTCTTCTTCTCAGATAAATCCAAATTCAAGGAATTCCTTGACAGAATATTGCCTCCCGGGAGGTTCAGATAATAATGAACAAGACAGAGATTACGAGGATCACTACCCGTAAACATATCATGTTTTTCCTTTTTCAGACTAACTTCAGGGAAGAGCCTTACGCTTCTTACCTGGGGTTGTACAGAGAGATGAATCCTGAGCTGGAGTCTGATATCGATTATTTCCTTAAGGTCGTTAACGGGATCGCATCCGACCGCAAGGCTGTTGACAGCAAGTTCGAGAAATTCCTTCGCAACTGGGAAGTCGACAGGCTCCCTGTAGTTGACAGGGTTATTCTGGAGATCGCGGTGTATGAGATAGAGAACTGTGAGGATGTTCCGGTCAGCGTTTCCATCAATGAAGCGGTGAGACTTGCCAAAGAGTTTGCAGGAGACGGCGCTTCATCTTATATCAACGGTGTGTTGAGCAGCTTTGAGAAGAGTTTGTGATATGTGGAGATTTGATACCGTATCTGCCCTCGGTAACTATATCAAGGACAGGGTCAGTAACGACCCGACTTTATCATCCGTTGAAGTAACCGGTGAGATATCAAAGATAACCGTATATACTTCCGGACATGCTTATTTTGTCTTGAAGGACGAAGACTGCGTTATCAACTCCGTAATGTTCCGCAGCAGCTACATGAACCTTGATTTCACTCCTGAGGACGGTCAAAAGGTGGTAGTTAAGGGCCGTGTCGATTACTATGCTCAGGGGGGAAAACTCCAGCTCATATGCAATTCCATGTCATTGGCCGGGCAGGGTGACCTGTTCGAGCAGTATAAGAAACTCTATGCCAAGCTCGAGAAGGAAGGATTGTTCCTGCAGTCTGCCAAGAAAGCTCTGCCGCTGCTTCCTCAGAGGATAGGAGTAATAACATCACCTAAAGGTGCAGTTATCCACGATATAGTAAACACGTTAAGAAGACGTAATCCTCACTTCGAACTTACCGTTTATCCTGCAGCTGTTAGCGGTGCCGCATGTCCTTCTGATGTTATCAGCGGGATCAGGTATTTTTGCGACAAGGATAATGTGGATGTGATAATCATCGCAAGAGGCGGAGGTTCCTATGAGGACCTGTACGGCTTCAACGATGAAGCGTTGGCAAGAGCGGTATATGCTTGTGATATCCCTGTTGTGTCTGGTATTGGACACGACAATGATTATACGGTATTGGATTATGTCGCAGACCTTCGTGCTCATACACCTACGGCTGCTGCAGAACTTGTTATGCCTAAGATGGAAGATCTTCGAAACGACATTGAGAATAATCTCGGATCCATCGTCATAGCTGTTACCAACAAGATCGAAGCCTCAAGGAAAGAACTTGAGATGCTCAGGAACCATAAAGCTTTATATTCTCCTGTCGCATATGTAAACAATCAGAAGGCCCTCCTTGCTAACGATATTAATCAGTTGAATTCCAAGATGAACCTCATCGTAAAGAATGCACGCGGCGAATATAATTCCATCTATTCTTCACTTATAGCTCTGGGACCTCAGAATGTACTCAAAAGAGGTTATTCCATTGTAACGGCAGACCATAAAGCGATAGATTCCGTGGAAGGACTTGCCGAAGGCGATGATATCTCGATCATGATGGCCGACGGTCAGGTTGCATCCAGGGTAACGAAGATAACAAAGAATACCGATCGAAAGGACTAACGATATGGATATCAATGAGATGACGTATGAGCAGGCAGTCGCGGAACTGCGCGATATCGTAAAGCAGCTTAACGAAGGTAAAGCTACATTGGATGATTCCATCAAGCTCTATAACAGAGGGATCGAACTGTCAAAGTTCTGTTCTTCCAAACTTGACGAGGCTGAGCAGAAGATCCTTCTTTACAATAAAGACCAGGATGCGACTGAACCTTTTGATGTGGAATGACGGCACAGGATATGGATAAGAAAGACAGACTGCAAGAGATTTTTAATGAGGTGTCTTCATGGATCACACCTGCGTTGGAGCGCGCATTCCCCGAAGATCTTTATGATGATATAACTGTCAAAGCTGCTATGTACAGCCTTATGGCAGGCGGCAAGAGGATCCGGCCGGCCATGATGTATATGACCGCAAAGATGATCCGTCTCGATGATGATCAGCTTGCTGTTGTTAGAAGATTTGCGCAAGCTTTGGAATTGATCCACACTTATTCACTAATCCATGACGATCTTCCGGCAATGGATAATGATGACTTAAGGCGCGGAAAGCCTACATGCCATAAGGTTTACGGTGAAGGCATAGCGGTCCTTGCAGGAGACGCATTGATGAACCGTGCCTATGAGATCCTTTTCGCGCTCGCTTTGAAAGATCAGGCCAATACATATCCTGCGTATAACATTGCACGTCTTGCTGGCGTCCTCGGAATGATCGGCGGCCAGAGCATAGATATCGCGTCTGAAGACAAAAAGATCAGTCTGGATCTCCTGTATGAACTTCAGAAGAAAAAGACAGGTGCATTGATCGAGTGCGCTATAACAACGCCTTATTACATCGCAGGGGATAAAGACGATCCGGTATCTTTAAGTCTTCGCAGACTGGCAGCACATCTTGGCCTTATGTTCCAGATCAAAGACGATATACTGGACGTGACATCATCCGCAGAAGTCCTGGGCAAGAACTGCGGCAAGGATGAGCGCGATGACAAAGCTACTTTCGTAACTCTCTTAGGTCTTGACGGCGCGAAAAGCAGATTGTCCGAAGAATATAACGGTGCCATAGATGTTTTGGCGGATCTTGCACGGGAAGGTTACGATACTTCGGATTATCAGGCACTTGTTGATTATCTATATGTTAGGGAGAACTGATGGAATATAAGTATCTCGGAAATGATCTCACTGAAGAGAAGATTAAGAGTCTGACGCCTGAAGCCAGACATGTTCTTTGCGACGAGCTCCGTGATAAGATAATCACAACAGTCTCCGAGAACGGAGGACACCTTGCTTCCAATCTCGGTGTAGTCGAACTTACTGTTGCGCTTTTGTCGGTATTCGATTACAAGAAAGACAAGATCATTTGGGATGTAGGACATCAAAGCTATTCATATAAACTGCTTACCGGCAGGTTCGACAGATTCGACACATTAAGGCAGGAGGGCGGAGTGTCCGGGTTCCCCAGGATCAGTGAAAGCCCTTACGATACCCTTGATACCGGGCACAGTTCCACATCAGTCTCGGCTGCGGCAGGACTTGCCAGAGCCAGAGATCTTCTTGGTGATGACAGTCATGTCGTTGCGATCATCGGAGACGGATCCCTTAACAGCGGCCTTGCATATGAAGCGATCAACGATATCGGTCAGAACAAGTCCAAGATGCTCATTATCCTCAACGATAATGAGATGAGTATCGATAAAAATGTGGGCGGTTTGTCAAAGCATCTTGCCAACATCCGTGTCAAGAGCGGATACCTGTCGGCAAAACATACGACGGAACTCTTCCTGAGAAGGAAACTTCCGGTTCTCGGTAAGCCTCTTATGAAGACTATGATCGCCGTCAAGGATTTCTTCAGGTTTATTGTATACAGGAAGAAGCCAACGATCTTCGAAGACCTGGGCCTTTTATACTACGGTATTGTTGACGGCCACGATACGGAAGCTCTGATCAAGAATATCTCGGCGGTAAAAGACCTCCAGGGTCCTGTGCTTCTTCATATAGTTACAAAGAAGGGCAAAGGATATAAGCCTGCAGAGGATACGCCGTCTGACTATCACGGAGTATCCGGATTCGATATCGCAACAGGTAAGATATCGGGCGGAGGGAGGTCTTTCACTTCCGTATTCGGCAATAAGATGATAGAACTTGCTTCCCGCGATAAGAAGATCGCCGTTATCTGCGCTGCAATGTCTTCCGGAACCGGACTTGTGGATTATTCCTTTAAGTTCCCGGAGAGGTTCTTCGATTGCGGTATAGCGGAAGAACACTGCGTTACAATGGCGGCGGGACTTGCTTTATCGGGATATAAGCCTGTCGTAGCGATATATTCGACGTTCATTCAAAGAGCATACGATGAGATCCTTCACGATATCTGTTATATGAACCTTCATGTTGTTTTCGCGTTGGACAGGGCCGGACTTGTCGGCAATGACGGACATACTCATCACGGTCTTTACGATCTTAACATGTTCTGTTCAATGCCTAATATGACGGTTATCGCCCCCAGGGACTATAAGTCTTTGCAAAGAGCTTTGGAATATGCGGTCATTAACGTTGAAGGACCATGCGCTGTAAGATATCCGAGAGGGGCCGAGTCAGTGAATACCTATGATCCCGGTTCGGATAATGCCGCAACCGTAAAGGAAGACTGTTCCGATATCAAAGATCCTTATATCGCCGAAGACAAAGGCACTGACTACTGCATCATATCTGTCGGCAACTCTTTTGCCGATGGTCAGTCTGCAGTTGATATCCTGTCAGAACAGGGCATCTTCGGCAAGCATATCAATCTGACGATCGTAAAACCTCTTAACGATAAGAGTATTGAAGCTCTGACATCCGGTGTGCATTTTGTATTCACATTGGAAGAAGGGATCACGGCAGGAGGCGTCGGAACTTATATTGCTCAGTGCATTTCGGCAGATCATGAGGTAATAAACATCGGAATCGATGATCCCATGATACGTGCCGCTTCCCAGTCCAGACAGAAAGAGATCGCAGGCATCGATGGCAAGTCCGTTGCCGATAAGATCAAGAGGCTCTTATCCCGCAGCTGATCCGGTGCAGGCAAATGCCTTGTTTTAATGTCAGTAAGAATACAATTTTATCCTCTGATATGTTAAACTTCTTATGATCAAAAGTAAGGAAGTGCGGTATGAAGTACGGAATCGTATCTAACAGCAAAAGAGATGAGGGAGGGAAAGTCGCTTCCCGGACAAAGGCTCTTATCGAGTCGTTGGGCGCGGAAGCAGTTATCGCGCCTTCAGCTGATGATGATTCCATAGGTGTCATTATATCTATCGGCGGTGACGGTACGTTCCTTAGCGTTATTCACAGATTCCTGGATACCGGGTGCGAGTTTGTCGGTATCAATAAGGGAAGTGTAGGATTCCTTACATCCATCAATGAAGATGATATCGACAGGGATATCCCCAAACTCGTTGCGGGTGAATATGATCTGATCGAACGTAATATGCTCAAAGTCGAACTGTCCGATAAGAACGGTCAGGTCAAGGCTTCTGACTTTTGTCTCAATGACATAATCGTATGCCGCGGAGACTGGCCTCATGTAACCAATCTTGATCTGTCCATCGACGGCAATAAGATCGAGACTTTCAGAGGTGACGGACTTGTGGTTGCAACAGCAACCGGATCTACAGCATATTCTCTGGCCGCCGGCGGTCCTATCATGATGCCTTATATGGATGATATTATCGTAACTCCGGTATGTTCCAATACTTTCTACGGATATTCATATATCGCAGGACGCGATTCCGTTATCGAGATCGGACTCGGAGATTTTGAGTCTTCACCCATTATCACGCCTGACGGAAGAAAGTTCGCGGATCTTGAGTGCGGTGATAAGGTGAGGATCACCGGATACGATAAACACTGCAAGACAGTTTGCTTCGATAAGGACAGTTTCTTCAAGGATGTCAGGAAGAAGATCCTGCAGAGAGGAAGCTTCTATGAGTAAGCCAAAGAATGCCAGACAGACTGCAATTACAGAACTGATAATGACCCAAAAGGTCTCGACTCAGGAAGAATTGACACGTCTTGTCAAGAAGGCAGGGTTTACGGCTACACAGGCTACCATAAGCCGCGATATCAAGGAACTGGGAATAACCAAGCAGACGATGTCTGACGGAACAGTAGCGTATTCTATAACGGACAAGCTTATCAATACTGCTCCTGAAAGACTTTTGTCGGTTTTGTCCAACTCGCTCACGGGAATATCGGTTGCCATGAATATCCTGGTGATCAAAACACTTCCCGGCATGGCTCAGGCTGCGGCTTTTGCCTTGGATTCCCTTGATAACCCGGAGATCGTAGGAACAATTGCCGGAGACGATACGATATTTGTTGCAACCAGGGGAGAATCCCAGGCAACATCACTTGCCAAAGAGATTAAGGAGATAGCAGGCTTTGCTGATAAGACTTGAGATCTCGGATTTTGCAGTTATATCCAATGTGGTTTTTGAACCCAAAGCAGGGCTCAATGTGATAACAGGTGAGACCGGTGCCGGCAAGTCGCTGCTGGTCGATGCCATCGGACTTATCATGGGAGATAAATCCTCCAGGAACCTTATCAGAGCCGGGTCTGACAAAGCCGTTGTGGAAGCGGTCTTTGATGTATCCGATATAAATGATAAAGACTTTTGTAAAACACTTGCAGACAATGGCATTACAACGGAAGATAACCTTCTTATCCTCAGACGCACCGTTTACGATAACGGCCGCACTATCGCCAGGATCTGCGGAAGCACCGTTAATGTTTCGACACTGAGGGAAGTAACTTCGTATCTTGTTGAGATACACGGACAATACGATACCCAGAAGATCTTTGATGATAAGTATCATACCGAACTTCTCGACAGGTTCGCAGGTGATAAGACTCTCAAGCTCTTGGACGAATATCGTACCATGCTCGAAAAGTATAAGCAGACGGTCCACGAGATTAAGATCCTGAAAGCATCTCCCGAGAAGATCAAGCAAAGAAGGGAATATCTGGAATATGTAGTAGCAGAGATAGACAAAGCAGCTTTTGCCAAAGATGAGGAGGAAAAGCTTTTCGCTGATAAGAAGAAGGCTGAAGACTATAAGGCCTTCGCCGAAGACATCACCAGAGCTCAAGATCTTACTTCCGGCGCAGCAGACAACTCGGCGACGGCATCAAGGCTCATCTCCAAGATCGCTATGACAGACAAAGATATGTCTGAACTTGCTCAAAGATTTGAGAATATAGATCTTGAACTGAGGGCTTTGTCCGATGATATAAACCGTAAATGTTCAGAGCTTTCATATGATGAAGAAAAGATCAAATATATTAATTCCAGGATTGGACTGCTCTTTGACCTCAAATCCAAATACGGCAGTACTATAGATGAGATCAATGCTTTCAGGGATAAATGCGCTGAAGAACTTTCCAATCTTGATAATGACAAAGAAAGATATGCCAAGCTAAGGGCGGAATTGTCATCCCTTGAGAAAGACCTGATCGAAGTGTCCGCGAAATTATCCGAATCAAGACATAAGGCAGCTGTAAAACTTGAGAAGGCGATAGTAAAGGAACTGTCGGACCTTGAGATTCCCAAGGCTGAGTTTGTCGTGAACTTCGAAGAACGCCCGAGGGAGAAGTTCTTCTCTGCAAGCGGCACGGAAGATATATCTTTCCTTTTCTCCGCAAACCCCGGACTTCCGCCGAGACCTTTGTCTGATACCGCTTCCGGAGGTGAGGCATCCAGGATAATGCTGGCGGTCAAGAATATCCTGACTGCAGCTGACAGTACGCCTACATTGATATTCGATGAGATCGATACGGGTATATCGGGTGCTGCGGCTAACGGCATCGCGGATAAACTTAAGTCCATATCCAAGCTTCATCAGGTCCTTTGCGTAACCCACACCGCACAGATCGCAGCCTGTGCTGACAACAATTATGTTGCAGGCAAGAATTTCAAAGGCAACACGACATCCACTGAACTCTTTAAGGCAGATGCTGATGCGAAGGTGAGAGAAGTATCCAGGATGCTGTCCGGATCTTCCGGGGAGGAATCAATTAACCTCGCCAAGAAACTCATCGATTCTTATAAGTGACTTCTCCGTGAATAATCCTCTGATATCAGAAGGAAGAGGACTTACAAAGGTCCGTATCTCAGAAGGTTCTGTCAGAACGTCATTGAATCTGAGATAGTAAGCGTGTAATGAGACTCTTCCTATAGAAGAATCCAACTTAACCGTATCCCCCCACAGTTCAAGATCTGCTTCATCCGCTGGGTTGTCTATGGAATTAGGTCCGTAGAGGCCGTCTCCTATGAGAGGGTGGCCGGATGCTAATGAATGTACCCTTATCTGATGGCATCTTCCCGTAAGGAGCGAAAACTCAACCAAGGAGATGTTGCTTTCATCATCTGTAACAACGGTCTTGTAGTCGGTAATGCATTCGCGTCCCGCAGGATCCGGCTGTCTTATCATTAC
>JAGCSR010000006.1 GCA_017964005.1 Clostridiales bacterium
ACATTTGCCATACCTTTGCGGACAAGAATGATGTTGCTGTCGCCGAGGCTGTAGAAATTCATGGCATTGGCGTAGATATGGATCATCGCAAGTGTTGCTCCGCCGCCGAGTCTGTATCTCTCGTACACCTCATCGGATATCTTGCGGATGATCGCGGCATTTGCATCCGTATCTTCAAAACTGTAAGGATATTCTTCCGCGAGCCTCTCGGTTACGTATTTGGATATGACCTGTCCGTCAGATAATCCTCCCATTCCGTCGGATACCGCGAAGATCGTGCCGTAGCGCGCCGCATCGGCTATAGGAGATATGTACAGTGAGTCTTCCTGGTTCTTACGTTTGCCTTTGCCCTTAAAATATGCTGCGTCGCAGTAAAGCATATGGCCGAGATGTTCGGAAGTGGCTTTGCGTATCTTTCCGACCTTCAGGATGTACATGAGAACAAAATAGAACGAGACAAGATAAGCGATGAATATCACCGATAATCCGATAAAGAACCAGATCCTGGCGCTGTCCGTAAGAAGAGACAGATCATACATAAGATAAGCTTATCCTTTCCGAAGTTCTTCCAACACCTGCGCAAACCTTGCCATCTGTTCGATCGAACGGTCTGCCATAGCCTGATATTTGAGTTTCCGTCCTTCCCTGCCCTTGAACTTGCCGGGCATATTGGAAACGATGCCGAAGTTCGCGTTCATGGGAACGAAGTTCTTTACATTGGGATCCGACACATAAGCTGCCATAGCGCCCATCACGGTCTCGGAATCCGGCTTGAATACGATGTCTTTGCCGAGAGCCGTCAATGCCGCATAATAACCTGCAAGGAATCCGGATGCAGTCGATTCTATATAACCTTCAACACCTGTCATCTGTCCAGCAAAGAATAAGTTTTTCCTTGCCTTGAATCTGTATGTGTCATCAAGATGCACGGGAGAGTTAAGATAGGTGTTCCTGTGCATGACCCCCATCCTGTAGTATTCGGCCTTCTCAAGTCCCGGGATCATACCGAAAACGCGCTTCTGCTCATCCCATTTGAGCCTGGTCTGAAAGCCCACGAGATTGTACATTGTCTTAGCCCTGTCGTCCTGGCGGAGCTGAAGGCAGGCATAAGGTTCTTTGCCTGTTGCAGGATCGATAAGTCCCACCGGCTTTAACGGGCCGAATCTCATGGTATCTTCACCCCTGGACGCCATGGTCTCTATGGGCATACACCCCTCGAAAACGATCTCTCTGTCAAAGTCCTTTACTTCCGCCCGCTCAGCAGTGATCAATGCGTTATAGAAAGCAAGATATTCTTCTTTGTTCATGGGACAGTTGATATAATCGTCTCCGCCCTTACCGTATCTTGAAGCCCTGAAAGCACGGCTCATGTCGATAGATTCAGCCATGACGATGGGAGCGGCTGCATCAAAGAAATGCAGCGTATCGGAACCGCAAAGGCCGGCGATATCTTCGAACAGGTCTCCGTCTGTAAGAGGCCCTGTGGCGATAACAGTAACATTATCATCGGAAGGGATCCTCGTGACCTCTTCCTTTATGACAGTGATCCGTTCACTCGAATCGATCTTGCCGGTTATATAACGGGAAAATTCTTCCCGGTCAACCGCCAACGCGCCTCCTGCAGGGACTTTGGTATTATCCGCAGCCTCCATGATCAGAGAACCTGCGATCCTCAGTTCTTCCTTAAGAAGTCCCACGGCATTGGTAACCGCATCAGCCCTCAACGAATTGCTGCACACCAGTTCCGCATAAGTATCCGAATGATGGGCGGGAGAATACTTTACGGGCTTCATCTCATAGAGAACGACATCAACGCCCATAGAGGCTGCTATATTGGCAGCTTCGCACCCTGCCAGACCGGCACCGATGACATTAAGCGTTGCCATCGGAACCCTCTTCCTTGCCGGAAGACTTCTTCTTGCCGGAAGATGAACGCTGAGTATTAGTGGTACATTCTTTGTTAGAGCACCTGGGATATGTCTTCTTGCCGTATCTCTTCCATACCATGTACGAACCGCATACACTGCAGGTCTTTCCTTCTACGGGAAGATCCCAGGATATGAACTGACAATCGGGGTCCTTGCCCTTCTTGTCGCAGGTATAGAAAGTCTTATTCCTGTATTTCTTGGACTTATGGGTAAGAAGACCTGAACCGCAGTAAGGACAGGTTCCCTTGGCCTTTACTTCAACGTTCTTCGTGAACTTGCAGGTAGGGAAATTGGAACAGGCAACGAACTGACCGTATTTACCGTCTTTCATTACGAGCTCGGCACCGCACAGAGGACATTCCTCCCCTGTCTTTACCGGCTCGATAACGACTTTCTCGACGGTATCCATTGCATTCTCGACCTGATCGTGGAAAGAAGGATAGAATTCATCGACAACATTTGTCCATACCTTCTTGCCGGACTCGATATCATCAAGAGCCTCTTCCATGCCTGCCGTAAACTTAACATCGACTATCTCACTGAAGTTATCGGACAGAAGGTTCGTAACTATCCTTCCGAGCTCGGTGATCTTAAGGAACTTGCCGTCCTTGACTACATAATTCTTCTCGAGGATAGTTCCGACGGTAGGAGCATATGTGGAAGGACGTCCGATGCCGTATTCTTCCATTGCTTTGATGAGAGTTGCTTCAGTATAATGGGCCGGGGGCTGAGTAAACTTCTGTGTGCCGTCCAGGCCGAGGTTCTTAACAGCCTGACCTTCCGTAAGAGGCGGAAGGATGACATTGGAAGGCTTATCTTCCGAATCATCATCGATCGTATCTTCCTTGATGTCGGAATACAGGACAAGGAATCCCTTGAACTTAACGGTCTCGCCGGATGTCCTGAACACATCGTTACCGCTTGAGACTTCAACATTCAGTGTGTCGATCTTTGCTGCTGCCATCTGGGTTGCAAGGAACCTGTCCCAGATCAGCTTATAGAGCCTGTACTGATCTGAAGAAAGAGAATTCTTGATGCTCTTGGGAGACAGATCAAAATGCGTCGGACGGATAGCTTCGTGTGCATCCTGCGCCTGGTTCTTGTTCTTGAACTGGCGGTTGTACTTGCAAAGGTATTCTTCCCCGTATTCATTGTAGATAAGGCTCCTTGCCGCAGCTACGGCTTCATCCGACACTCTGACGGAGTCCGTTCTGATATAGGATACGAGAGCAGTGTGGCCTAAGCCTGCGATCTCGATACCCTCGTAAAGCTGCTGGGCTACGGACATGGTCTTACGGGATGTGAAAGACAGTCTTCTTGATGCTTCCTGCTGAAGAGTGGAAGTGGTAAAAGGAGGCATGGGGTTGCGGTCCCTGCTTCCCTTCTTAACTCCGGTTACTTTCCAGTCTCCCTTCTCGATGCGGACTTTGACTGCATCAACATCTTCTTTACAGGATAATTTGACCTTCCGGATCTTGCCGTCCTCATTAACGCCGTGATACAAGACCTTGAATGCCTCATTATCCCTGTCGGGAGTTACGAGGGCTGAAAGAGTCCAGTATTCCTCAGGGATAAAAGCGTCGATCTCATTGTCCCTGTCCATTACTATCTTGGATGCGACGGACTGAACACGTCCTGCAGACAGCTTCTTCTTGACCTTCTTCCAAAGGAGCGGCGACAGTTCATAACCCACGAGCCTGTCAAGGACACGTCTTGCCTGCTGGGCATCAACCAGATCAAGATCTATTGTCCTGGGGTTCTGTATTGCCTCCTGAACTGCTTTCTTCGTGATCTCATTGAATGTGATCCTGCAGGATGAATTGGAATCGATCTTCAGGATCTGAGCCAGATGCCATGCTATAGCTTCACCTTCACGGTCAGGGTCCGTTGCGATATAGACAAAATCGGATTCAGCCGCTTTATCCTTGAGTTCTTTGATGACCTTGGCCTTACCTGCCATGGGAATATAAATTACTTTGTAATTGTTATTGACGTCTACGCCCTTCTGATTCGGGGGGAGATCTCTAATATGCCCTACGGAAGCTACGATATCGTAATCCTTTCCGAGATACCTTCCTATTGTCTTAGCCTTTGCGGGAGACTCAACGATTACCAGATTCTTACTCATAAAACACCTTTCCTGAACAGTTCATTTCGTAATAATAATATATTTATATACATCATTATACGATTGTCAAGATATATTTCCCGTCACTGACTGTCACCTTCGATTCCGATTCCAAGGTTATCATAAGCCTCGTCGCAAGGGACAAAGATAAGCCGAACAAGGCACATAATTCATCCATAGAGCGGGGTTTAAGCTTAAGTTCATCAATAATTACTGTCTTCCAATCGTTATCCGACATCCTGTCCGGTTCACTCTCGGCTTTCCTCCGAAGATCTGAAGCCGAAGGCCTTGGTTTCGGCATCAGTCCGCATGTACCGATATCCTTGACCTTGCGGTTCATGAGCGCCGTTATCACCGCATCTTCAACCATAGATGAATTAACGAGGGGAACAGCTCCGTCGGCAAGGAGCAGATTAGACCCTCTGCAGTCTTCCGAGAAAATGTTGTTGGGCAATACAAAAACATCTTTGCCCTGGCCTGCAGCAAATGAAGCAGTATGCAATGTTCCGGATGTAGCTCCGGCCTGCATAATAAGGCACACATCCCCTATCCCCGCTATAAGCCTGTTGCGTGATGGGAAATACTGCCTTACTGCTCTCGTTCCGGGAGGCATCTCGGATACTATAAGTCCTCGGCCGGCAATCTTCTCATATATATCCCTGTTGGATTCCGGATATATATCATCCACCCCACCCGCAAGAAAAGCTATCGTCCCTCCCCGATTATAAACGGAAGCCTCATGGGCTGCCCTGTCAGTCCCCGCCGCCATCCCCGAAGCTATGACGACATTCTCGGATGACAGCTTATCCGCAAATTTCTCAGCGGCATAGACCGCGTATCTTGACGCCTCTCTTGATCCCACTATGGATACACATCCGCAGCTGTCGCATCTTGAGAACATGCCTCGGACACCTTTGGCAAAGACAACATCCGGCATACCCCGAACACATCTCCAATTGTACGGGTAATCCGGATCTTCCCTGGATATCGTGAATATACCTTCCTTCAAGGCTTTCTCGATATAGATGTCACATTGCCTGGATATATCATCCTTCCTCTTGCCGAATTCATAACCGAAAGCCTTGGCATCACAAGTTGCGGCAGATTCCGCATTATCTTCGATCAGGCTCCTGTCTGCAAAATCCCTGTGGGACCTGTATACCCCCGATCTTAAAAGATCATCCAGTTTCTTTCTTGATATCTTCATTACCTGTCTCATAGCGGTATAGTAGCAATCTTCATAATTTACGGTATTCATATACATTCCTCCATTCTTCTGAACATAACTGCCTCATTGATATCGTCAACGGAAATATCCTGTCTCCCGTCAAGATCGGCTATTGTCCTGGCAACCCTGATTATCGCAAGATACCCTCTGCCGGATACCAGCCCCTTATCCGACATCTCTTCCAGATGCGCTACCGCATTGGCTGGCACGCGCATCAACTCCGCGTAATTGGAACAGGATACATTGGAGTTATAAACATATCTTCCGAACATCCTGTATCTGTCCTTTTGCATCTGTCTTGCATCCGCAACCCGCTCCGCCGCTGCCTCGGATCCGGAAGACCTAGTATCGTCATCTGTGAGGATCGCCCTTTTGGCCGCGCTGTCGATCGATATCATCTCGCATATAAGATCCATCCTGTCTATGAAGGGTCCTGACAGCCGGCTTAAGTATTTTCTTCTTGCGGCAGGAGAGCATCTGCATTTTCGGCCTTCAAATGCATATCCGCATTTACAGGGGTTGCCTGCGGCCACAAAAACATAATTTGCGGGGAACTTGTGTTTCCTGCCCCTTCCGTAGACCGTTACCGATCTTGATTCCAGGGGCTGTCTTAACATCTCCAGGGTCTGTCTTTGGAATTCCGTTATCTCATCCGCAAAGAGCACACCGTGGTTTGCAAGCGCCAGTTCACCGGGAGTCAGGAGCCTGCTGTTGCCGATAAGGCTTCCCGTCGTAATGTTCTGGTCTATGTACCTGTATGGTCTTGTAACCGCATCCGGAATGATCCCGCCTTCCAGAAGCTCATTGATCGCAAATATCTCTGCGGCTTCCTGTCTGTCAGGAACCGGCATCAGACCGGATATTATCTTTCCGGCCATCGTCTTGCCGCACCCCGGGCTTCCCAGCAGGAGCAAAGTGTGACAGCCGGCCGCGGCTATCACCAGAGCGCGCTTAGCCTTATTCTGCCCTTTGAGTTCAGACAGGTCTATCATATCGTCGGGATCGACTTTATAGACTTTCATCTCATAATGTACAGGTTCATAACGGCCGTAAAGAAACACATCCCGAAGATCCGCTATACTTCCGACAGTCATGGCACAGATGTCGGCACACTCGGCGGACTTTACGGCATCTTCGGGAATGATCACAAAATCAAACTTTGCAGCCGCAGCACTGCAAAGCCTTATGGCACATGCCGGTGTTGAACGGACTTGTCCTGTAAGGGACAGTTCTCCTTCAAGATATACCCTGCCTTCCGGGATCATGATCTGTGATGACGCGAAAAGGATACCTGCCGCTATGGCAAGATCAAATGAAGTTCCTGATTTCTTGACATATGCCGGGCTTATTCCGATGGTAATGTGTCCCTTAGGCATGGAGAACCCGGAAGAAACAAGAGCAGACCTGATCCTGCCTTCCGATTCCTTGATCGAAGAATCACACAGACCGATGATGTCAAAAGACGGCAGTCCCGGAGTGACGGATACCTCTATCTCCGATAAAGTCGCCTTGATCCCTTCTACGAAAGATGAATAGACCTTTGCTATCCTTATGTTTGCTGACACGAGTCATCACCTCCTTAAAGAGGATGATAGACTCTTTTTCGAGCCGAAAAACTACGAAAATCTCACAATTTCTAACAAAGTCTCAATTTTTCTTAAATCATCCGACAAGGCCTGCACTTTTGACGGAATATGTAGTAACATTTAAGATTGTTTCCCCGTCTATCTGAAGAGCGACCGGTCTGTCGAACTCAACGGTAACTTCCCTGCCGCGCCTTATCTCCACCATATCAGTGTATTTTACATGTTCTCCCTTGAAGATCTTGGGGAAAGCTATAAGCGTTGATATCTTGCCTTTGCCGTACATTACCATTACGGAAACCTCATCATTATCAAGCCTGTTCTGATCCGGGGTCGGATACATCCCTCCTCCGTAACAGCGTCCGTTCATGGTAGGCGCGATCCAGCATCTGTCATATTCTTTGGCAACACCGTCAACGGTTACCTTGGCATGGGTAGGTTTGTAGTAGAACAAAAGCCCTTTGATGGCAATACCGGTATAATCTATCTTTTTCTTGCCGGCCTCCCTCATCTGATCCCCGACCTCACAGCAATAACCGTCGATGCCGTATCCGATGCCGTTGATGAACCTGTATTCTTTGCCGTTGACGGTAACGATCGGAAGGTGCTTTAAGTACTTTGTGATCTCTACGAGCTTATCTGCAGGTTCCCCAATGTCGGTAAGGAAGTCATTGCCCGTGCCGGCAGCATAAAGATATATCGTATTGGGATAATCCAGATCGTAAGTCTCGTTGACAAAATGGTTTAGCGTTCCGTCTCCTCCGCAGATAACAACCTTATCATCCGGTGCGATGTTCTCGAAAAATGCTTTTGAATCTTTTATATCCAGGACATTTGTAAGGACCTGATCTTCCTTCGGAACAGGAATATTCGCGACTGTCTCGGCACCGCGGCCGTTGTTTGCCTTGGGATTGTAAAGGATCTGGAACTTGCTCATAGGACTGCCTCCTGAAGAGATTCATATATACGGATTGTAGCATAAAACAAAAATAAATAATAAATTTGAGAATATTTCACCCTTGCGATATAATAGGCGCGCAATAATATAAAACAACTTTTCGGAGGAGATATAACATGAAACTCGGTATCGTAGGACTGCCTAACGTAGGCAAGAGCACATTATTCAACGCCATCACAAAGGCAGGAGCCGAATCTGCAAACTACCCCTTCTGCACTATAGAACCCAATGTAGGCGTCGTTGCAGTACCGGACGAGAGGCTCGACAAGCTCGCCGAGATGTATAATCCCCAGAAATACACTCCCGCAACCGTTGAATTCGTTGATATCGCCGGACTCGTAAAGGGTGCGTCCAGAGGTGAAGGTTTGGGCAACAAGTTCCTGTCAAACATCAGGGAATGCGATGCCATCGTACATGTGGTAAGATGCTTTGACGATCCTGATGTCGTTCATGTCAACGGCAAAGCAGATCCTGCATCCGACATCGAGACTATAGAGATAGAGCTTATTCTCTCTGACATGGAGATCATGGAGAAGAGGATCGAGCGCACCCAGAAGATGATGAAGGGCGGCGACAAGACATATCAGGCAGCACTGGATCTTTACCAAAAGATCTATAAGTGCCTTGAAGAAGAAAAGCCCGCCCGTTCCCTGGAGTTTGATGATGAAGAGACGGAACTTACCCGCGACCTTCAGCTCATCTCCATGAAGCCGGTATTGTACTGCGCGAACATCGCCGAAGCCGATATCAAGAATCCCGACATCCCTTATGTAAACACAGTCAAGGAGATTGCGGCTAAGCAGAACAGCGAGGTCGTAGTGATCTCCGCCAAGATCGAGGACGAACTGGGACAGCTCGATCCCGAGGACCGTGAGATGTTCCTTGAAGACCTGGGCATCGACAGCGCAGGTCTTGACAAGATGATCAAGGCTTCCTATAAGCTCCTGGGGCTTATCTCATATCTTACGGCCGGACCTCAGGAAGTCAGAGCCTGGACGATCAAGAACGGGACCAAGGCTCCTCAGGCTGCAGGCAAGATCCATTCCGACTTCGAAAGAGGCTTTATCCGCGCGGAAGTCGTATCCTACGATGATCTTGTGGCTCAGGGCACTTATAACGCAGCCAAAGAGAAAGGTCTTGTCAGATCCGAAGGTAAGGAATACGTGATGAAGGACGGAGATGTTGTCCTGTTCAGGTTCAACGTCTAATCGAGAGTTACTTCCCCGTTGCCCCTGATATCAATGGGGTCTCCCAAGAACGTCGGCTTTACTCTGAATATACAGAAGAAAAAGTCCTTGGACATCGCAAGCACTTCCCTGGGATAGTACTTGGGGTTAACAATGTAATTTGACGCACCCGCATCAACGCCGACACATGAGATACCGTATGCCCCGGCATTGAACAGAGATCTGAACAGATGGTATTTCTGGGTTACGATCAGTGCTTTCTTAATTCCGAAGATGGCACTTGCCCTGTACATGGTCTCATATGTCGAGAACCCCGCATGATCCATGAAGATATCCTCCGAAGGGACTCCTTCGTCAAGGGCGTAAGTCCTCATTACACCGACCTCATTGTAATCTTCCTGCCCGTGGTCCCCGCTCATAAGTATCTTCGGGGCAACCCCGGCCTTATAAAGATCCACTGCGGTCCTGAGCCTGTCTGCCAACATAGGACTGGGTCCTCCGCCCCAGGCTGCGCACCCTAATACAATGATCGCATCATATCTATCATCTTTAAGGGATGACTTGAGATAATCTTCTTCCGAATAGACCCTGCCGCATGTCGTAAGGAACACGAACAGACTCGATATTATCACAATAAGTGCCAATATGACTATCGCACGAAAACAGAACAGGCAGAACTTCTTAAATCCGCCACGGTTCTTAATGCTCTTCCTCATTTATCCTCTTCTTCCCCTTCTTCCTCATCCTTGCCGTAGAAGGCTTCATCTTCGGCTTTAACCTGTTCTGCAGATCTCATCTTTCCGGCCTTGGCCTGCGCATTAAGTTCAACGATGGTCTTGGCAGACTTATACATAACGAACAATGAGACTGCGAAAACAAACAGTATCATGACTTCCGAGAATATCGCAAACATCAAAGGGATCTTTTGGGCAACAAATATTATCACAGTGATCAGGACTGTTCCGGACAGGTACACCGCGGAGGATGCGACAAAATAGTTCTTATACTTTGCCAGATCCGACTTCATCTTATAGATGATAAAGAACAGAAGAACGGCAAGGGCGATAACATTAAATGTAACCGCGATGATATGCGAGGGTGTCATATCCTGATACCTCTCTCAACAAGCTGTGACTTTATAAGTTCATCTATCTGGGCATATGTTTCTTCCTGCGTCCCGGAATTGTCGATCTTATAATCTCCCAAGTCCGCATATTCATCATCTGTAAGCTGCATTGCAATTCGTCTTTGAGCTTCCTCAAGGCTCAATCCTCTGTCGATAAGCCTTCTTATCCTGATATCGGTATCACAGGTCACTACCCATACCTGATCTGCCATCTCAGTGAATTTCCTTACGGGGATAGGGACATCAAGGACTATACACTTGGTATTCTTCTCTGTCTCTTCCGCTATCCTCTTATCCATCTCCTCGAAAACATGCTTATGCACGATTGAAGACAGAAGATCCAGCTTCATCCTGTCGTTAAAGACAATGTCAGATATATATTTCCTGTTCATGGCTCCGTCGGCATCAACAGCCTTGGGACCGAACACTTCTGCGACCTCTTCTACGGCGGACCCGCCTGCCGCAGTTACCTCTCCGGATATCTTATCCGCGTCGAGGACCGCAAGTCCTTTATCTTCAAGATACTTGCTGACTGTCGTCTTTCCGCTTCCTATTCCGCCCGTGATACCTACGATAAACATATCTGATCCTGCATCTCCTTATTTTGCATCAAGCCAGTCTTTACCGATATGGCAGTCCGCAACAAGAGGAACCTTAAGATCCGCTGCGTTCTCCATCTCGGTCTTCAGAAGTTCCGCGCAATCCTTAGCGACGGCCTCGGGACATTCTATTATCAGTTCGTCATGAACCTGCATAACGAGTTTCGCCTCAGGATATCTGTCTGCAAGAGCTTTGGATACTTTGTTCATGGCGATCTTGATTATATCTGCGGCTGTTCCCTGGATCGGGGTATTCATTGCCGCACGCAGTCCGAAGTTACGGACATTGCGGTTCTGGCTCTTAAGTTCGTTGAGATATCTTCTCCTGCCGTAAACAGTCTCAACATACCCGTTCTTCTCACCTGCTTCCTTAAGACCGTTAAGATAGTCGGTGATGCCCGGGAACTGCTTGTTATACTGCCTGATTATCTCCGAGGCTTCGGCCATGCTGATCTTAAGATCCGTAGCAAGTCCGTAATCAGAGATGCCGTATATGATACTGAAGTTGACGGTCTTGGCAGATGCCCTCATCTTCGATGTGACCTCATCTTCCGCAACACCGTATATCTTCATTGCCGTCATCTTATGGATATCGTCACCGTTAAGGAAAGCTCTCATCATGAACTCGTCTTCAGAAAGAGCAGCCAGGAGCCTCAGTTCTATCTGCGAATAATCGGCATCTACAAGGACATTTCCTTCACAAGCCGTAAATGCAGACCTTAATCTGGATCCTTCATCGGATCTTACGGGGATATTCTGAAGGTTGGGTTCCGTAGAAGACAGCCTTCCGGTATTTGTCAGTGCCTGAGTAAATGTGGTATGTATCCTCCCGTCTTCTCCAATGAACCTTGCAAGACCTGCGGCATAAGTGGAGTCGAGTTTGGACAGTTCCCTGTAATCGATGATCTTATCGATCACGGGATGATACCTTCTCAGCCTGTTAAGTTCGTCACTGTCGGTGGAATAGACCCCGGTCTTGCCCTTCTTGCCGTGGGGAAGATCGAGCTTGTCCTCACTGAACAGGACATCAGCAAGCTGCTTGGGAGAAGATATATTGAATTCTTCACCGCACATCTCATATATCTCGGTCTTAAGGGCATCCAGACGCTGTCCGTACTCACTGTGAAGATCAGATAAAGCTTCCCCGGATACATGCATTCCCGCCCGTTCTATCCTGTCCAATGTTACGACCAAAGGGAATTCGATATCGTACAGAAGGTCATGGGATGCCTTATCCTCAAGCCTTCCGTCCAGAGCTTTCCTGCAGGCCATATTGCATATGAGCCTTCTTGCATAAGACAATATCTCGCTTGTCTTGTCTTCTTTGGCATTATCATCGAAAAGCGACATCTGCTTAGGTTCGCTCTTAACAGGTTCCCAAGGGCAGGGCCTTCTCATAACAGTCTCATAGAGTCTCTCAAAATCAGGCTTGCCGTCGGATATGTTAAGGACGGCTCCCGCAACATAAGTATCGAAAACCTTATCTACGCCATAGAGAGGTTCGCTTAAGATCTTGGATCTGTCTTTATACTCAAAGGCCGCAGGGATAAACCCGCCGGTAACCTTTGCCGTATTTATCAGCATATCCGGAGACATGAAGAATATCTGACCTTTGCTCCATAAGCCGGCAATGCAGACCTCAGTGTTTGCGGAAGAGAAAAAATCGATCCCCACAACACCGCCTTCAGAATCCTTCTCCTCATTTATCAGTTCGGCATATCGTTCTGACGTATAGATATCCGTGTCCACTCTGTCCGGAACTATGTTTAACAACTCATCCTGTCTTGCGGCGATCTGTACTGTCAGAGGATCTTCTTCGGCGCCTGCGGAAGCAGCATCTGCCGATACGGTCATGCCGTCCAAAGACAGTTTCTTGATAAGACTCCTTAAGGCAAGTTTGGACAGGCGGTCGAATACTGCCTGACTGTCGCGGATACCGTTATACACAAGATCGTTAAGGCCGATCTCTATCGGAGCGAATCTGTCGATGGTTACCAGCTTCATATTGATCTTAAGAAGATCTTCGGCATTGCCGATATTCTCTTTGAGGGATGCCGTCAGTTCATCTTTATGAGCTACCACGGAATCAAGGTCCCCGTATTGTGCTATAAGTTTAAAGGCTGTCTTGGGACCGACTTTGTCAACACCTTTGATATTATCCGAGCTGTCTCCCATCAGGGCTTTGACATAGATGAACTTATCGGGGGTTACGCCGTATTCTTCGGTAAACCTGGTCTCATCATATAAGACCCTGGGAGGTTTTCCTTTGCCTGACTGGGGAAGCACTACAGAAGTCTTGGAAGATATAAGCTGGAAATCATCATGGTCACCGCTGAAGATAAAGACTTCATTGCCCGCATCTTCGCCGATCCTTGACAATGTTCCGATGAGGTCATCCGCCTCGAATCCTGCAAGTTCCGCCCTGGCGATTCCCATGTCATCCAGAAGATCCTTGATAACAGGCATCTGTTCTGCCATATCATCAGGCATGCCCTTGCGGTTTGCTTTATACTCGTCTGACAGTTTGTGCCGGAAAGTCGGTTCTCTCCTGTCGAAAAGGATACAGACCGAATCCGGCTTATATTCATCCATAACGCTCAGGACGGAATTGAAGAAACCGTTTACGGCTCCTGTGGGAGTACCGTCAGGTGCAGTCATGGGAGCCCTGCCTATAACGGCATAATAAGCTCTGTTTACTATAGAGTTGCCGTCAACGAGCAAGATCCTTCCCATCAGTCCTTATCCTCCGAACCTTTAGCTTTCTTATTCTCTTCTTCGATCTGAGCCCGTCTTACTTCATGAGCCGTACTGATCATGAGCTTGATCCTGTTGAGCTGGTTAGCCTCAGAAGCTCCCGGGTCATAATCGATGGGTATGATGTTGGACATCGGGTACTGACGTCTGAGCTCCTTGATCATACCCTTGCCCGTTACATGGTTAGGCAGACATGCGAAGGGCTGGGCACAGATGATGTTGGGAACCCCGTCTTGTATGAGTTCGATCATCTCGGCGGTAAGGAACCATCCCTCGCCGCAGAAATTGCCGCAGCTTAATACTGTTGAAGACTTCTTGGCCAGTTCTTCGATCCTCTCGGTCATCATGAACTTTCCGCCTGTAGCAGCGAATGCCTTATTGATCGGGTGTCTCAAAGTCTCCAGGAAATTGATGGCCTGCTTATTGATCCTTGCGCTCTTCTTGCTCCTTCCGAGATTGGAAGATGCCCAGATAGGGTTATAGCAGCAATACAAGAAGAAATCCAGGACTCCCGGCAATACGCCTTCGCAGCCTTCCTGCTCGATAACGTCGATAGCATGGTTATTGGCATCAGGCTGGAACTTTACCAAGATCTCGCCGACAAGACCGACTCTGGGCTTTCTCGGGATATCCTGCAAAGGAAGCTTATCGAACTTATCAACGGCCATCTTTACGAAAGTCTTGTACTTTCTTACGACCGGAGGGTTCTTAAGATCAACGCCTATACTTGCAAGGACCTCATCGATCTTCTTTCTCTCTTCTTCACTTCTGGAATAATAGTTGCCGGGCATTATATGGTCATAGTGCTCTGACATATCCTCATTGACTCCGGAAGGATTGAACATCCTCCTGCCGATGATGTTAAAGTACGAATAAAGCGCGTTTGCAGCGCCAGGAACAGTCTCATAAGGTCTGGTCCTGAGAAGCAATGTCTGCAGCATATCACCAACCGCAAAAGACTTTACGGCATTCAATGCGAAGGGCAGCGTAGGCTTAAAACCTTCGTTCTTCTCGAACTGCTGCACAGACAGCGCGATTACTGGGATCTGAGGATATCCTGCTTCCTTCAAAGCTTTCCTCAGGAACGCAACATAGTTGGTTGCACGGCACCCTCCACCCGTCTGAGTGATGGTAACTGTCGTATTGTCAGGATCGAGATCTCCTTTGAGTATTGCATTCATCATCTGACCTACAACGATTACCGTAGGGAAACATGCATCGTTATTAACATACTTAAGACCGCATTCAATATCTTCCCTTGTCGCTTCCTTAAGGACTTTGAGCTTATATCCGGCCTTATGGAATGTGGCTTCAAGGAACTCGAACGGGATCGGCGCCATCTGGGGTGCCAATATCGTATGGTTCTTTTTGTCGGCAGCGGTAAATTCATTCCTGTGGATAACATACTTGCCTTCATCTTTGATAGGTTCTTTTACCGAAGGACCCTTCTTATCCCTCTCGTTCATGGCAACGACCAAAGACCTCATCCTGATCCTGGCCGCACCGAGATTCGATACTTCGTCGATCTTAAGCAATGTATACAGCTTACCGGAAGATTCCAATATCTCCTGGACCTGATCGGATGTAACAGCATCAAGACCGCATCCGAAGCTTGTAAGCTGTACGAGTTCCAGTTCCGGATGCTTAATGACGAAGGCAGCAGCCTCATAAAGCCTTGCGTGATACATCCACTGGTCTATGACTCTTATAGGCCTCTTGAGGACACCCGGCTTTGCCACGGAATCTTCTGTAAGGACCGCGAGCCCGAGAGCATTGATCATCTCGGGGATGCCGTGGTTTATCTCAGGATCCACATGATAAGGACGTCCTGCGAGGACAACGCCCTTAAGACCCTTCCTTGCCATCAGTTCAAGGACTCTGGCGCCTTCTGCGGATATGTCTTTCTTGTACTTATGGTACTCTTCCGCGCCCGCCTCGCATGCAGCTCTTGCCTCATCGATCGTAACCCTGCAGTAAGCAAAGCACTTTACGAGGTTTTGTGCAACGCTCTCAAGGTTATCAAGAGATGTGAACGGATTCAGATACCTGATCTTCTTGTCACGGAGATTCTCGACATTGTTCTTGATGACCTCGGGATAAGAACAAACGATAGGACAGTTATAGTGATTGTTGGAATTATCGTTTTCAATGCCTTCGTACGGAACGTCGGGATAGAATATCGTATCGATACCCCTGGCAATAAGGTTCTCGATATGTCCGTGAACGAGCTTTGCGGGGTAACAGACGCTTTCCGAAGGAATAGTCTCCATTCCCTTCTCGAAAAGAGCATGCGACGATCTTGCGGACACAAGCACCCTGAACCCCAGCTTTGTAAGTGCAGTAAACCAGAAAGGATAGTTCTCGTACTGGTTAAGGGCTCTCGGAATACCGATCACGCCTCTGGGAGCGTCTTTTTCGGCCAGAGGCTTATATTGGAACGTCCTCTCGTACTTGTATTTGAACAGGTTCGGAAGCCTCTCGTCATCGTCATGGGCAACGGGATGTCCTTCCAAAACGATATCTTCGCCTCTCTCGCATCTGTTGCCCGAGACGAACTTGCGGCCGTTTGAGAATGTCGCGACCGTGAGCCTGCAGTGGTTTGTACATCCGGGGCACTGAGTATTCTCGGTCTGCATTGTAAATGAATCCAGTTCCTCCGGTCCCAATATGGTAGATCTTGTATCTTCTGTATCCGTAACCCTCTCCTGCGCGATAAGGGCTGCGCCGAACGCACCCATAAGGCCTGCGATATTGGGACGGATAACATCTCTTCCGGAAACTATCTCAAAACAGCGGAGAATGGCATCGTTAAGGAATGTTCCTCCCTGAACGACTATGTTCTTGCCGAGCTGCTCCGTATCCCTTATCTTGATGACCTTATACAAGGCGTTACGGACAACAGAATAAGAAAGGCCTGCCGAGATGTCACCGACAGACGCGCCTTCCTTCTGGGCCTGCTTAACCTTGGAATTCATGAACACGGTACATCTCGTTCCGAGGTCTACCGGCTTTGTAGCAGCAAGAGCTTCCGAAGCGAACTGCTCGGAATCCATTCCGAGAGTCTGAGCGAAAGTCTGGATGAATGAACCGCACCCGGAAGAACAAGCCTCATTGAGCATGATCGAATCGATAACGCCGTTACGGATCCTCATGCACTTCATATCCTGTCCGCCGATATCGATTATGAAGTCAACATCAGGACAGAAGAACTTGGCGGACCTGAAGTGGGCCATAGTCTCGATCTCGCCGATATCCACACCGAGGGAGGCCTTGATGATATTCTCGCCGTAACCGGTGACACAGGAATTTACGATATAACAATCCTCGGGCATCTTTTTGTAGATATCCCGGAGGATCTTGACAGCACTCATTACGGGATTGCCCTTGTTGCTTGAATAATATGTGTAGACCGGGGTCCCTTCGGAATTGATGACGACGGCCTTGGTCGTTGTGGAGCCGGCATCAACGCCGAGATATAAAGGTCCGTGCTGATCGGCAAGATCATATACAGGGATATGATCCTTCTTATGACGCTCGTCAAATCTTGCCTTATCTTCGGCATCCTTAAAGATCGGATCGATCCTGATGATATCGGGAACAAATCCTTCCTTGTTCTTGAACTTCTCAAGGAGTTCCGACAGAACGATGCCTTCATCGTCCTCATCACAGCTTAAAGCAGCTCCCAAAGCAACATATATCTGAGCGTCATCAGGCATCCAGAAAGACTGGGCCTTATCGGCAAGAGTCCTTTCGAATGCGGATCTGAGCTCGGAATTGAAGTACAAAGGGCCGCCCAGGAAAGCGATATGGCCTTTGATCGGCCTTCCGCAAGCAAGTCCTGCAATGGTCTGGTTTACAACAGACTGGTAGATGGAAGCCGCCAGATCCTCCTTTGCGGCACCCTCATTGATGAGAGGCTGAAGGTCGCTCTTAGCGAACACTCCGCATCTGGATGCGATCGTATACAGTGAACGGTAATCCTTAGCAAAATTGTTGAGTCCGTCAGCATCCGTCTGAAGAAGGGATGCCATCTGGTCTATGAATGCTCCCGTGCCGCCGGCACAGGTTCCGTTCATCCTCTGCTCAAGGACCGGATGCATATAAGTGATCTTTGCGTCCTCACCGCCTAATTCAATGATGACATCCGTCTCGGGATGGAATTTCTTGATAGCGCAGGTCTCCGCCATTACTTCCTGCGTAAACTTAAGGCCCAGCCAATTGGCAACTGACAATCCGCCGGATCCCGTTATTACGGTAGAAACCCTGATCCCGGGAAACTTACGGTCTAATTCTTCGAAAAGTGTGTTAAGAAGTCCGGATACATCCGAATGGTGTCTTCTGTATTCGCGGTGAATGATCTCATCGTTATCGAGCAACACGACCTTGATCGTAGTCGACCCGATATCAAGTCCCATCCTGTATCTTAAACTCATTTAGCTGATCCTCCGTCATTGTGGGTAGTAGGCTTTACGACAGTGACAGGTGCCCCTTTAGGCTGAAGTTTACTGTCCTGCCGCGAAGACGCGGATGCCGCGCCTTTAGCCGATTTCTTGCGGGAAGACTGGGTCGAAGAAGACTTCTTTCTCTTCCCTTGAGGGATCCTGCCGAACACCTCGAGACTCTTTTTCTTAAGGTCTTCAAGCCAGGCGTTCTGTTCTTTGCGCAAAGATTCCTTGAAATCGACATTATTCAAAGCAAGGATCTCCTTGAAATCATCGGTAAGCGACACCCTCAGCAATTCATCCGGAATGCCGGATTCAAGGCTGAACGGCTTGCCGAACTTATCTGATGCCGTAAGGCTCAAGGATTCCAAGACCCTTATTATATTGTCATCAAAGACCTCTTCACTGCATCTTATATGCAATGTAAAGGCAAGTCCCGTAAAATTCAGGTTCACATAGGGCAGATTGCGTGTATATATCAGGTGGAGACTGATGAGCTTCATGTATATCTCCAAATTCATACACTCGGGATCACACACGAACGGGATCTGTCCCGGAAGCGCGATATCAGCTATATCCGATTTATCGTTCTCAAAACCGTTGGCCCAAAGGGAATAAAGCTCCCTATATACCTCCATCTTGAACTTCTCGAAGTCAGACGCAAGAGGCTTGGCAAGCACACGGTCACCGAGATTGAAGATATACTGCATATACGATACCTCCAGATGCGTGGGTACCGAGAAATACTTGATATATGCGGCAATATCGCGGGCATTGTAGATGTATCTGCGCATTGATTCTCCTGCCAAAAAGCATAGTTACGGAATTTTATCTTGGGATATTTTATCACAACTTCTTTAATATTTTAAATAAAAAGCAACTTGCCCTAAAAAATCCGAATCTGCCTGATGAGTCACGGCAAATTAGTGTAAAATACGATCATTAACCCGAAAAGAAGGATCTAAAATATGCTGACTGACTACGAGATGGATTTCCTGGAAAACCTTATATCTATCAAAAGCTGTTCCGGCACCCCTGAAAACGGCGCGCCTTACGGCAGGACTCACCGCGACGCTTTGGATTTTTTCCTCGGCAAGGCCTCGGAAGAAGGCTTTGAGACCGGCGTGATAAACGATAAAGCAGGATGGGTCGAGACCGGCACAGGCCCTCTTCTCGGCATACTCTGCCATTTGGACGTAGTGCCTGAGGGAATCGGCTGGAACAGTGATCCTTTTGAACTGAAGCTCGAAAACGGGTTGTTTACAGGACGCGGGATCGTTGACGACAAAGGCCCTGCGGCTGCATCTTTTTTCGCAATGAGAAGGCTGAAGGAACATGGTCTCCTTCCCGACTGCCGCGTAAGGCTCATCCTCGGAACTGACGAGGAAAGGACCTGCGATTGCGTCGAAGAATATGCCAAACACTGCGAGATCCCTGAATTCGCAATCACACCCGATGCCGAATTTCCCGTGATATTTGCAGAGAAAGGTATTCTTCAGATCAAGATACAAGGCATGGACTGCGACAGGGCACTTTGGGCCGACGCAGGATCCGCGGCGAATATGGTTCCCGCCAAAGCTGTCATTAAGAACGACAAGGGACTATATGTCGAAGCTGACGGCGTTCCGAGCCATGCTTCAAGGCCGGAACTCGGCAAGAATGCCATTTTCGAAGCTGTGGCAAAGCTTAGCGATGCAGATATTGGAAGATCCCTTCTCCTTCAATACATTAACGGATATCTTCCGATTTTCGATGCCGAAAGATTTACAGGCTGCGATATGGAAGACCTGTCCGGCAAAGTCACCGCAAACCCCGCGATACTTAAGATCTGCGACGGAACGGAATCTCTTGTCTGCGATATAAGATATCCCGCTACTTACCCTTACGAGAAGATTTTGGACTATATCGGAGAAAATGCCGCAAGATACGGGCTTACAGTATCCGTAACAAGTCACATGAAGCCTCTGATCAAAGATAAAGATGCAGAACAGGTTAAGATCCTTACGGACATTTGGAAGGATAATATGCACCTTTACGAAGGGTACAGGGATGAATACAAAGATATATATTCCGAACCGATAGCCATCGGCGGCGGAACGTACGCCCGGCATATTCCAAATACCATAGCATTCGGGCTTCAAGCGCCCTGGGCAAAGGATCAATGCCATCAAGCCAACGAATCCAGATGCTTAACAGATTTCGAGGCAGATATCAAAGTCTTATCGGAAGCTATAAAAAAATTGGGACAGTCCCTGTTATAAGGCTGTCCCAACCGTAATCTTCAAACCAAAGGATTCAATTAAACCAATCTTCTGATAGTCGCGATCCCGCTCATGCCTGATAAGGATGAAGCTCTTACGGCTCCCTTTGTCTCCGAAGCATGGATAACGACTCCTCCGCCCACATAGATGCCGACATGGTCGATCCTTCCGTCCTGGTTATAATCGAAGCACACGATGTCTGCGCATTTGATGCTGTCGATCGCAACCTCCGTTCCCATCTTAGATTGCTCGTGCGCGCTGTGCGGAAGATCCAGTCCGTACCATTTGCTGAAGCAGTACTTTGTCAGGCCGGAACAATCCACCTTATCGATGGCGCATGCCGCAAACACATACCTTACGCCGATAAAACTTTTAACAAAAGAAGCAAAATCAGAATAGTCACTCTTGTTACCTCCCGTAACTTTCTTGGTCTTTGTATCGTCTTGATTGTCATTATCATTTTGATCTGTTTGTCCTGCATCAGGCTTCTGATCCGTTGTAAGGTCCGCTCTTACATAGTAACCGTCAGAAGTCTTATACCAACCGTTTGAAGTAAGGGCTACACATTTGAGTTCAGTGCCGGATGCAATGACCTTCGCACGATCGAAATCAGTTCCCGGGCCCATCCTGAGATTAACGGAATCTGTTGTATAAACAGTCTTATCACACTTCTTCTCGGTAACATCGGATTTCTTATCGTCAGCTGCAGGCTTCGGCGTAGCCGTAGCGGTAGGTGCGGCTGTCGGCTTGGGAGTTGCTGTTGCAGTTGCTGCAGGAGTCGCTGTAGCTTTGGGCGACTGTGTAGGAGTTGCCGTCGCCTTAGCATTAACGTTCTTATTATCCTTTGCCTTAGGTGTCGGTGTAGGAGTAGCGGTTGCGGTAGGAGTAGGTGTCACAGCACCGGGTTCATCTGCAAGAGCAGAACTCTTCATATAACCCCTCTGTCCGTTCTCGGTCTTAACATAGGCAATGTCATCACCACATGATATCACGACGACAACATCATCTGCTTTGAGCTTTGTCAATTCCTCTGACAGCTCAGCATCCGAATAGAGTTTTACCGTCTTCTTCTCTACCCTGTACTTGTTTCCGTCATATTTAAGTTCGGCCGAAGGCTCTTCCTGCTTGAAGTTTTCTAATGCAAACTGAACGTCATCGGCAACGTAAGTATACTTATCCAGATCAAACCTCTGATGTGCCGGCTTCGTGTCAACATAGCCCAATCGGGAAGATCTGTCTTCTGTATATCTTGCGGGCATCTGAAGGCTTACCGAATCAGAAGATCCGCAATTGCTGACAACAATGGACGCGACAGTTATAACGCAGCCCAAAGCAACGGTTGCGATCTTAACCGGTCTTGCATATCTGATAAGCTTATCGATATTTGCGCCCTGCATAAGACATTCTTCTCCTTTCACGGCTTTTTCGACATAATTTTACCACGCAAAAAGGCCCTATCTTTTAAATAAGGCCTTTTGTAACCGAATGGTCTTATGAATGTTACATATCCTGTCTGGAATATGAAGTTGACTCAAAGGAGTCATAAAGATCGATAAGTTCTTTCCTCATTGACAGGAATATCCTTCCGAGCCTGGGATCAAAATGGGTTCCCAGCGAATCTTTTATGATGCCGAACGCTTCATCATATGTCATATGAGCCTTATAGTATCTGGCGCTGGCAAGAGCATCAAAGACATCAGGCAGAGCCATGATGCGGGCCTCGAAGGGGATCTCTTCACCGGACAGGTGATCAGGATAGCCGGATCCGTCATACTTCTCATGGTGGTAGTGGGCTATGTTCGTCGCAATCCTTACATATTCCCTGTCGTCAACGTCTGCCAAAACGGAACGCAGGAGTTTTGCGCCCTCGGCAGCGTGAGTCTTCATCTTGTCATATTCATCATCAGTAAGCCCGGCAGGCTTCTTAAGGATACTGTCGTCAACCATGATCTTGCCGAGATCGTGGAGCGGTGCCGCGTTAATAACGCTGTCCCAGTAGTACTCGGGGTAGTTATAGCCCGGATTCTTGCGAAGGTTATCGACAAACAGGGCCATACAGGCAGAAGTTCTGTTGATGTGGCCTCCGGTGGAGTTGTCACGACTTTCGATCATGGCGGCCATTCCGAGAATGATCGAAGTCTGCATATTCTTGGCTTTTGCAATAGCAGTGTCTGCTTCCCTCTTATATCTCATACCCGAGAAATTAAGTTTCTCGATAACATCGTGCTGAGCCGTATTGTCAGTAATCTCAACAAGATATCCCACAACACTCTTCCTGAAATTCGAATGAAGGAAGCTCATCTCTACATGAAGGAACTTGCGGAGTTCGGAAATACCGTCGTTCATCGCAAGATCACGCTCATATTTGTATCCGTATGTCTTCTCGCCCTTCTTGGCATTCTCAGACAGCCAGTTGAGAAGGACTCCGGAAGCATAGTTTGAAGGATTAATAGGACAGTCTATCTTCGCATTGGCAAGTTCCGGGAAGAACTCAAGAGCAGGCTTATTGCTGCCGATGTAGTTGAGATTCTTGTCCAAAACGATATAAGCATATTTGGACAGATCCTGTATCTTCTCGCCGACAGACAGGCTGACATCATAGAAGCTCATGTTCTCAGATACGACAAGCAGCATGATCGCGGCAACAAGGTAAACAAACGGGATAATGAATCCCTTAAGATTAGTGATATATTCCAGCCCATAGGCGATAAGGCACATGAACATCACGACGATATACGGGATCATCGCCTTAACTGATACGGACTTCTTTGATCTGACAGACTTCAAAACGAAGAATATGCTAAGGATTATCTCAACTGCAAGAACGACGAGCCTTACAGGATAGAGGATTCCGTGCTGAGCCGACAGATATGTTGTTACACCTGTCTGGAGAGTGATGTCATGATAATAGAAGTTTGTAAATTCTGTTGTCGCAATTATCACAAAGATAGCCACATTTACGAATCCGATGAAATAGATAAACCATCGGGGTATCCTTATCTTTGAGAAAGAAGACAACATGAACATGATTATCATCGGCAGGAACACTCCGCCCGCGTACGCGACAGTCTGGGCGAAGAGAGCCGATTCGACATCGCTTGATGTCGACATCATAAAATATCCAAGGTTACTGACTGCAAGGACAACCGAAAGCAGCACCTGGTGCACATTGCTGTGGCGCGAGATTATAACCAACCCGAAGGTACAGGCCAGTGTCAATATAAACGTAACACACAGGACTGTAGTAGCCATAGATCCTCCCAATCAAACTGCTCTAACATATTTTAACTCAAATCCGTTGAAAAGACTATTGCAGATTTAAGTGTTACAATAACTAAGTAAAGCCCGTCCTATCGGGATTAACCAGCACAAACGAGGTTTAAGATGACAAAAGATGAAGTCCTCGGCATATTGATCCGCTCCGAAGATTACGTCTCCGGAGAACACATAAGCCGTCAATTGGGAATAAGCCGCGCCGCCGTTAACCTTGCGGTCGGCAGCCTTCGCGCCGAAGGCTACGGGATCATATCCAAGACAAGATCAGGATACAAGCTGATATCTTCCCCGGACAGGATCTCCTATTCCGAACTCGTCCAGGTCATGCCGGCAGAACGCCTGAAGGACTTCATAATACTTGAATCCGTGGACTCCACAAACAACAGGCTGAAAACCCTGGAACACGAAGGAGCCCCATCGGGCACCGTTGTCACTGCAGACTATCAGGCTGCCGGCAAAGGCCGCAGGGGCAGGACCTTCGTATCCCCCAAAGGCTCAGGGATCTATCTGTCTTACCTTCTAAGACCGGAATGCAATGCTGATCAGATATCATCTCTTACCGCATTCGTCGCGGTCGCTGTCGCCAGGAGCCTCGAAAAGGTTTGCGGGATCGACCCTCAGATCAAATGGGTTAACGACATATTAGCCGGAGGCCGCAAACTATGCGGTATCCTCACTGAACTTTCTGTCGAGAGCGAGAGCGGCGCTATCACAGGCTGCGTCATCGGGATTGGGATAAATGTCAACATGTCCGTTAATGATTTCCCGACAGAACTCCGCGACACGGCAACCTCAATATCTGCCGTTACAGGGAAGCCTGCGAGAAGATGCGACATCATCAGGGAATTGACCGCCGAACTGGATCTTCTCCAGACTGAATTCCCTTCATCCCGCAGCAAATATCTGGATTATTACCGCGCTCACTGCCCTATCATCGGGAAGAACATCAATGTTTATAAGATCATCGGCAAAGACCCCGTACCCGCAAAAGCATTAAGCATATCGGATGACTTCTCACTGCTTGTCGAATATAAGGACGGAAACCGCGAGAACCTCCGTTCCGGAGAAGTTACAATCCGCGGGATGAACGGATATATCTGATATCCACCTTCACCACCTGCACGAATCTGTGTCCAATCTATACAGATCCCGTTTCTTCCGTTATCGCATATCGACCGCAACCCGTGTAAGCACCGATACTCAGAGCCTGATTGAGCAGTCAGGTCCGAAGCATTCGTAAGAATGTGCCCGGACCAAGGTCCGGGCAGACTTGACGGCGCAGGCAGGATCTGTACAGCCACCATCACGGGTTGCGATCGATATTCATCTCAATTCATTTATGATCTGTTCCACCACATTCATATCCAGAGGCATCTTTGACGATTCAAATGTCATATACAGGCCCTTGCCGATTATGATACCTTCGGCGGCATATTGACTCGTCCTTCTGACGATATGATGGGTATAGTAGTCCGGATCATCGGACTTACCGCAGTGTTCCCAATAATACACCTTCATGTTGCTCTTCTTCAGGATAGTAAAATCCGGATGGATCACGATCCTTCCTATTCTGAGTGGGCATTCATATTTATAGGGAATTCCGTTTCTTGCCAGCTCATCGGCAATGATCTTCTCCGACTTAGACCTGACCTTCTCCCCCTTAACTGTCGTAAATGTATATACCCCCTCTTCTAACGCCTTGCCCACATAAGGAGTATTCTGCCATTCCTCCGCATACTCATCAGGATTCGGATAAACAGGAGTTATATATCTTTGCCGATCTTCAGATAAAGCATCGTACACGTCCTCAACCGCAGTCTTAGGATAACTGGCAATGAATCTGTCAATCGCCTTCTTCTCCTTTTTCGCCACAGCCAGCACTTTCTGAAGATAGTTCTTCTGAATAAGCTGCTGAATGAGAGAAGTGTTTTGCGGATCGATCATCTTACCATTACAGTTACCGGTTTTAGTAATATGAAAATAGTATGCTTTTTTCTTTCTCTGTACTATCCTGATCCTGCCATAAGGCATTATTGATAGTTTGCCTTCTATCCCGGAAATCAAATCATCAACCTTACTTTTCCTTTGAGATATGATCGACCTCAGATTATTTACCATCATATTCTCATACCTCCCTCCTAATATGATTACTTGATAAATCATTTTTTCGTTCAGAAACTTAACAATTTATTTGTGTGTAAAGCATCTATGTACTAAATTTACAAAAAGCAATATTAGATACACAGTTTCTTAGTTATGCGTGTATCAAATCTTCTTTATCTTTGATTTGGTACACAAAATCTCTTCCATTTGTGCATCAAATCTAAATTATCTCTGTTTTGATACACAGATTCTCTGTTATATGTGTATCAAACACAATTTCTTGAAGATTTAGTACACATCGATTGATTTTGAAAGTCTCACTTGCAGACTATGAGGTCTTTGATCTTGTCGTACTTGGATTCGCCAATCCCGGAGACTTTGCAGATCTCTTCGCAGGAACTGAAGGGGTGCTCTTCCCTGTAGCTGATTATCTGGCCTGCCAGGACTTCGCCGATGC
>JAGCSR010000049.1 GCA_017964005.1 Clostridiales bacterium
CTACATCGTGTTCTTCAACGAGAGAAGACCTGCCTACTCTTTAAATTATCTGACTCCAAAAGAGTTCAAAGCTATCTACAGTTCCAATTGAAGGTATATATTTCTTGTTTGGGTGTCTACATTCGCTTGACTAGTGCATTTATAGGAAAACCTTCCGTAAAACTTCTATCAAATCGAGCAAAATCTTGTTTTGGAAAAAATATAACGGATGATACGGGAAAAACCGCAAAAAACAGGCTGCCTTGCAAGAAGACAGCCTGTGTATATCAATAGGATACGGATCCTTTAGGATACCGGCCTCGGTGCTCCGCAGTCGGGGCAGAATCTGGAATCGATACCTGTCTTGCCGCAGGAAGGGCAGTTCCATGTGGCAGCAGGGGCTGCGCCTTCTTTGCCGGAGATAACGTCTCCGACGCCTTCGCCGATCTTCTGGGATTCGCCCATGATGGGATTTAAGGCTTCTTTTGTCATGTTCATTACGCCGCCCATAGCGCCGAGAGTTACACCTAAGCCTGCAATATCGCTGACCGTGCCGCCGCCTGCTGTGCCGGATCCGCCGGTGATGCCGTTCTGCATAGCTTCGAGACCGACCTGTCTTGCAGTCTCGTCACGGTATGTGTAGCCCTTCATCTTCATCTCTTCAGCTTCAGCTTCTGCCTGCATCTTATATGCGTCTGCTTCTGCCTTGGCCTTGATCATGAGGGCATCCGCTTCTCCCTGGGCATTAACCTGCTTGAGCTGGGCTTCCGTCTGGGCTTCAACGATCTTTCTGCCCTGTGCAGCTTCTGCTTCGGCACGCTTGATCTCTTCTTCGCGGACCTTCAATGTCTTATCTGCGAACTGCTGCTTTAAGCGGACAAAGTTGGGATCGTCATCGGGGGTTACGATGGATGTGACATAGAACTCCGGCATGAACAGGCCGTATTCTACGAGGGTCTCGTTGATATCCAGCCTCAGTTTCTCGGACAGAACGTCCAGATAGGCATCGATCTCAAGGATATTAAGGTTTTCTTCCTTGATGATGCGGGCAAGATTGGACTTAACACGGTTGATGATCAAAGCCTTGAACATGGAATTGCCATAGGAAAGACCGTCGCCTGCAACCTCGTTCTGAATGAGTCCTTCTGTGGTGCCTACGAGTTTTACGATAAGCTGGCGCGAGTCTACGACTCTTAAGTTGAAGTTGCCGGATGCGCCGATCTCCACATTAAGTCCTGATGCGGGATCGAAAAGCCTGACCTTGCTGTCAGTGCCCCACTTGATACCCATTTGGGTAACCATGTTGATGAAGTAGATCTCGGCATGGAAAACATTCTCTCCGCCGGTTCCCAGCTGCATCAGGTCACGGACCAGAGGGATATTATTGGTTACGAGGGTATGCCTTCCTGCGGTAAACAGGTCCAGCGCCTTGCCGTCACGGAAGAACAGGGCTTCCTGGGACTCATGGACTATGAGCTGGGATCCGATCGTGAAGTCCTCATTGGGGTGCTTGTGAGCCAATACCTCATTACTGCCTTCGTACTTGATTACACTAATAGCTTCTACCATTTTGGATTCTTTCCTTTCTTAGTTTTTTTGTTCGGTCAATATCGCAAATAAGACAAATAACACTATGGGGATCCCGACGGCGATGATCGCGGAAGGGACAACTCCTATATGGAATACATATGCGAGGATCATGAAAAGGATCAGGGGAGCCGCGCACAGGAAAGATATTATCTTGATGATTATGGACGGTATCCCGCCACGGTATAAGACATACCCAAGGCCTGCGGAGCAGACGAGGAATATGGGGATAACGGCACCAAGGGGCATCCCCAGTTTCTCTTTAAGGAATATGGCCAGGATGGCAGGGAGGATGAGACTGAATACGACAGCCCAGGGGATACCTTTCCTGCGTTCTTCGATGATCTTGGCTTTGCACTGTTCTATGAGACTGTCGGAATCCTTGTATCCCGGAATCTTCTTGAATTCGTCTACGGCAGAGTCGTAAGAGGCTCTTCTCATATTATCCTTGCCACGGATGTAGGAAGCCAGACGGCCGGCTTCTTCGCGGCCTTCATTGCAGATCTTAAGAAGGTCTGCGGATACTGCGTCGTTTATCTTTCCGCATTCCGATATGGCAGTCCTGTACATAAGGTTCGCTTCGTTGGTAGCCGCAACCGTAGAGGCAGTGTTAAGGGTGTCTCTTGCTTTGTTGATGCCGGTTATTATGCGCGAATATTTGGAATAGTCGGGGATGAGGTCTTCGATGGACCATCTGTTGCCGCAGTGAGCGCAGACAGATGCTCCCGCGAGATAATCGTTAAAGATATCTCCGCCGCAGATCTTGCATTTGAGTGTAATGGGCGCAGCTTGATTCATGTCGTCCTTATTCTGCATCTCGAACCTGCTTTCTGATCTTTTGAACGTGCATACTCGAAAATTATACATTTTTTTTGCACAAACCGCAAAAGAAAGGGACTGTCCGCTTGTGACAGTCCCCGATAACCCGTTCCCCCCGAAGCGGATTACTTAACAAGGTTTATAGTTCCGAACACTTCAGGGTTCTGATAACCCGTGCCGGTGTCGTCGGCCCAACTTATTGTTCCGAGACGGGATCCTGAAGAGCCTGCATCGTTTACCTGAAGTTCGAGTCCGACCGAAGTTCCTTCCTCAGGCTTGATGTCAGTCCACTTGAAGGATGCTTCCACGATGTAGCCGTCATCGGTGAGCTTGACCTTGGACTTCATGTTCTCTTCAAGACATTTGTCTCCGTTGAAACTTAAGAAGTTCTCATAACTTATGCGGTACTGCTTGTCGTCAGGCTCGTAACCTCCGGCTTTGCTGTTGTTCTCGTCGATGAAGACCTCGATGGAATCCTGTTCCCATGCGTTCTCGTTATCTTTGTTGAGGACATCGTCCTTAACATCGAAAAGTACATAGAGATTGTCCTTATCCCACAGGAGCTTGGCCGTGCCTGTGCACTTGGCTCCGAGAACGATCTCGAGCGGTACTTCCGGGGCATCCTTCCATGCATCGTCTATCTTGCCGTCAACTTTGACAGTTCCTTTCTTTACATCCATGGTGGGACGTTCCATCTTCTTGATGTCGAAGTTGAGCTTGGAAGGATCCGTGAAAGCCCAGTAAGAAAGCTTCGCCTGATATCTTCCGTCGAAGAGCAGCGGATACTGGGTTGTAGCACCGTTTGCGGCGCCGCCTACATTGTTGGAGGACTGAAGCCATGAATGGGGATCGATAACACCCCATACGGTGATGCCGGAGATATCTACTCCATCCTCGGCATCCAGGTTCTTCAGGACTTCGTACATCTGATTGATATAGACGGCCTGAAGGTTGTATTCTTCGGGAAGCTTCTCCTTGGAACCGTCAAATCCTGCCGAGGTCTTTACGTCGAATTCGGTGAGCATGACTTTGTCAACGACCTTGGCATATTCTCTTGCACAGGCTTCGATCTGGGACGGGGAAGGAGAGTTCACGGTATAGTGTCCCTGCATTCCGAATCCGTCGATCCTGGTGCCTTCCACAGCCTTGACATCCTTGATGAGCTTGACGATGCCTTCACACTTTTTGGTGTTGCATTCGTTGTAGTCGTTATAGTAGAGCTCAAGGGAAGAAGGAGCATACTTATTGGCAAACTTGAACGCGTTGATGATGAATTCGTTGCTGCCGTATACCTTCCACCAGGAGGACTTGCTCCCGTGAGTCGCGTCGGTAAGCTTATCGGATCCGGGTTCCTCGTGAGTCCTGTAAGTATTGGTATTGTCGCTTATTGCTTCGTTTACTACATCCCAGCCGTAGAACATATCCTTATACTTGCTGTCGGGACCCGTGTAGTATTCCATCATGGATTTGATGTACCATTCCAGACGCTTATTCATCTCGTCTTTGGATACATAGTCCTTGGCGGCACTGTAGTCTTCGTGGAAGAACCATTCGGGTGTCTGTGAATGCCACAAAAGAACGTGACCTCTGACCTTGATCTGTTTATCCGGATTTGCGCTGTTCCATTCTGAGATCTTATCGAGGATAGCGTCTGCGCGGGTGTGGTCCAGGACAGGGACTGTCATGGTCTCTCCGTTCAGTTCCGCATCCTCGAGCTTGCCTACGGAATTGTTGTTATAGCCGAACATTGCATCGGGCTTGAGTTCGTTGCCGATGGTTATGGCATTGAAGTGTTTGGTGACTATCTGCATCAGTTTTTCGTCGGACAGTTCGGACTGAACGATGGATACGCCGCAGACCGCGTCTTTGCCGAGACCTTGTTCGGATGCAACTGCGGATGAAAGATCCGGGATATCTGTCTCGACCTCGGCGGGACCTGCTTCTTCCTCGGACTTGTCGGGAGCAAGGATAAGGCCTGCGATATAGTAGTCGCCCTTAACGCATGTTCCGCTGCCGTAATCTGTGCCCTGTTCGATTATACGGATAACTGCTTTGTCGAGATTGCCGCTCCATTGGGGAGTAAAGGTTCCTGCGAACCTCATCCATTCTCCCGCCTTGAGCTGCTGGCTGGAAGCGCCGGTGATCTCGGAAGAATAAGAGCCGAGATAATTGGTCTGGCCGTCGACTGTCAGGTAAGGCGCAAAGTCTATCTGGCACTGCTCGGAAGGAGCACCTTCATAATCGGATGAAAGCTTTGCGTAGAATTCATAGTTGTATGTTACGCCGTTTTGAATATCAGATGTTACGTCCTGGGCAAAGCAGTCGTAAGGAGACGAGGAAGCAGGATCCCTGTCGATCACGCCGTAGTTCGGATAAAGGTCTGAGGCTTCATTGGCATCGCTTCCTGCCGATATCTTGGAACTTCCGCATTCTATTGCAAACATGCTGATATCAGTATCTTCGAAAAAGCCGTTCCTGATGATCGTTCCTTCAGAAGATACATCGCTTTGAACAGGCGGCATCGTCCAGAGTTCTTCTTCCTCTTCAGTTGTTGTCTGTTCAGTGCTTTCCGCAGAAGATGTTGCGGAACTGCTCTCGGCGGGGATGTTTCCGCTGCATGCAGCAACGGACATGAGCATGCCTGTGGCAAGAGTGCAGCTTATGACACTTTTAACCTTAATATTCATAACGGCCTCCATGGAAGAAAAATATATTACACATATAATATAAACCACAGCGCATCCCCGAAAAACCGACAAATTCTAGCATTTGACCTGTCATTTTATTTGACAATATACAAATGTAATGTTAAAGTTTGCTTGTTTACGAGAATAAGGTAATTCCCGATATATTGAATCTTAGGCTTTTCGGTCCGCTTTTGTGCGGGCAAGATACGCAGAGAATTTGATAATTTTACCCACCGAAGAAGAGGTTTATTATGGACGAGTATGAGAATATTATGAGCAAGTCCACGGATGATCTGAGACAGATCGCGCTGGCTTTCGGAGATTTCAGTCCGGAAGAGGTGGTGGACAAATCAAGAGAAGAACTAATCGCCAAGATTACCGGAGCTCAGGCTCATAAGGCTCCTGCTGCAGAAGATGCCGGGAAGAATGACGATGCAGTTTCCGAAGAAACTGCGCCGGAACCGGCTCCCAAGAAGCGCGGAAGACCTGCCAAGGCCAAGAAAGCCGAGGAAGGCGAGAAGAAAGAGACAAAGAAGCGCAGCAAGAAAACAGCTGCCGATAAATCCAAAGAAAAGGAAGAGGCACAAGAAGAGCCTTCCGGGAATGCCCAGGTTACCGTAGAAGAAGCGATCGCCGAAGCCCAGGTCCCTCAGGAGGAAGAAAAGCCCCAGCCCAAGAAGCGCGGCAGGAAGACTAAGGCTCAGAAGGCCGAGGAAACTGCTGAGAAGATGGATGAAGCAGCCGAACAGCAGGAGAAGGCGGCCGCCGCAGAACCTGCTGAGAAGCAGCCTATAAAGTCGAAGAAGAGAAGACTTTCTTTCGGTCCCGATAAGGAACTTACACAGGTAGAAGTAACTCCCGAACAGATCGCGGCAGAAGAAGAGGAGATGGCAAAGAACGGTTTTGAAGCACCGCAGCCTGTCCCCGTCGAAGATACATACAGGGAGATAGAGGGTATCCTCTCCATAGGTTCCGAGAAAAATGATTTTTGCGGGTTCGTACACACCACGAATTTCCTGCCGGGCGAAGATGATGCTTATGTCCCGGGGCAGATGATCAGAAGGTTCGGCCTGCGCAAGGGTGACCGTATCAAGGGCCTTGTAGCTCCCATAAGAGGCAAGGAGAAGTTTGCGCCCCTGCGTAAGATCACATCCGTCAACGGTTTTGTTATTCCGGAAGACGGTGATGCCTCTTTCCTCAAGAAGCGCCCCAGATTTGAAAGCCTTACAGCTATCTATCCTAATGAGAGACTTACATTGGAGACGGAGAAAGAAGATATCTCCACGAGGATAATCGACCTGTTCTGCCCCATCGGCAAAGGCCAGAGAGGTATGGTCGTATCCCCGCCTAAGGCAGGTAAGACGATCCTGCTGCAGAAGATCGCAAATTCCATTACCGCAAATAACCCTTCCTGCAAGCTCATCGTACTCCTTATCGATGAGCGTCCCGAGGAAGTTACGGACATGCAGAGGTCCATCAAGGGCGAGGTTGTTTATTCTACATTCGATAAGCGCCCCGAAAATCACGTTAAGGTAACAGAACTCGTATTAGAGCACGCCATGCGTATGGTGGAGAACGGTGAGGATGTGGTGATCCTCTTAGACTCCATGACACGTCTTGCAAGAGCTTATAACCTTACGATCAATCCTACGGGAAGAACATTGTCAGGCGGTCTTGATCCGGGATCCCTCTACGGCCCTAAGCGTTTCTTCGGCGCTGCCCGTAATATCGAGGATGGCGGCTCCCTTACCATTATCGCGACTGCCCTTATCGAGACAGGCTCGAGAATGGACGAAGTCATTTTCGAGGAGTTCAAGGGAACAGGTAACATGGAAGTCGTACTCGACAGGAAACTTGCAGACAGAAGGTGCTTCCCGGCTATCGCTGTGGATAAGTCCGGTACCAGAAGGGAAGACCTGCTCATCGATAAGTACGACCTGGATGTCGTATGGACCGTCAGAAAGCGCATCGCCGAGGTTGATACGGTGGCAGCCACATCTGCCGTAATCGATTTCATGAAGAAGACGTCTTCCAACAGGTATTTTATCGAGTCGGCAAGGAAATCCTTTGTTGCAGACGACTGACAGTTGACAAGAGGGATATATTAAAGTAATATATTTCCCGCTAACACGAAAATCCGGTATGACATACGTATAAAGGATTACGCGTCATATCTTTGATTGAGAGGTGAAAAGAATGAAGTCAGACATCCATCCCAAAGCCCAGCTGGTTACAGTCCGTTGTGCTTGCGGTGAGACATTTGAGACATGGTCCACGAAGCCTGAGCTCCGTGTCGACATCTGCTCCAAGTGCCACCCTTTCTACACAGGCAAGCAGAAGCTCGTTGATACAGGCGGACGCGTTGATAAGTTCAACAAGCGTATGGGCAAATCTTGATGATATCAATGTGATCAAGACGGGGCTATCTCCAGTTTGTGAGGTAGCCCTTTTCATTTTTTGTCTTTTGAGGAGAAAAGGGAGCAATCGTCCCGCCAGTCATATATAATAGTCCTATGATCAGTAAATTCGTCTTTATAGTTAACAGCAAAGCAAGGCAGAAGGAGTTTGAGGCGTTTATCGCAATGCTCAACTCCATGTCCAGGACCCACACGGATGTCATCGAGATAAGGCAGACCGAGTATGCGGGTCATGCTGTTGAGATCGCAAAAGAGGTTGCTTCGCGCTTCGAAGGGAAGCCTGAAGAAGAATGTGACACCGTGGTGGTCGCAACAGGCGGTGACGGTACGATCCACGAGATCGCCAATGCCCTTGCGGGAACCTTTGTCCCCATGGGGATACTGCCTCTCGGCACGGGCAACGATTTCTCGAGAACTGTCATGGACGAATCCCACAGGTCCAATAAGGAGCTTTGCGTGTCCGATATCCTTACGGGGAACATAAGGATCGGCAGCTGTGACCTTATCAAGGTTGAATCCTATGATACTCACGGCACTCTTATCCCCGAATGTTCCGCCTGGTGCAACAATGTTGCCTCCATAGGCTTTGATACCGATGTACAGGCCATGGCCAAAGCCAAGGTCGCAAAGAATCCCAAGTCCAAACTGGTCCGCAATACCGCCTACATGACTTCGGCTTTGACATTGCTGTTCGGAGACCGGGGTCACGAGCTGATATATACATCAAACCGAGCTGACGGGAAGCCGGCAAAGTCCGAGCATGACAGATATACCATGGTAACCGTCTGTAACGGCGGTTACTACGGTGACGGCTTCCATCCGGCGCCCAGAGCCCGCGTCAGCGACGGACTTATGGACATAAGTGCCATCCGCGATGTGCCCCTGATCCGCGCTATGGGTCTTCTGGGCAGCTACAAGAACGGCAAGCATGAGAAGTCGTCTGCGGCGGACTGCTTCCAGTGTACGAAGATCACGGTCGAAGCCCCTCATGACAAAGTCCTTCTGGGAAATTACGACGGCGAGGACTTCTCGGGCAACAGGATCGTATTTACTCTCGTTCCCGGCAGTCTGAGGCTTATGTACTACGGCAAACAGGGCTGAGTGACAATATCCTGAGAATAATCAATACAGCAAAGGAGATATCCTTATGAAATCTTTATCCCGAAGAGCTTGTTCATTGATAATGGCAGCATCGATCTTAATGTCGGCAGCTGCGTTTTGCGGAAGATCCGTAAATGCCGCCACGGAAGCGACTTTCATGAAAGGCCCGGACCTTCGGAATATCTTATGGGGTATTGCAGGTACCACAGGAGACCGCGCCATGATATCTTTCCAGAAAGGATCCAACCCTCCTTCTGATGCGACAAAGATAGATGAAGGGAAGACCGGATCTATCGTTGCCTGGGGAGTCAACGGCAATGTGTATTGGTATTCTGCCTGTGACAAGGTTTACTTTAATCAGGACTCATCTGCTTTCTTTGATTCGTCCAAGGCTTTGACAAAGGTGGATCTTACGGGAATTGATACTTCCCGTGTCACAAACATGGAGAAGATGTTCCAGACCTGCCGTAACATGACATCATTGAATCTTGGCAATAGTTTTGATACATCCAACGTTACGAATATGACCAGTATGTTTGCCGGATGCAAGAGTCTTGAAAGCATTGATGTCTCTTCCTTCAATACCGGTAAAGTAACTTTATTCACTAATATGTTCAGTAAGTGCGAAAAACTCACTAAGATGGATATATCTAATTTTGATACATCTTCTGCTACGAATATTGCGAGCATGTTTGCCGAATGCAAGGCGCTTGCAACTGTGAAGCTTGGTGCCGGATTCAACACTTCAAAAGTCGAGAATTTCTCCGGTATGTTCTTCACCTGTTCTTCGCTGACAACTATCTATGCCGTAAAGGATTTCGATACTTCCAGCGAGGATAAGGAATGGAGCGGATTGGTCTTCAACGGCTGCAGTAAACTGGTGGGAGGTGCTGGATATCAGTATGTTGCAGACAGTGATTATCAGACATCCAAATTTGCGAAGATCAATACTGCATCCGTTCCGGGATACTTCACCAAATACGATCCAGATCCTACCAAAGCTCCCACGGCTGCCGCGACGGCAACGCCTACTCCGAAGCAGGGCAGCAATGCTACCGCGACGCCTACTCCGAAGCCGGGGTCTAAGACGACAGTTACGCCGACGCCGAAGTCGGACTCTAAGGTAACACCTACCCCTGGTTCTTCCGGCGGATCATCTTTGACTCTTGATAAGCATGAAGCAAATGTTGTATGCGGGAAGACCATGTCATTCAAGGCTACATTGAAGGGACCGTTTGCCACACCGAAGTGGACATCTTCCGATCCTAAGGTCGCTACGGTAAGTGACAGGGGTGTCGTGACTGCCAAGATGGCAGGTGTTACGACCATAACCGTATCCGCCAACGGCTTAAGCGATCAGTGCGTTGTTACCGTTCTTTATAAAGATGTAACGAATTCAAAGGATTTCTGGTTTGCGCCCACGAATTACCTGACAGCTAAAGGCGTAGTCAAGGGTTATGACAAGCAGACCAAGTTTAAGCCTGCAAACAAGTGTACCCGTGCTCAGATGGTAACATTCATCTGGAGACTTCAGGGAGAACCTTCACCTAAGGCAAAGACCTGCAAGTTCAAAGATGTCAAGAAGACTGATTATTTCTATAAAGCCTGCATCTGGGGCAACGAGAATAAGATCGTGGAAGGCTATAAGAACGGAACCTTCGGACCTCAGATCGTCTGCGCAAGACGCCATGCGGTAACATTCCTTTGGAGACTTGCAGGACAGCCGAAGCCTTCTTCGACGAAGAACAAGTTTAAGGATGTCAAGAAGACGGATTACTTCTACAAAGCATGCCTGTGGGCGTCCGAGAAGGGGATCCTGGCAGGATATTCTGACGGAACCTTCAAGCCCAACGGCGACTGCCTGAGGCGTCAGATGGTTACGTTCCTGTACAAATACGATAAATATATTAATGGCAAAGGGTGATCTAAAGACTACACTTTGTAGTCCTTGTTTTCGCCGAATGTGTTATAATCTCACATATATTATCGGGAGGTTTGAAAGATGCTGAACATTAATAAGAACGCCAATGGCAAGAATCTTACTTTTATGCTCGAGGGAAGACTTGATACCACTACTGCTCCCCAGTTTGAAGCAGAGCTCAAGGGCGCTATCGAAGGCGTAGAGAATCTCGTAATAGATATCGCAAAACTCGACTATATATCTTCTGCTGGATTGAGAGTCCTTCTTTCCGCTCAGAAGACAATGAATAACCAGGGCTCCCTTGTAGTAAAGAATCCTACGGAGGAAGTATCCGAGATCTTTGAAGTAACAGGCTTCTCGGATATCCTGACAATAGAGTAAAGGATCGGAGAACAACATGAAGTCTGATGTTATCAGAGTTACAAGCGACGGCGGCGGAGTAAGCAAAGCCATAGAGCAGGCCGAGGCGGTCGCTGCATTCAAGGGCCTGTCTAAGAAGGACGCGCTGCACTTAAGGCTCCTTGCAGAAGAGGCATTGGGTATGCTCCAGGCAATATCCGGCGGCTGCACCGCAGATTTTTGGATCGAAGATGAGAAAGAATTTACGACGGTCCACCTCAAGAGCATGCTGGGAGTTACATCCGAACTTAGGGATGCTCTGATGTCCGTATCGACTACGGGTAAGAATATCGCGGCAAAGGGTATCATGGGCAAGATCCGTGAGGCTTTCGAGAGGGCCATGGAGCCTTCCGATGCCGAGGCGGAAAGCGTTGTCTCCCCGGATATTTTGTATCCGAATGTTGATACCGTCAGTGCCGGCGTTACGGCGGGATATATATGGTCTTTGACTTCATACAGGACGGAAGTCAAGGATGCTCCCAAGGAAGACTGGGACGAACTTGAACGTTCCATAGTCGCAAACATAGCCGACGAGATAGAAGTCGGGGTCCGCGAGGGATCCGCGGAACTTGTGATATATAAGAAGTTCTGATCGAAAAATCGATATCCCGAGAAAGATGACCTTGATCGGGATATTTAATATGTGACGGAGGGGTTAAGACATGTATGCATCGGTAGACCATGACAGACTGGATGAGCTTGCCCGCAAGATGAACGATAACTACGAGCAGGTGGAGCTCCTTAATGCCCTTGGCAAGAACCGCTTGCCTGACCGTGACAGGATAGTGGAGATCATCAAGGCCATCCGCAGACTGATGTTCCCGGGATACTTCGGACAGACGGCTTTCGAGAAATCAACATCCCATTACTTTGCAGGTGAGATGTTAAGTTCCATCATCGAAGAACTCAAAAGACAGATTGTGATCGCCTTAAGATATGACAGCGGCGACGGAGAAGATACCGAGGAGATCAAGAAGAGGGCGGAGGAGATAAGTTACGAATTCGCCGAGAAACTTCCGGAGATCCAAAGAGTGCTCCTGACTGATGTTCAGGCCGGCGTTGACGGTGACCCTGCTTCTTCATCCGAAGAAGAGATCATCTTCTCATATCCCGGATTCAACGCGATCTTTATATACCGTATCGCACACGAGCTATACCTGTTGAAGGTCCCGTTCATTCCCCGTGTAATGACCGAGTACGGGCATTCCCGCACGGGAGTAGATATCAATCCGGGTGCTACCATCGGCGAGTATTTCTTCATTGATCACGGTACGGGTGTTGTTATCGGTGAGACATGTGAGATCGGCAATAACGTCAAGGTCTATCAGGGTGTTACTCTCGGAGCTCTTTCTACCCGTAAAGGCAGGCTGCTTACCGGCGTCAAACGTCACCCGACCATCCGCGATAATGTTACTATCTATTCCAATGCTTCAATCCTGGGAGGCGACACCGTCATAGGCGCAAACTCCACCATTGGAGGCAACGCATTCATTACGGAGTCCGTTCCCCCGAATACGAGAGTATCCATCAAGAATATGGAACTGACATTCATTGGCGACTCTTCAGAGGGTGAGTCCGGTCTCTACGACTGGGTAATCTGATCGGGCAGGAGGGCATCTGATGGAACTGATCAAGGTCTTTATCTGTGAGGATGAGAGTATCGTCAGGGAAGGTCTCCGCGATATGATCCCCTGGGAGAAGTACGGATTTGAATTCGTAGGAGATGCTCCCGACGGAGAGATGGCTCTGCCCATGATCCGTAAGCTCAAGCCGGATGTCCTGATCACCGATATCACCATGCCTTTTATGGACGGGTTGTCGCTATCCAAAACGGTTACCAAGGAATTGCCGAACCTTAAGATAATAGTCATATCCGGTTATTCGGATTTCGAATATGCGCGCAAAGCCATACAGATCGGTGTTGAGCAATACCTCCTCAAACCGGTTACCAAGACCGACATGATCAATGCCCTCGAGGGTACGCGCAAGAAGATAATCGAAGAGAATGAACAGAAGGACTATGTCAAGCTCTACGAGCAGGAGTTCAAGAAGTTCGAGAGACTGTCGCATCGTGTGTTTTTCGAGAAACTCGTGGAAGGATCCATGTCGGTTGAGGAGATCTACGATGAAGCGGACAAACTCCATCTGAACCTTGCGGCAAATTGCTACAACATCGTTATCTTTACCATAAGGGATCTGGATCAGACCACTTACTCCGGGGATGCTTCCGGTGTTACCGAGAGCCTCCTCAATCAGTTCATGCAATATCCGGATTATATCCTGTTCAGATGCAATGTGTTCAGTTACGCGGTACTGATCAAGGGTGATGAAGAGAGCTTGAAGAGGCTTGAGGATAAGTGCGTCCGCATGATCCGCGAACACTGTGAGCAGGCTCAGGCAAGGCTTGACTGGCATGTGGCCACCGGCGTTGCTACCAACAGACTGTCGGGCTTGTCCTCCTGTTATCAGGATGCCAACAGGGCTTTCGCATACAGGCACATATTCCCGACACAGCATGTTTTTACTTCCGAACAGTTAAAGTCCGAGCAGTACGCTCCGGATGAGAACCAGATCAATAAGATCGACGCCGGCAAGTTCGATCCCATGATCATAAGATATTTTGTCCAGACAGGAACGATCAACGAGGTCGGGACTTTCGCCGACGAGTATATGCAGAGCCTGGAAGGAAGCCTCAATTCCATATTGTTCAGGTATTATCTGCTGGTGAGCATCCGCGTAAACGTGGAACTGGCGCTGAAGGAAGCTGAAGTCGATCCTGAGGAATTATCCAATAATCTTCCTTCTTTCGATATGAATACCACCGAAGAAGAGGTGGGAGGATATCTTAACGAAGTCCTTACTACAGCCATAAAGATGCGTGACGCGGAGGCTCAGAAGAGGGGCAATGACATCATCAACAATGCCGTCGACTATATCAACGAGCATTATGCGGATGAGGATATTTCCCTTGATTCCGTGGCGGAGGAGATCAATATATCCGCCAACTACTTAAGCGCTCTGTTCTCCAATAAGGTGGGGCTGTCTTTCGTCGAGTATATAACCAAGAAGAGAATGGCAAGAGCCAAGATCCTTCTGCGCAATACATCCAAGAGATCCGGCGAGATCGCCAATGAGATCGGGTACAAGGATCCCAGATACTTCTCGTTCGTATTCAAGAAGAATCAGGGGTGCACGCCCAGCCAGTACCGCAACGGGGAAGTTGAAGAAGAATGAGGTCTCCTTCTGACAGGAAAAATTCGAATACGGTACAAAAGAAGATGTATCGTCTGCTCCTGCAGATGTTCATCCCGATCGTCGGTATACTTATCATTATCTTCGCCATGATCATGACCCGTAACATCATGTATGCGTCGGTGTCCGGCAACATCGTAAAGGTATCGGGATTCAACCAGAACTTCAAGGTCGAGATCGACGAGCAGATGTATCAGTATGTCAGCGGAAGGAGCAGCGAGATACCCTGGGAAGATGTAGCTTCGGCAAGAGTACTTGCTGAAGATCTTCTCGAGAACACTTCGAATCCCAACGGCCGTACGGCGATGAATAATGTTCTGTCCCTCTGCGAGAAACTCAGCACATATATGCAGCGGATCGAGAGGACTCCCAGCTACGATGACCGTATGAGCCAGCTTGAGACGAATATCTACGGCATCACTCAGCTCATAGAAGACTACATGTATTCTTACCTTTACTATGAGGCAGGAGAGATGGCCAGCATCCAGAAACAATTGGACTTCTGGCTGTCCGTCGAGATACTCTTCGTAGTTCTCGTGATGCTGATAATTACGCCTATTGTCTTGAGCCGCGCGGTAAAACTCTCCCGCAGCATCACGGATCCTATCGTTGCCATGAACAGCCGTGTTAAGCAGATAGGAAGCGGTGACTTAACTCCCCACACTCCGGTTGAGACGGACGATGCCAGTCTCGAACTCCTGTCCACGGGTATCGAGGACATGGCGGCAAAGCTGGATAAACAGATCGAACTCAACAGGGAAGAGCAGATCAAGCTCCGTGACATCGAACTCAAGCTCATCCAGGCGCAGATCAATCCCCACTTCCTGTACAACACTCTCGATGCCATCGTATGGCTCATCGAGATAGGTAAGAACGACCAGGCTGAGCAGATGGTAACGAGTCTGTCTTCCTACTTCAGGTCCTTCCTGAGTGACGGTAAGGACATCGTAACCGTTGCAGAAGAAAAACAGCACATCCAAAGTTACCTTGAGATCCAGCAGGTCCGCTACCGCGACATCATGGAATACGATATCGACATAGATCCTTCCATCGAAGACACCAAACTCCCGAAGATGACAATGCAGCCTTTGGTCGAAAATGCGATCTACCACGGCCTTAAACCTAAGAGGGGCAAAGGGCAGATCTTAGTCAAAGGTTTTCGGGACAACGGCGATATAATCCTCCGGGTAACCGATACCGGACTCGGAATGGAGAAGGCGGAACTCGAGGAACTGAAGAAGCGCGTACTCAACGAAGATACGACCAGCTTCGGATTGACCTCATCTTATAAGAGACTTAAGATCCTTTACGGAGAGGACTGTACTTTCGATATCGAAAGCACACCGGGCGAGGGGACATCCATAAGCATTAAGATCCCCGGAAAGGCGGAAATAGACGATGCGACGATTCTGTAGTGTATTGCTTTGCATAGCTCTTGTCTTCGGAATGGCAGGATGCAGGAAAACACAAGATCCCGAACCTACGAACAGCAAGAAGTTCGTTATAGGGTTCTCCCAGGTCGGATCCGAATCCGACTGGAGGATCGCGAATACCAAGTCCATGACCGAGACGTTCAGTTACGATCCCGACTATGAGTTCATAATGGAGAACGCGAGACAGAAGCAGGAGAACCAGTTTGCTTCCGTAAGAAGATTCATCCTGGACGGCGTGGATATGATCATCATCGCGCCTACCATCGAAGAAGGGTGGCAGACGGTGCTTCAGGAAGTGCATGATGCGGGAATACCCGTCATCATTATGGACCGTTCCGTTGCTGTCTGGGACGATAACCTGTTCCTGACCAATATCGGATCCAACTTCCTCGGGCAGGGGCAGAAGGCGGCCGCCTGGCTTGCGGAACAGACAGAAGGTGAAGATCAGGTCAACATCCTCCACCTTCAGGGAACCCGCGGCGCAACCGCTCAGATCATGAGGACCAAAGCCCTTGACGATGCCGTTGCGGAGCACTCCAACTGGATCGCGGCAGAACCCCTCTACGGAGACTTTACCGAGGCCAAAGCATATGAGGTGGTGACGGAATATCTTAAGGAGAACCGTGACATAGATGTCCTCTACAGCGAGAACGACAACATGACCTTCGGCGCCATGCACGCATTCGATGAGGCAGGGATCACCTACGGCAAAGGCGGTCAGGTGAAGATAATCACTTTCGATGCGACCAAAGAAGCCCTCCAGTACTGCATGGACGGCAAGATCGACCTTTGCGTCGAGTGTAATCCTCTTTTCGGGCCCCAGGTCAAGGAGCTTATCGAGAAGTACCGTAACGGCGGGCAGATCCCTAAGCAGGTATCCGTAGAAGAGAAGATATTCACATCCAAAGATCTCGACCAGGCGTTTATCGATGCCAGGGAATATTGAGTGTTATCTGTAAGTTATGAAAAAGTATCAGACCAGGGAATGGTAATGTCTTTGACGCTGCGGCCTTCGGATGCGGCGATGACTGTCTTAGCCAGTGATCTTGCAAGTGCTCCTTCTTCCGGACCCATGGACATGAAGCCTGCTCCGCGGGAAGAGTAGTAGCTGTTGTCAAAACTTGCTATGGTGATGTCCCTGGGGATCTTGACCCCTTTTCTTATCAGGACTTCCATAAGGTGGTAGGCGACCATGTCGTTTTGGCAGATCACAGCATCGACGCCGGAAGTGACGATGGCGGCATATTGGGAGATTATCCTGTCGTTGCCGATGAGAGTGCCTTTCTTATCCTTATAAGTCAGCAGGAGACAATGGTATTCATCGTAGGGAAGATTAAGCTCGGATAATGCATCAAGGTATCCCTGATAACGGTCGAGTCCCGAAGAATCGTCCATCCTGAATATGCAGGCAATATTCCTTTTGCCCAGTTCCGCCAGGCGGTGTACCAGCAAAGAAGCGCCGCGCCTGTTGTCGGGGGCGATCTTAACGGCCCCTGCCGGTGCATTGCCGGAATTGCAGTAGATAACGGGGATACCTGAAGCAATGATGTCTTCTATGGTCTTGTTGTTGGGGTTAGGGATCAGGTCCTTTACGGGTTCTGATATGAGGGCTGCTGGCCGCTCGTCCTTAACATGTGCCAGAACCCTTGCTTCGCCCTTGATGGTGCCTCCGGTACTGAATGTCTTAAGTTCGTATCCGGACCTCGCAAGAAGCGTCTTAAGTTCAGCGATGAGTTCAGGCCTTACATACTTGTCGCAGTCTTCGGTCATGAAGAAGACAGACCTGTTGGCGAATGCCGAGTCCGCCAGATAAGAGCCTGCGCCTTTACGCTTGACTATCAGACCTTTTTGTTCGAGAACGTCGAGGGCGGCACGAACGGTCTGCCTTGAGCAGGAATATGTTTTGGCAAGTTCCTGCTCGGAGGGAAGCCTGGCCTGCCCCTCGGCACGCATCCTGCGAAGTTCAAGCTCGAGATTATTTACGATGACCTTGTATTTTCCAGCCAATCTGCCGTACGCCTCTCTTATTTATGAAGATATTATACATTGCAAAGCCCTCCGTTACAATTTTGTAAGGGTCAGGTCGGTTATTTTGGGAGGGAGAGAAACCGGCTTTGGAGTCTGTCGATTATTTTATTGCCTTTGATCTTAGGCGGCGCTATATATCTGAGGGCGGTCCGGTTTTATGGGCAGTTTGACATGTACAGGTTATCCTTATGCCAAAACACATGGCCGTAAATAATCCGACAATGAAGCAAAAGATTTTCGACATTTACCGGTCCGAAAATCTGTTTTCTCTGCGATCTGTATGCAAACGGCCGGCCGGCCTGATATCTGTATTTATGCATTTTTACCAATCTGAGAAGGGCATACGAGTTTCTTTGACTTGGGCTCTTGCGTTGGTGTTTACTATGACCAGAGTACATCGGACACCCGGTGTTCCGACAACAAAAACCCTTTGAGGAAGAAAAAGGAGAAACACTATGAAGAAATTTGTGAAAGTTTTGGTTTCATCTCTTCTCGTAGCTTCCATGGCATTCGCAATGTGTGCATGTAATGCTGGAGGAGGAAAGAAGTCCAACGGCAAGATCAAGGTCGGTATCATCAACAACGACCCTAACGAGTCCGGTTATCGTACAGCTAACGATAAGGACATGAAGGCTACCTTCACCGAAGCAAACGGCTATGAGGCTTCCTTCGCTTATTCCCTTAAGAACGACGAGCAGATCGCAGCAGCTCAGAAGTTCATTCAGGACGATGTAGATTACCTCCTGATCTCCGCTGCAGCTACAACAGGTTGGGACGGCGTTCTCGAGCAGGCTAAGAAGGCCGGCATCAAGGTTATCCTCTTCGACAGAACCATCGACGCTTCCGAGGACCTCTATGAGGCTTCCATCGTATCCGACATGGCTAAGGAAGGTGAGACCGCTGTTAACTGGCTCGCATCCCAGGGCCTTTCCGAGTACAACGTAATCCACATCCAGGGCGTTATGGGCTCCTCTGCTCAGATCGGCCGTTCCGGTGCTTTGGACAAGAAGGTTGAGGCTGAGTCCAACTGGAAGATCGTTACACAGCAGACAGCTGAGTGGAACGCAGAGACAGCACAGCAGATCGTTCAGGCAGTCATCGACTCCGGCGAGAAGTTCAACGTAATCTACGCTGAGAACGACGATATGGCTAAGGGTGCTGTTCAGGCTCTCGATAAGGCTAACATCTCTCACGGCGTCGGCAAGGACGTTATCGTTATGGGCTTCGACTGCAACTCCTGGGCACTTCAGGAACTCCTCGCAGGCAACTGGAACTATGACGGTCAGTGCAATCCTTTCCAGGCTTCCTACATTGATGACATCATCAAGAACGGCGCTAAGCAGAAGACAGTTATCATGGAAGAGAAGGGCTTCGACGCTTCCACGATCACAAAGGATGACGTAGATAAGTACGGTATCTGATCTTAGGATCCGAATAGTTAATAACATTTAGCTAACCACTGTGAATGTGCGATGCGATATCCATCGCATCGCACATTCCTTTTATAGCAAAACAGGAGGAGAATACCATGGAAAAAGGCGCAGTCTTGGAAATGCGCGGGATATGCAAATACTTTCCCGGTGTACGTGCGCTTGAAGGTGTGGATTTCACGTTAAGAGAAGGCGAGATCCATGCTCTTATGGGAGAGAACGGCGCAGGCAAATCAACACTTATCAAGGTGCTGACAGGCGTTTATCCCAAGGACGGCGGAACCATTAATCTTGCAGGTCACGACCACCCCGTCAACATCCGGTCACCCCAGGAGGCTCAGAACTCCGGAATCGCAACCGTTTATCAGGAGATCACTCTCTGCCCGAATCTTACGGTTGCCGAAAACATGTATATCGGACGTACCAAAGGTAATCTCACAAATTGGAAGAAGATCAATGCGGATGCTGCCAGGCTCCTTGATGAACTTGGTATTCCCGCCATGGCTCAGCAGCAGTTAGGGTCCTGTTCCATCGCGGTACAGCAGATGGTAGCCATAGCACGTGCAGTCGATATGGACTGTAAGGTATTGATCCTGGACGAGCCTACATCGTCCCTCGACGAACAGGAAGTCGAAAAACTCTTCAGGCTCATGCGTGACCTTAAGCAGAAGGGAGTAGGCATAATCTTCGTTACACACTTCTTAGAGCAGGTTTATGAAGTATGCGACCGCATCACCGTCTTGCGTGACGGTATGCTCGTCGGTGAATACATTATCGAAGACCTGCCCCGTGTCCAGCTCGTATCCAAGATGCTCGGCAAGGATTTCGATGATATGGCCGACATCAAGAGCGAATCTGACACAGATAATATCGACTATAACGGCACTCCGGTTTATGAGGCAAAAGACCTCACAGGAACCACAGGCATCAAGCCCTTCGACTTCGAGATACATAAAGGTGAAGTCAACGGGTTCACGGGCCTTCTGGGATCCGGTCGTTCGGAGTGCGTGCGCGCTATCTTCGGCGCTGATAAGACAGCAGGCGGAACGGTCAAGATCAACGGCAAGAACGTTAAGATCAATAAGCCCCTGGATGCCATGAAGAACGGTATCAGTTACCTCCCTGAGGACCGTAAGCTCGACGGTATCGTAGGTGACCTGTCCGTAAGAGATAACATCATCCTGGCGCTTCAGGTAATGAAGGGATTCTTCAGACCGTTCACAAAAGCCCAGGCTGAGGCTTTCGCTGATGAATATATAAAGTTGCTTAGTATAAAGACCGCATCTTCCGACACACCGGTAAAGTCTCTGTCGGGCGGTAACCAGCAGAAAGTAATCCTTGCAAGATGGCTTCTTGCAAACCCCGTATATCTGATCCTCGACGAACCTACGAGAGGTATCGATATCGGAACCAAAGTAGAGATCCAAAAGCTCGTACTGAAGCTTGCGGCGGAAGGCAAGAGCGTAACGTTCATATCTTCCGAGATAGACGAGATGATCCGCACCTGTTCGCGCCTCATCGTCATGCGTGACGGTAAGGTCGTAGGAGAACTCAAGGGCGATGATCTCAACCAGAATAAGATAATGGCGACGATCGCAGGAGGTGAATCCAAATGACAGAATCGCAGAAGCAATTACAGCCTAAGAAGAGCGCCAAAGGGTTCTTCGGAAAGCTCATACAGAATCAGCTGTTCATTCCTATTGCAGCATTGCTGATCCTGGTCATATTCAACCTCATAGCAGATCCTTCTTTCTTCAAGATCAGTCTTGATGAGAGCAGTGAAGGATTCCTGGTATTATCCGGTTACCTTATTACCATAATCGATAACGCATCGGAACTTGCGATCCTCGCCATCGGAATGACCCTTGTTACGGCAGCTTCCGGCGGACAGGATATCTCCGTAGGTTCCACTATAGCGATTGCCGGTTCCGTTGTATTGAGAGTCCTCTGCGGTACTGATTCAAGACCTGATCAGATGAAAGCTCCCATCATCGTGGCATTCATCGTCTGCGTTTTGGTTTCCGCTTTGTTCGGTGCATTCAACGGTATGCTGGTCGCATACTTTAAGATACAGCCGATGGTCGCGACCCTCATCCTCTTCACGGCAGGCCGTTCCATCGCAGCATGGATCAACAACAACGAGCTTCCCATCATCTCCGATCCTTCATTCGGATATTACGGCAACTTCATTCCCGGCATCCCGCTTCCGACACCGGTATTCATAGCGGCGGTATGCATGATAGTGATAGCTCTTGTCCTGAAGTTTACCAACTTAAGGCTTTATGCACAGTCGGTAGGTATAAATCCTTCGTCTTCAAGACTTAACGGTATCAATCCTCAGGTCATCAAGTTCCTGACATTCGTTATCCTCGGCATCTGCGTTGCAGTCGCAGGATTCATCAAGGTATCGCGTCTGTCGACAATCAATTACTCGGTCGTTGCAAAAGATATCGAGATGGACGTTATCCTGGCAGTTGCTCTGGGCGGCAACGCTCTGTCCGGCGGTAAGTTCAACATGACTGCATCTATTCTCGGCGCGTATGTTATCCAGTTCCTGACAACGACACTGTTCAAGTTCAAGGTCAATTCGGCTGCCATCTCCGCATATAAGGCGGTAGTCGTAATCATCCTGGTCGTTCTGTCGGCTCCGATCGTCCGCAACAAGCTTATCGAACTGAAGAATAAGATCTCCCGTTCCAAAGCAAATACCCAGGTAGGAAAGGAGGGTGTCTGATATGTTCACGGTAAACACTGATACAAGATCTAAGAAACTCAAGAACCGTGTCGCTCTTACCGATACAAACCTCCTTCTGTTTATAACGATCGCGGTATTCGTAGTAATGTACCTGTGCGCGATCATATTCCTCGGCAAAGGATTTACCAAGCCCCAGGCGTTCTTTAACATCCTTAACGAGAACGCATCGCTCATCATATTATCCTGCGGAATGAGCCTTGTCATGATCTGTGGCGGCATCGACATCTCCGTAGGTCAGGTCACTGCCCTGGTATGTATGGCATGCGCGGTCCACCTCGATTTCCAGGGCGGCAACATCTATACCTCCATGCTGATCGCCCTCGGAATAGGACTGGCCTTCGGTCTCGTTCAGGGCTTCCTGGTCGCATACCTTGAGATCCAGCCGTTCATAGTAACCCTGGCAGGACTGTTCTTTGCGAAAGGAATGACCACCATAATCAATGCATCGCAGTTCAATGTCGAAAACGAACAGTTCAAGGCATTGAAGGCAACCGAAGTTACGGTTCCTCTCATGGGATCATATAACAAAGCAGGTGACTTCATTCCCGCATATGTGGAAGTCGGCGTTCTTGTTGCGGTCTTCGTTGTTATCGCACTCTTCTGTACATTGAGATGGACAAAGCTCGGACGTAACTTCTACGCTGTCGGCGGCAACAACCAGAGCGCCAACATGCTCGGTATCAACGTCAAGTTCACCAAGTTCATGGCACATCTTATCTGCGGACTTTGCGCAGGTATCGGCGGATATGTTTACTTCATGCATGTAGGTTCCGGATCTCCGTCCCATGCATCCGGCGCCGAGATGAACGCCATCGCTTCATCCATCATCGGCGGTACGATGCTGACAGGCGGTGTCGGCAACATCGCAGGTACATTCTTCGGTGTTCTGTCCCTTTCCACCATTAAGAACATCGTTGCATCATTAGGTCTCGACGAAGCATGGTGGACCAACATCACTGTTGCTGCAATGCTTTGTATCTTCCTTCTCGTTCAGAGTGTCATCCTTGCCCGTAAGAACAGCAAGAAAAAGTGATATGATATTGATATTGATCAATACGGTATGAGGAGGCAACAAAGTGGATCTTAAGACAACATCACTGGGAATCGAGTTAGGTTCCACACGTATCAAGGCAGTTCTTATCGATAAGGACTATATGCCTGTAGCACAAGGTGACTTCGAGTGGGAGAATCAGTTTGTCGACGGAATCTGGACTTATTCCATGGATATGATCGTCACCGGCATCCAGTCGTGCTTCGCGGCACTCAAGAAGGATGTCAAGGATAAGTTCGGCATAACGTTGGATGAAGTGGGCGGCATCGGCATCTCTGCCATGATGCACGGATATCTTCCCTTCGATAAGGACGGCAAGCAGCTAGCAGAGTTCCGCACATGGCGCAACACCATTACGGGCCAGGCGGCTGAGAAACTCACTGAAGTCCTGGGATTCAATATCCCCCAGCGCTGGAGCATCGCCCACTACTATCAGGCGATCTTAAACGGCGAAGATCACGTAGGCGATATCGATTATCTTACGACTCTTGCAGGATTCATTCACTGGAAGCTCACAGGTCTTAAGGTTATGGGCGTAGGCGAAGCATCCGGAATGTTTCCCATAGACAGCGGTAAATGTGATTACAACGAGTCAATGGTCCGAAAGTTCAATGAACTTGCAGGTGTTGACTTAAGATCTATACTTCCGAAGGTCCTTGCTGCAGGCGAGGACGCCGGCACCCTGACCGAAGAAGGCGCAAAGTTCTTAGATCCTTCAGGAGACCTCAAGGCAGGCATACCTGTAGCTCCCTGTGAAGGCGATGCCGGAACGGGAATGGTAGCAACCAATTCCGTTCGTGTAAGAACAGGCAACGTCAGCGCCGGTACATCCGATTTTGCAATGGTCGTAGTAGACCACGAGTTGGGCGTTCACCGCGAGATCGATATGGTAACGACTCCCGACGGCGCACCCGTTGCAATGGTCCACTGCAATAACTGCACATCTGACATCAACGCATGGGTCAATATCTTCAGGGAGTTTACTGCTTTGTTCGGTGTAGATATCCCCAAGGGCGATATGTACGCGAAGCTTTTCCAGGCAGCCCTTGAGGGAGACCCCGATTGCGGCGGGCTCCTGTCATTCAACTATCTGTCGGGTGAAGGTGTTACCGATATGGATGAGGGACGTCCGGTATTTGCAAGGACTCCCGATGCCGGCTTTACGTTGGCTAACTTCATGAGAACCCATCTTCAGTCCGCTCTTGCGACTCTCAAGATCGGCATGGATATCCTTTCCGAGACTGAGAATGTCAAGATCGATAAGCTCCTGGGACACGGCGGATTCTTCAAGACCCCCGAAGTCGGCCAGCGCCTTCTGTCTGCTGCAGTCGAAGCTCCCGTATCGGTAATGGAGACGGCAGGAGAGGGAGGACCTTACGGCATGGCACTTCTCGTATCCTATATGCTTAATAAGGAAGAAGGCGAGACTTTGCCTGATTTCCTGGATAACAAGGTTTTCGCGAATGCAAAGTGCACAACGCTCATGGCAGATCCTTCCGATATAGAAGGGTTCAAGGCGTTCCTGGATAAGTACAAGAAAGCTCTTCCCATGGAGCAGTGCGCAACGGAGGTAATGTGATGTTAGAAGAACTCAAAGCAAAAGTCTTGGAGGCTAACCTCTTACTTCCCAAGTACGGACTGGTAACATTCACCTGGGGCAATGTCAGCGGCATCGACCGTGACAAGGGTCTTGTGGTCATTAAGCCCTCCGGCGTCGAGTACGATTCCATGACAGCCGATGATATGGTCGTCGTAGATCTTGACGGCAACGTTGTTGAAGGGAAGTGGAAGCCTTCTTCCGATACTCCTACTCACGTTGTTCTTTACAAGGCCTTCCCAAATATCGGCGGTGTAGTCCATACACACTCACGCTGGGCAGTAACCTTTGCCCAGGCAGGCCGCGCGATCCCTGCAATGGGAACGACACAGGGCGATTACTTCTACGGTGATATTCCCTGCACACGCCCCATGACCGATGAGGAGATCGGCGGCGAGTACGAGAAAGAAACAGGCGATGTTATCGTCGAGACCTTCGCGGACAAAGATCCTGATGCCATCCCCGCTGTAAACGTCTTCTCACACGGACCTTTCACCTGGGGAACGGATCCCTTCAACGCAGTGCATAACGCTGTCGTAATGGAGGAAGTGGCATTCATGGATTTCCATGCTCTGATGCTGAACCCCGAGGCCGGCAGGATGCAGCAGACACTCCTGGATAAACACTATCTTCGAAAACACGGCGCCAATGCCTACTACGGCCAGGGCTGACGCCACATAACAAAGCTCTTTTATAATCTAAACAGTTTGCCTCTTGTAGAGTAAGGATCCGCTGCAATACCCCCCCACCCCTCGCAGCGGATCCTTACTGTTTGCAGATTTTGGTCCTGTCCTATGTTGTGGTACAATCATCTGGGGAAATATAAGGAGTAAAGAAAATGAAGAATCTCAACATAAGAGGATCTATATCGATATTGCTGATATCCGCGATTCTCCTGGCCGGCTGTAACGCACAGGAACCGGAGCCTAAGACAGAACCGGAAGAGACGACCACCGCGACAGTTCAGACAACGGCCACTCAGGAGACTTCCGAAGCACCTACACCTACGCCGACTCCAAGGGTCGATCACGGCGGTCATCAGGCGATAAAGGAATATGAAGCGCTTAAGGACTGCAAGGAAGGTGTTACCGGTATCGTGGTGATGCCGTCGGGGAACATAGCTGTTGCCACTACGGATAATTATATCAACGGAGAATATAAGTCGAACAAGAAGGGATATATTACGATCAGGATCATAGATTCCGCAGAGGATAAACAGATAGCAAAATATAATACCAAATCCTCCAATACCGTCTTGATCGGCGCAACTTCCGACGGAAGGCTTATCGTTAACGACTATATCGAAGGCACTGTTACTCTCTATTCTGAAGATCTTAATGAGCAAAATGAGATCGGCAATACAGGCGGGAACTGCATATACGATCAGGAGAATGACCGGCTCGTGTTTATCAAGGGATGCGCTTTATGCACCATGAGCCTTGACGGTACTGTCGAAACGCTGGTTAAGAAGATGTATACATCCACATTGAGAAACTATAATTCCCTGAACGGATTATGTGTCATTGAAGACTCAGATGACCTGACGGATCTGGGCGATCAGATAAGCCTGCTGTCCATAACAGACAACAGCACCGTCCAGGTCAAAGAAGATGACAGTTATGTCGATACCGGATTTTGCGGTGATGATATGTTCATGTTCTATCCTTATAACGAAGAAGGCGCCATCGATGTAAGAGACGGTGAAGACGGCAAGAGCCTCAGGTCCTACAAAGTCCCTCATGATTCGATAGTCTTTTCTTCCGATCATACTGATATGGGGATCATCGCATCTCCCGCAAATCAGACATATTCTTATTTTGCAAGGCACATACTGTTATCTGACCTTAAGACCGGGAAGTATTGCGATACGGGGATCAAGCTGAATGATCTTTTTGCAATGAAGTGCGTGTTCGATGATAATTCCGAGCATTACTTTATACTGGATACCGTCAAACAGAAGGCTACCAAGACCAGACTTATCGAGATATGTCCCGAAGCATTCGATCTTGATCAGCAGTTCGAAGATACGGTCATTCCGGCAGGAGAGACGCCCAAGCCCGGACAGGAAGCCGGAGACCAGTTCTACGGGCAGAAGATGAGATGTAAGAACTTATCCGGCAAGTACGGCGTCAATATACTGATGGGCAATGATATCAAGGATCGCGAGATATCATACAGCTATAACCTTATTTCGCTGGAAGATTCCGGTAAGGATATCGAAGAACAGCAGAGGCTGACTGCATATGCGATCGATAATATCGAAGTGGATCTCGGGTTCTACAGCAAAGAGTTTTTCGAGACGTTCAAGGATTACAGAGGTAAGGGCGGGATCTGTATAGTGCTCGTGGATGAGCTCCGGAACGAGAATGGTAATTTTGTTGCAAATGGTGAGTTCATACCGCGCGGGATTACAAGTTATATCGTTATCGACATCAACTGCATGGAGAGCATCACGCTTCATCATGAACTGTGGCATGCCGTAGAGAATAATATCCTGATCCAGGATCCTGACGCGTTCGATCAGAAGAAGTGGGATGAGCTGAATCCCCCGAAGTTCAAGTATGCAAATAACTTCGAGGATTACGGCAACGGAGATGTGTATAAATATACTATGGATACTTTCTATGACGGCACCACACCGGATGCTTACTTCGGAAGGATCTACGGCACGGTCAACCCCAAAGAGGACCGCGCCACCATCGTTGAAACTTTTATGGGATACGGAGGATCTTATGACAGCGACAGGTATTCCTCCGCATTAGAGGCTCTTCAGCAGTACCCGCATATTATGGCGAAGATCGAATATATGGCTGACGCCTGTGAGCGTGTGTTCGGATTCAGATACTGGTGATACGGGTCTGATATTCAGGAGGTTTGGGGATGAGACTTTGTACTGAGTGCCATTGGGACGGGTGGGACCGGATCGTGGATATTTATGCCGAGAGGACAACGACGGTCCCCGATCATATCAATGCCGATGACAGATTCAAACTGGTCATCGTCGAAAAGGGCGCGATGCATATCGACTGCGGCAAGGAGAAGATCGATGTTAAGTCGCCTTCGATCATCCTGCTCTCACATAAAGATAAGATCAAAGTTAAGATCCTAAAGCCCGTTAAGCTTCAGATCCTGTATTTCGATCCGTCGGTCATAAGGGAAGAATTCACATACGACCGCATCCGTGCAGGTGAGTTCGAAGAATGCGTCGGACAGGTCATTTATCAGGACTATGTACTCATAACACCCTTCGTATGGTTTAAGGATCTTAAGGACCGTACTATCGAAGTGAGCCTGAATGCCATGGAGAAGATCCGCGGCCTTTTTACTTCTGCCGAGTGTGAGCTCGCAGGGCAGAAGGACGGGTTCTGGCCCTGCAGGAGCAGATCCTATCTTATGGAACTTCTGTACTTTATCGTATATACACATATCCATATTGAGCCCGAAGAAGATGTCTCACGTGATGCTCTGGAACGAAAGGAATTCAATGCTATCTGTGAATACCTTAATGAACATATAGCAGATAAGATCACAGTCAGCACAATCACTTCGGAATTCCTTATGAACAGGAACAAACTCAACGATCTGTTCATGGAGAATGCCTCCATGACATGTATGGATTATCTTCTTAACCTGAGGATCGATCTTGCCAGGATCTTCCTTACCAAGACGGAGATACCCATAGGGGAAGTAAGCGCGAGAGTGGGATTCTCGGATCCCGATTATTTTACGAAAGTCTTCAAGAAAAAGACGGGAGTTACACCGACAAAGTTCAGATATCCCTGATTCCGTGCGGATTTTACGGGTCGGCGTGCGGATATTCCTATGATAAGACAGTCTTTACATTGTAGAGTAAAGATACAAAGATCAATGACTGTCGGAGGAATATCTGTATGCTTAATAAGAAGATCTTACCCGCGCTGGTTGCTGCGGCGCTGATATTTGCTGGTGCGGGATGTTCTGTTCCGGAACAGATCCCTGCTGTATCGGAGTCAAAAGCGGAAGTTACGACAAAGACTATAGCGGATATCTCATCCGGGGTTCCGGATGAAGTGGTATCGTCCCTTTGCAACAAGGACTGTTATGACAAGTTTGATATCGTCTCACACAATGTGGAGGCTTCCGGCAACGGTGAACGTGATACGGTAAGGATTGATATAAACGGGGGAAATCCTACGGGAGCGCTGCCGCAGACCATCAGCAAAGACGTGACGTTTGTCATGGATCAGGAGACATCCGAATGGAAGGTGGAAGAAGAGAACTGCATCGCGTGGGATGTGGATAATTCATCGATGCCTTTGAGCAGATGGAAATGCAAGGACCCCTCCTCAGACGAGATGACCCGGCTTTTCGGAGGGGATAAGGGTTCCGGTGAAGTGTATCTGACATTTGTTAAGAGGATAGGGAAGATCACCCTTAATCTTACTGATGATATCAACGATCCTCATGAACATCCCTTCTCGTTCATAGGCAACGGTACCTTCGTAAGACCTGCAGAAGAAGGCAATATCGAGAAGAGATTCAAGTTTACCGAAGGGACCGTGACCGACGAAGGGAAGGTCATCCTCAAGGCCCAAACGGATGACGGACAGATGGATCTTGACCTTACGGGGTGCTTTGAACCCGTAACACAAAAAGAATACGATATGGCAGTGACCGGAAAGATTCCGGAAGATCAGGTGTATGTTGATGATCTTGCGACATTTGAACTTACTACAGAAGATCTTGAAGGGGATATGTGGAAAAAGCAGATCGGCTCCAAATATGAGAATTTGTCACCCGATCTTTCCTGGGATGCCGTAGACGGCGCGTCCTGTTACGCTCTCCTTATGATCGATCATGTTGCGTGGAACTGGGTACACTGGTATTCGTTAACGGATAAGACCCATGTCGGATCCGGAGAGTTCTCGGGGAAGGATCAGGGATATGCGGGGCCCATTCCGGAAGATGCCCACGAATATACCGTATATGTAGTGGCGCTCAGGACGGAACCTGCAAACGGATTCTTCCAGGTGGATACGACTGCTTATGGTGAAGATAAGGACGGTATGTTCACACGGCTCAACAAAGGCACGGACGGAAAGGCCGGGAATATCCTGTCCTACGGTGTCGTAAAGGGTATATTCGATCCTGCATGATCAATATCTTCTCAATCGGTTATTAAGCGAAAACTGCCGCTTCAAAGGAGCGGCAGTTTTCATTTGAGATTGACAAACGGATAGTTCTGTTGTATAAAAACGACAATACTGTCGTTTTTATTTTCGAAAAGGAAACAGACCATGCCTAAAGTTAACGCCGAATACCTGGAAGGGAAGAAGGATCAGATCCTTATGACCGCGCTTTCTGTATGCAGCAGGAAGCCTGCTTACGATATGACGATGTCCGATATCGTTGCAGCCACCGGCATGAGCCAGGGCGGTGTTTATAAGTACTTCAACAACATCGATCTTGTGCTGGCGGCACTTGTCGATAAAGCGAATGTACTGGGTGATTACTCTGATCGGATCGATAAGTTCATGAGATCTTCAGATCCGCCCGAGAAAAGACTGGAGGAACTGTTCAAGATCTCGGAACTATATTTTTCCGATCTTCTGATCGGCTACAATAAACTGCTTTTCGAATTGGGGACACTATTTGCATATGATCCGGAGCGCGCGGCTAACATCAACCGGTATGTTACCACTGCTTCCACATTCGGATATCTTATCGGGTGTGCGTCGGAGATAATCATGACCCAGACGGCGAAGGGTTATTTTACTCCGGTTATTCCGGCAGAAGAGATCCTTTCATTCATCGTGGCATCCTTTGACGGGATAATACGCGATGTGACTCTCACCAGATGTTATTCATCTGAGGGTGCGCCTGAGCGCAATGCAGGATTCGACGAGAAGAAACTTATAAGAGGATTATACATAAGCACTATGGCAATGCTTGGCAAACAACAATAAGGAGATTGGAAAGATGAGAATGAAAATTTTAGCGATAACGGTCTTACTGGGGCTTATAACGGTACTTACAGGTTTAAGTTCAGGTGATGCCGAGACTTCTGCGCAAGACAAAGGGATACACGGTTATTCTGTGGCGTGCTTCGATACAAGTGTCATTACATACGATAACTTCGGTGACGGGATCGATGAGAACTCGGTATTTGAGTTCGGATCCTGCGGTAAGACGGTGGCGGCAAGTATCGCCTTAAGACTTGTTGATGAAAACAAGATATCACTGGATGATAAGATCAAACCTTTCCTGGATCCGGGTCTTATCACCGATGATGAGAGGATGAACGACATCACCCTGAGACAATTGCTTTGCCATACTGCAGGGTTCTCGCCGTCTTACGAGCTGGGTGTCGATAAGAAGATCTATTCAGATCCGGGCAGCGGATTCCGTTATTCCGGAGTCGGATATATCTATCTTCAGAGCGTTATCGAGAACGTAACCGGAGAGTCCTTGGAGATGGCTGCCAAACATTATGTTTTCGATCAGCTCGGAATGAAGAACAGCACCTTCGAATACAAGGAAACGGTAACCCCTTATATCAATCTGTCTCAGGTAACACTATATGCTTTCGTTGTGTTTATCGCAGCGTTTGCAGTATTATTCCTGATCGCTTTTGTTGTAGGAAAGATCACGAAGTTCAAGTGGTATTCTTTCGAGACCGGAACATTGGTAAGCTTTGTTTTGGCAGGGATAATAAACATCATTGCGCTGCTGGCGATCATGTCTAAGGTGACGATAGTATTTGCTGTCTATTTTGTCCTTGCCGGGGCATTCCTGTTCGCAACACGCAAAAAGAAGATGCTCTTTAGGATCGTGATCCCTGTTGTAACGGCAGTCATCCTTATCGCAGGATTTACCGTTCCTGCAAGCATACCCGTAACAGGCGATCTTATTCATAAGGACGCCAACTGCGCGTATACCCTGAGATCTACGACCCACGATATGTCCTTGTTCTTTAGATCGCTCATGAACAGGTATGAGAGCGGTACCAAAGCAACAAAGGAGATGTTTACCCCTCAAGTCGCAACGGACGGTGATAACAGCTGGGGACTGGGAATTGCGATCGAATCATATGAAGACAGAAATACATACTGGCATTCCGGTATCAACCCGGGATTTCAGAGCCTGTTTGTAATCTACCCTTCAAAGCAGAAGTTCATTGTTGTTGCCACCAACAGTGATAACGGTCTTGAGTTTGCCAAAGAACGCGCATGGCATTATCTTGGTGTGAATGGCAAGTGGGATATTGTAAGAAATCAGATCTGATCTGCCAATTTAGAAAGAAGCAGGCGGTAGTCTTCATCCAACGGATACCGGTCGTTGAACTTTTCGATAAGGAGAGTGATCTTGTCCTTATAATCTGATTCCGTGATATATAGACCGGAGTCGATATATTCCACGATCTCATTTGCAACTCCTAAGCCGGCATCTTTTTTGCCGGCCAGGTACTTTATGAGGCTTCGGTGGAAGAGGCGTGACATCTGATAGGGGAGATCCTTTCGTGTACAGATCTCCTGACATATAAGACTGTTGCGGGTGTGACTTCTGTCCCTGATATCTTCTTCATGGAAGAACTCTTCGCAAGTTGCATCAATGTCTTCGATCACTTCCAGATCCAAGGCAACACCGTCTTCGTAGATAACTATCAGGATCCCTTCCGGATTGACCGTAGAGGAGAGGTATATTGTTTTGCCGTATCCTTCGATCAGATCCGATAAAGTATCTGTATCACACAGGACTGAAATATCCACATCTGAGAAGGGAGTAGGATTCCCTCGGAGGAAAGACCCTCCCAGCCAGATGTGACATCTGCGGGTCCGGGCAAATTCCCTTGCATATTCTATATACCGTCTTTGGTTTGTGTTCATCTGTTTATCCTTCAAAATATGATCTTATCTCATCAGAAGTCTTATTTCCGATCCCGCATGTCTGATTGTAAAGATTACCTCCGTCTGCGGTTATTCTGGTATTGCATCCGAAATCATTCAATTCATCCGCCAGCTGGCATACGAGATCAAGGTCTTCGGGAATGATCATCTTATACTTACCGAAAACAGTAAGGTGTTCTCTTAAGTCTTTTGCATCTTTTAAGATATCCCCGCAAGGCTCATAGTATATGTTGATGTTTTCCACACCATAAGATTCAACCAGATCGTAAAGTTCGTCCTTTGCATCCTTACCGTAAAGAACACCGTAGAAACTGTCCTCCATATCCCCGAAGTCTTTGATGTTCGCCGAGATCCGGATCTGAACGGTAAACTCTTCGTCATTATCTTTATATTTTGCTTTGGCAGGATAAACACCTCTCTGGAACCAGGCTTTATTTGACCCTTTGGACAGATCATAGACATCGAAGACTATTTCATCCGGTTCATTGCCGAGAATGTCAGAATACTTCGCGCTCAGCCGGCGTTCCATCTCAACCATGACCTTCTCACATTTCTCCTCGTGTTCCTTTTGGTGCTTTTCTTCCAGCTTGGCAGGATCATACAAGCAGGCGGTTAATCCGAGTGCTGCAGCCAATATCAGACATATACATAAAATCTTCCTCATAAAAATTTACTCCGTATGTATATCTTTCATAGTCAGGTCCCGGCATTGTTCAGGGCTTGTTCGATATGTTGTCTTGCTTCCGGGAATATGCTGTACTTCGTTACTTTATAGTCGTCTGTAATGACATAATAGAGGTCATGACCGATATCCTCGTAACTGATAAGATAAGATACCTTCTTAACATCCAAAGGCCCTCTTTTGTTATTTGAAAAGCACCCGGTCAAAGCAAATGTAAATAGTGTTGCCGCTAACACCGCGGTCATGATCTTTTTCATCTTTCCCATTATCCGTTAACCTCACTTGTGTTGATGCCCAGAATATTCTTCTCCATGCTGTCCAAAAGATCGTGTGAATCATCATCGATATAAGAAAGATACGTCACGATGATGCCCCGGGAGGGAAGGATATAGCACTTCTGCTTGCATCTGCCGTTGATGCTGTATCCGTCACGGTATTTCCAGATAAAGAAGCCGTATCCGCCTTCTCTGTTCATCTGCTGGATCGAAGTCGCCATCTCAACATATTCGGAAGAGACGATCCTTCTGCCTTCATAGACACCGCCGTTCATGAGAAGAAGACCGAACTTGGAAAGATCGTGAACCGAAAGCTTCATGCCGGATGCGCCGTAGAAGTATCCTTCCGGACTTCGCGAATACTCATAGTTCTTTATGCTCAAAGGCTTGAAGATCTCATCTTCTATAAACTTGCCGATGTCTGAACCGAGCGCGTTTGTAAGAGCAACACCTACCAGGTAAGTACATATGTTGCTGTAATTGAATCCGCGCTCGGAAGGATCGACATCACAGTCCAGTGAGAACAAGATCCAGTTATCCCCCTCGGCTCTGAAGGGAAGATCCAAAACGGACATCGTAAGGAGCCTGCGGATCGTAACTTTATCCCAACCGGGCTTGGCAGGCGATTGGATATGCTTCAGGACCGGATCGTCGATTCCGATAATCCCTCTGTCATATAAGATCCCGAAGGCTACGGACAGGACCGTCTTCGTAGCAGAGAAGAGCTCGTGAATACCGTCCTGAGTGTCTCCCCAGGCATGTATCAACTTGTTGTCCCTGTATACCTCTGTCCCGAAAACATTCCAGCCGTTGGTCTCGATATCATTTACGAATGCGTCAAAATCCATTTTTTCCCTCGATCGTTGCAATACGACTTTCCCTTACAGCTTATCTCATACGAATTATAGCATTACGCAAGAAATTCAGGTGATATTTAGAACAACAATGCCTCGCATTTTCCGCACAAGTCTATATAGCAAATACCGCCTTGCGCTGCAAGTTACGCAAATCCAATAGAGAACAATGAAATAGTCCCGCATTTTCCGCAGGCGTTCACGCCGAGGACCTTTGCGGGACTATTCATTGTTCGTGTCTGGTGGAGGCGAGGAGAGTCGAACTCCTGTCCACAACCGTATTCACCGAGACATCTCCGGGTGCAGTCGACGGATGAATTATTCCCATTCCCGCGTAGCCCATCGACGGGCGTCGGTTCCGGTAGCTTCATGGATTTAAGGCGTCACCGTCTCAAAGCTTTGACGGATCCTCCTGCCGACTGACCTCCTTCGGCAAAGGTCTGCTAAGGACCACCCCGGTCATCCGCAGATAGAGTGACCGGGCAGGTAGCTTAAGCTGCTACGAGCTGTGTATTGTCTGCAATTACTTGCAATTTCCCGTTTTTTAAGGAGGCACAACGAGAATCCTCCACCCGCTTTCTCGGTTGCAACAGCCGTGTCGAGACCGGAACGCCCCCGTATCTCTTCGCGGTGTTCGCGAATACATAATTATATATTCTTTTCGTGTATTTTCAATAGTTTATGCTATATTTATATTGGTCTGATACTAAATCGGACCGAATCTTATTTTGTGAGGGTCTTATGGCAGGCAAGAAGCGCCTTTCGACATTCCAGACTATACTCATCGGGTTTATAGCGCTCGTACTGACAGGGGCATTACTTCTGATGCTTCCCATATCTTCTTCGGATTGGAAGGTCACGCCTTTCGATGAAGCGTTCTTTACAGCGGTCTCAGCAGGATGTGTTACGGGCCTTGTCGTACATGACACAGCGACATACTGGTCTTACTTCGGGCAGGCCGTTATCCTGGTGCTGATCCAGATCGGCGGTCTCGGTGTGGTTACCATGGCTGCGATGCTGTCGCTGCTGTCGGGTCGCAAGATATCACTGATGCAGAGGAGCACGATGCAGGAAGCGATCTCCGCGCACCAGGTTGGAGGTATTGTTCGTCTCACAAGATTCATTCTTATTGCCACGGGTATATTTGAGGGAGCAGGAGCTTTGCTTATGATGCCTTCGTTTGTTATGAGGTTCGGTCCTCGGGGCATCTGGATGGCATTCTTCCATTCGATCTCGGCTTTTTGCAATGCGGGATTCGACCTGATGGGTACTCCTGATGCCAAATACCAGTCGCTCACGTCTTTGGCGGGTGACCCGTATCTTAATGTGATAATCATGCTGTTGATAATAATCGGCGGTATAGGATTCCTGACCTGGGATGATATCCGCAGGAATAAATTCAAGTTCAGCCGCTATTCGCTTCAGAGCAAGATCGTGCTGGTTACATCTGCTGTTCTTATCGTACTTCCGGCCGTGTATCTGTTTTTCGCGGAGTATTCGGGGGAACCTGCGGGAAGAAGGGTCCTTCTGTCCCTGTTCCAGTCAGTGACCACGAGGACGGCGGGCTTTAATACCGGAGACTTCGGCGCGATGCGGGGAGCGTCTATGGGTATCGTCATGGCGTTGATGCTGGTGGGAGGTTCCACGGGATCTACTGCCGGCGGTATGAAGACCACAACATTGGCAGTCCTTGTTGCCAATCTCCTGTCCGTCTTCTCCAGGAAAGAAGACACACAGTTGTTTGGCCGCAGGATCGATGACGGGATCATCCGCAATGCAGCTACCATCCTTATGATGTATCTGGGGCTGTTTTTGTCAGGCGCAGTGGTGATAAGCCTTGCGGATGGAATTCCGTTCTCAAAATGTCTGTTTGAAGCGGCTTCTGCCGTAGGCACTGTAGGACTTACCACGGGAATTACCCCTGACTTAGGGATCGTGTCACGCCTTGTTCTGTGTATCCTGATGTTCCTGGGAAGAGTCGGAGGCCTTACGATAATATTCTCGGCATTCTCCGGCCCTGCAAGGAATTTCTCCAAGCCGCCGCTTGAGAAGATCACGGTTGGATAAGTATAATATGTTAAGTAAGTTTGGGAGGATATTGATATGAAATCTATTTTGCTCATCGGTTTGGGAAAGTTCGGCAGGCTCGTTGCGATGGAGCTTTATGAGCTCGGGCACGAGGTCATGGCGGTCGATGACGATGAAGAAAGGGTCAATAACATCCTTCCGTATGTTACGAATGCTCAGATCGGCGACAGCACGAACGAAGAATTCTTAAGGTCTTTGGGGGTGGACAACTACGATGCCTGCATCGTTACCATAGGCAACGATTTCCAAAGTTCCCTTGAGACAACATCCCTTCTTAAGGAGCTGGGCGCAAGACTGGTCGTCTCCCGCGCCGAGACTGATATACAGCAGAAGTTCCTGCTCCGCAACGGTGCGGATAACGTTGTGTACCCGGAGAAACAGGTAGCCAAGTGGACGGCGATCACATATTCTTCGGAACTTGTTTTCGATTATATCGGGCTTGATGAGGATTATGCGATCTATGAAGTGTCCATTCCTTCGGATTGGGTAGGCCGCAAAGTCTCTGATATCGATATAAGGAAGAAGTATAACATCAATATCCTGGGCGCAAAGAAGAACGGAAAACTCAATGCGTCGATCACACCGGACTATGTTTTCGAAGAGGGATATAACCTTCTTGTGATCGGAGACCACAGAGCTATCCAAAAGTGCTTCAGGATCAACTGATAACCGAACTTATCCTGCGTCAGACTCCAATGTAGCGGCGGAAGTTACCTGTGTAGGGGTATCTTCTTCGGTTATGCCTGCGCCGCGGTTGGGATTTGATACCGAGAACATAACATCCAGGATGAATATGGCCAGAAGGCCTGCGCACAGGAACGTCCTGAGGTTCGGCTTGATCCGGCGGAAGATATTGTCGAGGATCGGGGAGAAGATGTAGGTGAACATGAGTCCCGCGACACCGAAGATTATGAGTCCTTCCAAACAGATCCTGCCGTTAAGGTTCATGAACATGCCCGTATAGTCCCACCACTTGGAATGGAAGAGCTGTTCCAAGATCCAGGAAGTAAAATACTCCAGTCCGCCGCAAAGGACAACCGCGCCGAGAAACATCATAACCGGGTGGCGGCGGAGGGGCTTAAGGATCATGATGATGAGAAGCCCGCCGCAGCCGTATATAGGCAGCCAGGGGCCGTTTAAGGTTCCGCGGTTCGAGATGATGCCCTTATCGAAAAGCGTATAGAATATCTCCCATATCCAGCCGACAAAAGAATATGTGAAGAACAGCAGCACGATGGATGAGAAGGTGTAGTCCCTCTCGTAGTCGTATTTGAGCCAGTTGCGGTGAGCGGCAGGAGCGATGGGGAAGAGGGGATCGGGATAGGATGCATTGCGCATGTCCTCAAGATCCAGACCTCTGTCCCAGAGGATCTTCTTGGCTTTGGCATCTGAATCAAGAAGGCCTTTTCTCAGATCTGTGAATATCTCGGTATAAAAGCAGGTCTTCATGGGGTCTAAGAACAGGACCGAGAGGATGTTGTAGGAGAAACTTGACAGCAGATATGCCGGGACTATCACGATGTCGTAGAGGAACATCCGCTTCTTATAGCCTTTAGTCATCTCTTTGGAGAGCCTGAACGCATCCTTATAGGAGGTCGTCGGGTTCTCGGCAAGGATATAAGGGATCATGGAATATTCGTAATACTTGATGATGCCGCCGACGATGGTAAATGCCCAGAACACCTGGAACATCGAACGGAGGAACATTACCTTGGCTACATTAAGTGTCTTGCCGTACCGGTAAACGAAGAGTATACGGTCGGCTTTCGTGTCACGGTAGAGCCGGTGTTCAGAGAAATATCTGCACATTCCGACAGTGAAGATGTTCTTAACGAATATGGTGATGAAGAATAAGGCAAGGGTTGCAAGGAAGATCACTACCGAATTTGCGATCCGGTCCTTGAATATAAGGGTATTAACACCCTGAAGGATGCCGAAAACGATGGATCCGGATTGTGTGGTCTTGTTAATGAGGGTTGCGATGACGCCCTTGGAGTATTCGGTGGACTGAAGAAAGTCAGGTTTATCGGCATTGCCCGTAAATTCCCGGATCCCGGTAACAAGTTCCGATACAGTCCCGGCATTGGACTGGCCCGTTGCCCTCTCGAATGTGGTTATAGCCCTGTTGGTTTGGGAATCCAGGTTATCCAGTGTGTCACGGCTTACGGGGGTATGCTCGTCGATATGGTCTTCGATCCTTGATATAGCGGTGTTCGTGATGGTGTCTTCCTGTCTGACGGTCTTGAAGACTGATGTGGATGACAGTGAATAACCGCCGATCATGATATTGACGAGAAAGACTATCGCAATATTTGCGATCCAGTGTGTCCTGTATGATTTGAATGATCTTGCGACCAGCTTGCCGAATCTGTCCATATAAACCCCGGGGAGCTTGTTGTTATGTCTAATATATAATAATCGGGAAGATTTTCAAACAAGAATGTTATAATTTTCTTTGAATAATATTTAAGGAGTCCTGCTGATGCCGGGTCTTACAAAAAGCGAGAAAGAAAGATTCGAGAAGTTTTTGGCTTCTTTGCCTCCCGAGAGGAAGAAGGCCCTTTATTCGCGCTTCCGGCAGATGGATGATGAGGAGCGCAATGAAGCGATAAGGAAGATCATGTCTAAGACCGGGTCCGGCGCCCCCCAAAAGGTACAATCCCCGCAAAAGCCCAAGCCGAGACAGGGACAGCCGCAAGGCAAGCCACAGCAAAGGCCTAAGACTGCACCTAAGGTCAAGCCTTCTTCCAAACCCGAGTCCGGACGCAAACCGGTGCCCAAGTCCCAAACCCCGGCAAAGCAGACCGGGAAGCCTGTTGACAGGAAGCCTTCGGAAGAGGTGTCTAAGCCTAAGGCTGCGGCTGATACTCCGGCTCAGAAGAAGCCGAACTTCAACCGCATCGTAAATGTACTGACGATATTGGTCCTGATCGGGTGCCTTTTTACACTGGCACTCACATATCTTACCAACAGGGAAGACATAGACAGGCTATTCGTTAAGGAAGAACCTGCGGCAACGACTGAGACCGATGCGACCGGGGACGATACCGATGTTACGGCGGCATCTTCGGAAACAGGTTCAGGCAGCGATACCGAGACTTCAGCATCCTCAACAAATGATCCTGCCGTTCCCACTCCTTCGCCGACAGATGTCCCCCTTAAGAACGACGCTCCTGACCTTACGGGCTTTTCGATAGTGATCGACCCTATGCATCAGGCCGAGACTTCGGAGACCACTGAGTCCCTGATGCCTGATAAAGAAGCATTCAAGGCTTCGGCTACTGCAGGAGGCAAAGGCGTGAAGACCGGCATAGCCGAATCAGAACTCGTTTTGAATTATGCTCTGTGTGCCAAGGAATATCTTGAGAAGTGCGGTGCAAAGGTGGTCCTGACCAGGACGGTGAACGATATCGATCTGTCAAATCAGGACCGGGCCAGGATCGCAACGTCCTCGGACTGCGATATCTATCTGAGACTCGAAGCAAAATGCGCCGATGATCCTGCGCTTACCGGTGTAAGGGTATGCATTCCCGAATACAGCAAATCCAAGACCAAGGATTTCTCCACGGGACAGGACCTTTGCGAGGCGATAGCCGAGGCTGAGGGACTGGAGAACGGCGGTGCTGCCACTTCCATGGCATATACGGGATTGAATTATGCCACATCGGTCCATGCTTTCCAGCTGAACCTGGGGTTCCTGTCTAACGAGATTGATGAGCAAATTCTTGTTGATAGTGGTAATATATACGAAGTTGCGGCTTCTTTGGCGGAGTTTTGCAAGACGATCAAATGACAAAGGGGAGGGACAGACATGAGTGATTTCCTGAAGAGAGAACCTACAAGTGATGAGATCAAGGCTCAGAAGATACTTGATGAGTATTCCGATGAACAGACAGTAGATGAGATGCGGCATGAGGTTGACGAGCTCAAGGTCCTCGTTCACGGCATGTGGCTGCTCCTCAAGGCTATGGGCGTCGAGTATGATCAGCTTGATGCCAAGCTCGATATCGCTTCAAAACTTGAAGGCCGCGTCGATTACTCGGAAGATGTTAAGTGTCCTTCCTGCGGAAGGGGACTTCAGACTATGGAGAAATACATCTTCAAGAAGAAGTGCTACTACTGCGGTTACGAGAGAACTCAGAATCCTTTCCAGAAGTATGACAGTATAGATCTTAATGCCAAGCCTGCTGCGATCGAGGCTGAAGAAGAACAGGCTAAGGCTGAGGCAGAGAAGGCTGAACAGGATGAGATCTTCGCTGCAAGAGAAGTCCTTAATACTACCTTCGAACCGTATGATGTATCGAAGGATCTTAATTTTGATGAACCGGAAGACGGTCAGAATTAACAATATACAAAAATCAGAGGGGTAAGGGGAAACAAGATGTCTGATAATGCAGTCAATGACAGCAGGGATTCGGTTGTGTCCAATTCCGAACTTATTAAGATGCAGCGCGATATGCGCCGCCGCAAGAAGAGAAAAGTAATCATCATAGTATTGATCGTAGTGGTTGTTGTGTTCGTGGGGATCGCGGTCCTCATAGGACTTGCCATGAACGCTATCAACGATATGCTCAACAAGACATATCTTAATGTCGAGGAAGTTAAAGTTGAGCGGGGGTCCCTGTCATCGTATGTTCAGGGCGATGGCGGAATGGGACTTGCCGAGATAAGCTATGTCGATATAAGGAATACCCTGGAAGTCGATGAAGTATTTGTAGAGGAAGGCGATAAGGTCAGCAAGGACACGCTCCTTATGACAGTAACGGAGTCGTCCCTTCTGGATGCCATCTCACAGGTACAGGGTAAGATCGATGAACTTGATAAGTCCATTGCCGATGTATCTGATGACAAGATCTCTGGGAAGGTCAAGGCTCCCCTTGACGGAAGAGTCAAGGTTATCTATGCGAAAGGCGAAGATACCGTGGCAGACACCGTTTGCGACAACGGTGCTTTGGTGGTACTGTCGCTTGACGGCAAGATGGCATGTGATGTGGAATCCGCAAAACTCAAGACAGGGGATCTCGTAAAGGTTACAGATGCCGAAGGCAATGAATATGACGGCAAGGTCAACAGGGCTGCAGCCGGCAAGGCATTGATCCTCGTATCCGACAAGACCCTTATGCCTGATGATAAGGTTACCGTCAAGGACGTTGACGGCAATAAGATCGCAGATGCCCAGCTTCGGATCAATAAACCTTTGTCGGTTACAGGCTATACCGGTACGGTTAAGACCGTAAAGTGCAAGGTCGGAGACAAGGTCAAAGCAGGAGATGTGCTTCTTACATTGTCTGATACCAAGATCTCCGCAGACTACGATTCCCTCTTAAAGCAGCGCGGGGAACAAGAAGAGATCCTGAATGAATATCTCACGATATATAAGGAAGGCGGCATTTTCGCAGGCGAAGAGGGTGTGGTCAAGATGATCTATGATCCCGATGACACATCTTCCGAAGAAGAACCTGCTGAAAGCCAGCTTCCTTCTGATTATGCGGATTATATGAATCAGGACGGGGATGTCGCTCTTCCGACCGTTGAAGAAGATGCCGAGGTAGAGAACGGATATATGCGTGTTGCCAAGATCACTCCCGATACGGTTTTTGCCGTGAATGTCAATATCAACGAGAAAGACATCCTCAAAGTCAAGGAAGGGATGGATGCAACCGTTGAGATAGAAGCTCTGAACAACCTGAAAGTTGAAGGTAAGGTTACCGAGGTGTCCGATGAGGCCAATGAGAAGGTTCAGGGCAGTGTAGGTTACTATGTCGTAAAGATCGTTTTCGATAAGTCGGAGGGCATGCTGTCCGGAATGTTTGCTTCGGCCAAGATCAAGATCGAGAGTGCCGACAATGTTCTCACCGTGAATAAGAAAGCGGTCCATAAGTCCGGCAGCGGCGATTTCGTTTATACGGAATATGATCCCGAGACCCGTGTTTTCGGAGGGATCGTCTATGTTACGACCGGTCTTTCCAATGGTGATATGATCGAGATCAAAGAAGGCCTCAACGAGGGTGATACCGTGTTCTACGAGTCAGACAGAAGCGCCATGGGTGACTATATCTGGGGTGAGGAGACACAGGAAGAGACTGAGACCCAGGCAGATAACAAAGCAGATGACGTTCAGTCTATGATCGATGAACATAATGCACAGATTGAAGAGAATAACGGGGATAAGGAATGATAGATCTTAAGGATATAACAAAGGTTTATCTGGTCGGCGAGGAGGAAGTATGCGCATTGGACCATGTGACGATGCATGTATACCCCGGCGATTTCGTATCGGTCATAGGACCTTCCGGATCAGGTAAATCCACATTGATGAACGTGGTCGGCTGTCTTGATACCGCCGATGCCGGTAATTACGTGCTGGACGGGATCCCGATCGAATTCTATTCGGACAATAAGCTGGCTGAAGTCCGCAACCGCAAGATAGGATTCGTGTTCCAAAACTTCAACCTCATCACGAACATGACGGTAGAAGAAAATATCGAACTGCCCCTGATCTACCGGGGAATGAAGAGGTCAGAGAGAGTTGAGAAGGTCAAGGCTGCGGTTGCCGCGGTAGGACTTCAGACCCGTGTTCACCATCTTCCCACGGAACTGTCGGGCGGTCAGCAGCAGAGAGTCGCCATAGCCCGCGCGATCGTAACGGAGCCTTCTCTGATACTCGCAGACGAGCCTACCGGCAATCTCGATTCCCATACTTCAGCGGATATCATCGAGATCTTCAAGAAATTAAATGCTCTCGGGAACACCATAGTTCTTATTACACATGATCCTGACATCGCGGCTCAGGCAAAGCGTGTCATCAGGATCAAGGACGGAAAAGTATCGGAGGTCAAAGCAGATGGCAATAGTTAAGTTCTTTGACGCGATACTTAATTCCGGTGTCGTCCAGTCTTTCAGGATGGCTGTAAAGTCCATCCTCAGCAATAAGATGAGATCGTTCCTTACGATGCTTGGCATCATTATCGGCGTTATCGCCCTGGTAGTCCTCGTAAGCATCGTCAACGGCGGAACCTCATCTATCACGAATACGATTCAGTCCATGGGCAACAACATGGTCTACGTTCAGTTTTCCGATGATGTTCCTGCGGATATCGCAGATGACGAGAAGCACGAGGAATGGCTTGCTGCCAAGGATTCCTTCGCCAGCATTGGAATGGAATACTCCATGTATCAGGATTTCACTTACGAAGACAAGACAGATCTCGTTATGCTTACAGGTGTAACCAGCGAATACTTTGATATCCGGGGCAAGAGCATCCTGATGGGAAGGATTCTCAGGGCCGTCGATTGCGAGAATAATACCAAGGTATGCGTTATCGACGAGAAAATGGCAAAGAACGTTATCGGATACTATGACTGCATAGGTGAGAAACTTACCATCTCCGAGACGGAATACACCATTGTCGGTGTTCTCGATGATAATGAGAACAGCCTCGAAAACATGTTCTCCTTCGGTTACGGAGTATATGTTCCGTACGGATTGATCGCTCAGGATTCCGCATCGGGATGGATGAACTCCTGCACGCTTTACATAAGTCCGTCCGAAGGATATTCCGTTAAGGATGTTACGACAGAGGCAGAGGAATTCTTCAAGCAGGAGTATCCTGATTGTGAATTTGAAGTCTATGATATCTCTTACATCGAAGATGCCATGGGAGATATTACTTCCGTTCTGTCCATAGTATTAGGTGCCATCGCCGGTATATCGCTTCTGGTCGGAGGCATCGGCATCATGAACATCATGCTGGTCACCGTCACCGAGAGAACGAGGGAGATCGGAATCCGCAAAGCTATCGGCGCATCACGCGGAGTCATCCTCCGTCAGTTCCTGTTCGAATCGGTAGTGATCTGTCTTATAGGCTGCGGTATCGGGATATTCATGTCCTGGCTGCTGCTCAAAGTGGGATCTCTCATAACCGCATCTTTGGGAGTCGTATTCGGCATGGATCCGACTATCGTAATACTTGCGGTCTCATTCTGCTTTATCATAGGCATCCTGTTCGGATTATATCCTGCCAACAAGGCAGCAAAGATGAAGCCTATCGATGCGCTTCATTACGGAGGTTGACGGGTATGGCTATGCAGAATGACAATAAGATACTTTTCGATCCCGGCAGAGAGGATCGCAGCAATGAACATGTACAGAGCAAGCGTAAGTCTTCCAAGGTATGGCTTATCGCCGTTGCCATTATCGTGGCTGCCACGGTAGCCGGCGTTAATGTGCTTACATATTATTCCAATAAGAGTTCCCAGAAGACCAACGAACTTACATCCCAGTCTCTCATTGAATATACCGCGTCGCTCCGTCCCCTGGAGCAGGATGTGGTCCGTACCGGAAGTATAAGGTCCGGATCCAAAGAAAAGTTCGAATATGTCGAAGGTGTCGAATTCGATAAGGTCTTCTTTGAGAACGGCGATGAGGTAAGGGAAGGTGATGTTATCGGCACGCCTGACCTTGTATCCCTCGCAGCGTCCATGGAGAATACCCGCAAGATGATCAGGGATCTTGACAAGGAATTAAAGACCGAAGCTAAGGATAATTCCGACAACAAGATCAAGGCTCCCTGTGACGGCAGGGTAAAGGAGATATATGCGGTTAAACAGGATATAGTATCGGATATAGTTTTCGATAAAGGCGCCCTCCTTATCCTGTCGGTTGACGGAAAGATGGCCGCCGACATCAAGACAGACGTCAATATAGGTGTGGGAACCTCAGTCAAGGGAACTCTTGCCGACGGCAATGAGATCAAGGGCCGTGTTGCAGCATATTCGGAAGGACTCATGAAAGTTACTTTCTCCGATAAGATCCCTGATGTCGGAGATTCGATAAAGGTCTCATACAAAGGCGATGATCTGGGCGAGGGAGAGCTTTATGTCAACTGTCCCCTCAAGATCACGTCTTTTGCCGGCAAGATAAAGGATGTTAAGGTCAAGAACGGCGAGGCAGTCAAGAAAGACGATACATTGTTCACACTTACGGAAGATGTTAATTCCGACAGATATAACACACTGATGTCGCAAAGATCCGATCTTCAGGATGACCTGAAATCAATGCTCGATATCTATCTGTCCGGTGTCATCAAGGCGGAAGCCGCAGGTATAGTGGAAGGCCTGGATGAGGATCTTTATGAAGGCGAAGATCAGATCCCTTCCAAGAACAAGAGCCGTGACGAAGAGCCTGATCAGACAGATGCCGAACCTACACAGCCCAAGGATACGGATCCGACCGTGCCATCCGATGCAACTGATCCCACGGTGCCTCAGGATCCGACCATTCCTACGGATATTACGATACCGACAGGCGGTCCTTCGATCCCGGACATCCCTGACGGAATGGATCCTGCCCAGTATTATGCGCTGATCAACGGCGGCGGACTGATACCCGGAACTGAAGACCCCGGAGAGCAGGAACAGACACAGGTCCAGTATATCAACGATAAGTTTGTACTTTATTCCATCAGGGAATCTGATTCCTTTATGATAAAGATAAAGATCGATGACAAAGATGTTGTCAGGATCAAGGAAGGTGACAAGTGTACTGTCAGTCCCGTGGCCAAGGAAGATGTCTCTTTTGAAGGCGAAGTATCCAAGATAGACAGGAAGGGAACCCTGTCCGGAAAGAAAGCTGTCTATTCCGTGACGGTAAAGGTTGAACGCATTCCGGATATCAAGGAAGGGATGAGCGCCAAGGTTACAATCCCCATGTCATCGGATCCTGTCATTACCGTCCCCATCGCAGCCATTGAGCAGATGAATAACAAGACATATGTATATACTGCCAAAGATGAGGAGACCGGAGAGCTTTCCGGTCTGGTCGAGATAACGCTCGGCAGATCGGATCCGGAGAATGCCGAGGTACTGTCCGGTCTTGCTGAAGGTGATAAAGTCTATTATATGTACTACGACACCATCGATTATTCAAAGATCACGAACGGCGTGGATACTGACGCGTTGTATTTCTGATAAGGTAAGGCCGAACTTATGACGGAGCAGGATAAGAAAAAAAATACCGGGAACGAAGACATTAAAGATATGTCTGATGTCGTAGTCCTGATCCCGTCCTATAAGCCCGGCAACAGGCTTCCGCCGCTGATACAAAAGCTCCGCAGGGCCGGGCTTGACGCTATAATCGTTAACGACGGCAGCGGTGAAGGGTTCGATGAGATCTTCGAACAATGCAGAAACCTGGGCGCCGAAGTCATAGGGTACGATGTCAACTGCGGCAAGGGACACGCTCTCAAGTACGGATTCGAGCATGTTGCCAGGAAGAACTATACATATGTGGTTACCGCCGACTGCGACGGACAGCACCGTCCCGAAGATATCGTCCGCGTTGCCGAGTCTTTGAAATCCGGCAACAACATCGTTCTCACGGTCCGCGGCATTAAGAGGGATGCTCCGCTGAGGTCCAGGATCGGCAATACCATGTCAAGGTTCTTTTTCGCGATCGCAAATGCAAGGTATCTTCCGGATAACCAGTCCGGACTCCGCGGATTTGCCACATCCAACATCAACTGGATGCTGAAGGTCAGAGGAGAGAAGTACGACTATGAGCTTAATGTCGTTCTCATGGCCGAAAAGCAGGGCCTTGCCATATCGGCGATTCCCATAGAAGCTATTTATATCGACAACAACGCGGATTCTCACTTCAGGCCCCTGACGGATACGATCCTGATCTACGTAAGATATCTGCAGACTGTTGCCTGCGCCGCGATCGCGCTTCTCATCAATATCCTGACGGTACTTATTCTGTCAGATATCATGCATGTGGGGTTCTTCTATATAATCACGGTACTCAACTGGCTTGTATATCTTTTGCTGTGTTTTGTTTTCGAGCGTTATGTGGTGTTCCGCAACTTCTTCTATACTCCGGGAGCCAGAAGGCTTGCTCTGTCTATTGCCAAATATATAAGCTACTATCTTATCTGCATGTTGGGTGTCAATCTTATTCCTTTTGCCGTCCCCATGACGATTTATTATGTTCTTGCTGTTATAATAATAGAGGTGGCAGAATATCTGCTGCTCAAGGCTACTTACGATAAATAATCCGAAGATTGCAACATTTTCTGCGATCCGGATGTATTACAGGTATAAAGCAAATTGCAAAAACCCGTAAGGAGGGAACAGTATGAAAAACTTTAAGACAATATCAGCCAGGGTTACGGCCCTTGTCGTATGCCTCATGATCATGGCATCGTTCGCAGGGTGCGCAAGCAAAGCCAAGTCCGCATCTGCTCAAGATATTCCGGTCCACAATAATTCCGGTTCGGCAGCCTATGCCACGTCTTCCGGCGATTGGGGCAAGGGCGTAGAAGAGGATGGCGATTACGATGCCTACGAGACATCGCCTGCTATGGATGACCGCAGTGCCGATACACCTGCAGCTAACCCCGGTGCTGATACCGTAACAGAACGCAAGCTCATCCGCACATGCGGGATCTCTGCGCAGACCGAGAAGTTCGATGATGTTGTTACTTCGTTCAAAGCTAAGGTCAATGAACTCGGGGGATACTTCGAGTCATCCAATATCGAAGGAACGGGTAAGGAGAATAATCTGAGGACCGGATCATTTGTTGTCAGGGTTCCTCAGGATAAGATGGATGCTCTTCTCGAAGCGGTCAACGGTTCCGTAACTGTCATTTCCTCTTCCGAGAATTCCGAAGACCGGACATTGCAGTATGTGGATATGGAAGCCAAGGTCAAATCCCTCAAGACTGAGCAGCAGACCCTTATGGATCTTCTTGCCAAGGCGGAAAACCTGGAGAGCATCATCACACTGCAGAACCGCCTGTCCGAGATCCGTTATGAGATCGAGTCATATGAGACACAGCTTAAGACCATCGATAACAAGGTTACCTATTCGACTCTGAACATCTCCATCAGGGAAGTTATCGAGGTTGAAGAGCAGCTTGAGCCGACCAAGAGGACATTCCTTGATGACATGAAGGATGCTATGGAAGAGATGCTCGACAATGTCGTTGAGTTCGGTAAGGGTGTTGTAATCCTCTTCATCATGTGCCTGCCTCTTACTATCGTTCTCCTTATCGGAGGTGTCATAACGATCATCCTCGTAAAGAGAGCAAATAAGAAGAGAGCAGCAAGAAGAGCCGCAGCGGCAGCCGCAGCTAATGCAGAGCCTGTTTCCGTTCCGGCAGAAGAAGCCAAGAGTGATGAAGGACCTTCCAAGGATGATTCCAAAGAAGCAAAATAAACTCAGGACATGAACTGTATCAGACTGCCGCTTCCCGTGGAGGCGGCAGTCTTTTGTTATGGAGGGAATCATCAGATTCTGATAAAATATACATATCTTTGGTATAAGTGAGGTGCAATATGAAAGGAATCATCCTGGCAGCAGGAAAGGGGACCAGGTTATATCCCATTACTCTTCCCATCTGCAAACCGTTACTTCCGGTATATGATAAACCGTTGATCTATTATCCTCTGTCCGTTCTTATGAACGCGGGCATCAGGGATGTCATGATCATAACTCCGCCCAACGATACGAAGCCTTTCGAAAACCTTCTGTCTGACGGTTCGAGTCTCGGCATGAATATATGCTACAAAGAACAGCCCGTTCAAAGAGGCATCGCTGATGCGTTTATCCTGGCAGAAGACTTCATAGGGGATGACACATGCTGTCTTGCTCTCGGAGATAATATATTCTACGGTCCGGGATTCAGGAGAAAGTTAAGGCAGGCAGCCGAGTTCGCCAAGGACGGAGCTGCGATCTTCGGTTATTATGTTTCCGATCCCAGGCCCTTCGGCGTCGTGGAATTCTCTTCGGACGGCAAGGCTCTGTCCATCGAAGAGAAGCCGGCAAAACCGAAGTCGAACTACATAGTTCCCGGTCTGTATTTCTATGATAATCAGGTTGTGTCGATAGCCAAGAACGTCAAGCCTTCCGCAAGGGGAGAGCTGGAGATAACTTCGGTCAATAATGCCTACCTTGCTCAGGGGGCTCTCAGGGTAATCCCTCTCGAAGATGAGTTCTCCTGGTTTGATGCCGGTACAGCCGACAGCCTTTATGAAGCAGCAGGCCAGATCAAATCTGCTCAGAGGTCCGGCAAGATGATCGGATGTCTTGAGGAAGTGGCGCTCCGCAATCAGTGGATCAATATCGAAGATATCTCGAACATTGCCGACGGCATGGCCAAGACTAATTACGGACACTATCTGTCAACGATAATCGACGATATGTGATCTTATTGTATCTTAAGCAACAGGGGCTGTCCCGGCAGACCGGGGCAGCCCCCTTTGATTTTGATTATCCATAAATATCCTGATCGCAATCTGCGCCTTGTGTAAATGAGATGTTGAATATGAAGTCTGCGCTGCCGAATGTAAGCTTCTGGTTATTCTTGATCTCATACCGCCGATCCGGCGCCAATGCTCTGTCATCTATATAAGTCTTGTGTGATGAAGAAAGATCGGCAAGATAATATCTGTCGTTATCGAAGATTATCGATGCATGTTGTGAATCAACGGAATCGTCATCTACGACTATGTCCGCCAGGAATCTGTCAGATCCTATCGTAACTTTATCCGTATATATAGAAAAACGTTTAGGTTCGCCGCCGTCCGCCGCAGGTCCCGCCGCTTTTAACGAGGCATAATGTATATCATAATCGGAACAGTCTGAGAAATTGCAGGATACAAGATCTTCCGTATCGTTATTGCGGGCGGGTGTTTGCGAGAATAAGATCTTTGCCCGGAGTTGTCCTTTCTGTAGTTTATTATCTTTGGAAGAAGATCTTTGCTGTCCGGCATCAACTCTGTCTTTATATATTATGCGCAGGACCAGTATGAGTCCTGCCGCAACGAATACCACCGCGGCCTTGCGTCCGATAGATGTATATGAATATACGGCGCACAGGCAGATCGCCGTGGGGATGATAAGATCCCTTCTGACACTTAACCGTTCCTTCCAGGACCCTGAAGTGCAGAGAGAGCCGGAATGCCTGTGTTTATTGTGCCCCGGACCCTGACCTTGGTCTGACAGCAGGATCTTGCAGCAGGTGCAATACATCTCTTCATCGCCTGTTGATACAGAATGCAATATAGTCTGTTTCTCATCTTCCGTAAGCACCTGTGAGAAGAACTCCGTGTTGATGACTGATTCCATGTCATCTTTATCTATCGAACTTAATCTTAGCTTTGAATCTTTGTAAACCCGGGGTCTGTAACAGCATTTTATGACCGTACCATCCTTATCCGTAAAGATATGCTTCGGGGATAAGACTAGCCCTTCAGGCGGGAGGAGGTTGTTAAGTACGGATACGATCTGAAGCAGGAAGGACCCTGCGGCCGCGCGGCGCAGTCTCAGTTTGTTCCCGGACATAAGATTCTTCGGAAACTTGATCTTTTCTTGAAGTGAAGCACTGTCGAATTCTGACAAAGGGATCAGTCCCGAATAGTCGTATGAGAGTTCCTTTGCTTCACCGTATCGGTTTATCATGCACGGGAGAAAACATGAAGCATCTGCGCCGTTGATCACTGCCATGGCGTATTCACAAAGAGAGACATCGGATGCGACAGTCTCTACCGCATAGCAGCCGAAAGGTCCTTTTCTGTTGTTCATAAGCATACCTCTTAATCCTGTTTACTGATGTCAGCCTAAGGCTGATACGACTTTGTCTTCGTTGAAGCAGAACTTGATCACTTTGCCCGCATAATTGGTAAGGCTTTCTCTGAAGATCAATGCCAGTGCCACGAGGACCGCGATGATGATCACGACTTCAACGGTACCCATTCCTTTTTTGTTGTGTTTCTTGATGAGCCTTGTCATAGGTGATACCTCCTTTCCTAAAGTTTATATGGCCATGGAAATGATCGCCGGTGTTACGGCAACTATCAGCACGCAGACAAAATCCAGTGTCATTGGCATGAGCATTCCGAGTGACTCGCGTTCCTGCTTTTTGCGTGCTGCGTTGCGGCAGAGATTCCAACAGGCAGATGCCTGAAGAGACAGAAGATTCAACACTTCAGCGGTCCCGAGCCTTCCGTATCTTGCCACGAGGAGAAGGGCGGCCTGGGCTTCCGGGATCTGTGTCCTTATCGAAAAGTCTTCGACTGCTTCCGAAGCTGAACGGCCGCTCAATATCTCTGCCCGCATAGCGTTGATCTCATAAGTAATGGCGCCCCGTTCGTCAAAGGCTTTGGAACATATCTCTATTGCTTTGGGGAGTTGAAGCCCCGCTTCCAGAAGCGTAGACATAAGACAGAGGAATAAAGGGATGTCCCTCATAAGATCCTCGTGCTTCAGATTAACCTTGGATCTGATGTCCGCGACATTCAGGATGTACATTAAGATCATGGCGGGTAATGCCAGTATAAGGGGTTTGTCCGAAGCTGCCGCTATGAACAGGACAAGGATGCCGGTAACGGTGACTGTAATCAGTTGTTTCCTGATATAAGACTCATATCTGATCCTCGGAACTTGCGACAGTTCGTTGAACATCGTATGCCGTCTTGCGATAAATGATGCAGGAAGGAGCTTTGTTATTGAGTCAGCCAAAGGCGTTGATCCCGAAGGAGATCTGTCTTTCTCAGAGTCATTGTTTTTCGGGCTTCTCTGCGCATGTGTCATGAACCTGAACAGGAGGGCTGCCGCGATTATGCACAGAATGAAGGCGACGGCCATAAGAAGTTTGCCTGCCTGGGAATCTTTTGCCCGGATAATATAGTCGCCGTTCATATTGTTAAGCGCGAATGTGATCGCGAAAGGCATGATGCACAGCATAACGGCCTCAGCATTCTTGCCTGCGTTCTCGGCGTTGATGTCATTATGGACGGCATTCATCTCAGACAGCATCTGACATGAGGACCTCAGGATGGCCAGGCTGCTGCTGCCTATGCGCCCAGATATGGACAGGGCATGGAATACAGGGACAGTCTCGGGGAATCTCAAATCTTCGGCGAACTCCGACAGGACCCGTTCGGAGTCGATATGCATCCTCAGTTTGTTCTCCATGCTGATCAGAGGCTTTATCAGAGGACTCCTTCGGCCGAAGGTGTGCTCGATGACGGGCCTTACCAGTGTCATGGATTTCTCAATGGAATATCCTGAACTTACTCCGGTGCACAGTACCTGAAGCAGTACCAAAAGCTGGGTCCTCATCTGTTCATATGCGGTGTTGTAAATACGCAGTACCGTCTCTTTCCACGGGAAAATGCCGAGTATCAGGGCAGCGATAAGCCTGATCCTGACAGAATCCATGAACATCGACGAGAGCAGATATACTGCCAGGACAAATACCGGATACATCCAGATGTATCTGATAAGAGCTTTGCGCCGTTCATCTATCCTGATATGAATACCGTTGAAATGACCTGATCTCTTCTTCGTCTGCGATCCTTTCAAGGTTACTGCCTCCTTTCTTTATCCCGAAAAGTGTCGTTGTATTAAACTTCTGTCCCGAGTTCCGCCGGACCCGGCAGACTTCGTCCACATAACGTCTCCCGTCTCTTGACCTGGTAATGTGCAGGATAACGTCTATGCCCATTGATATCTGCGAGACAATAGCTTCATATGGAAGGTTGGATCCTGCCATGACCATAACGGTAAGTCTGTCGAGCATCTCGCTGCATGAGTTGGCATGTCCTGTGCACATAGATCCGGGATGCCCCGTGTTAAGGGCGTGTATCATATCGGCGCTCTCGGCGCCCCTTACTTCTCCGACTATGATCCTGTCGGGCCGCATCCTAAGAGCTGCCCTGATCATCATGCCGATGTTGACTTCCCCAGATCCGTCGGGGCCGGGAAGACGGGCTTCCATCCGAACGAGATTATCTATTCCGGCAAGGTTCAGTTCCGCCGAATCCTCGATCGTAACCACCCGTTCGTCAGCCGGGATAAATGAAGAGAGGCAGTTGAGAAATGTCGTCTTGCCGGAACCGGTCCCGCCGCACAGGAAGACGGTCTTTTTGTTCCTGACGCATTCGGACAGGAAACGGGCACATTCCTCGCTGATGAAGCCGGATCTGATGAGAGAAGCAATATCATGGGATATACCGGTGAACTTCCTTATGGTGACTATCGGTCCGTCGGGTGCCACGGGAGGGAGGACCGCGTTCGCCCTGGATCCGTCAGGGAGCCTCAGATCCGCGATGGGATTGGCTTCGTTCAAAGGCCGGTTGCGGTTCGCGAAGAAAGCCGATATGACCGTGGTCAGATGTTTTGCGTCCCTAAAACTGATCTTGGATCTGTAGAGTCTTCCGCCTCTTTCAAAGAAGACCTTATCCGGCCCGTTGACCATGATCTCGGTTACTGAAGGGTCTTCCATCAAAGGCTCGATCACATCAAGACGCCTTAATGAATTAAAGACAATACCTGCCAGGGCTCTTCGCTCATCCAATGACATCTTGAGGTCTTTTGCCCGGTCCGATATCACGTTGGCGATGATCTGTTTGAGCTCATCATCGGAAGGATCTCCTCCGCTTCTCATAGCATTCAGGACATAGTAAGTCATCTGTTCTTTTATATCGTCGGGACTGTACCGGATCTTATCCATATTCGGCCACCCTTTCCGCAGTGCTGCAAACGTCAAAGACCGTGTCCGGGGGCAGCTGTCTTTTGAGCCGCATGACAAATTCCGAGATGCCGGCAGATACATCGTGTGTCAGGACTATAACCCGGTCCGCATTCCCGGATATCTCGATCATTTCTTTGGAACTGAATGATTCAAGTACAGCCAGAGCCGCGACAGACATGGGATCTTTTGCTGCCAGTTCTTTGGCGGCTTTCAATATCTTTATGACACCTGAAGATCCGATCTCATGGATAAGGTCAGGATCTGTGGTGCCTCCCGGGGTCAGGAATCCCGTATCGTCCCTGTGCACAAATGCAAGGATATCCTCCGGTTTGAACTTTCGTGAAGAAGACAGTCTTATAAGTTCGTTCATATTGCCCGGATCTGATCTTGCCAGACCGTAACCGCCCGTAAAGTCAAGCCTGAGAGGAATATCATAGTCATAAGGGGTGCGGAGCTTGCGTATATAATCTTCGCGTTCGCTGCTGTATACGAAAGACAGAAGCACGGTTATCTCAGCTTCCGTCCCCCTCGAAATGTTGACGGGAGTTATACGCCCCGCAACCCCGATCGCCCGTGACAGCCTCTGGCAGTCAATGGTCCCTTTGTCATCGAACAATGCGACCGCTTCCGGGTCGCCGGTATCTTCCTGTGTGAATTGTCTTTGATCGAAAAGGGTCTTCTCAAATTCACAGAATCTCTCGTCTTCCGTGACAGTCTGCGCCAAAGCGTTCGGTTCGGAGAACCTCATGATATACGCTTCCGGGAAGAAGTATCCCAAGCGCTGCCTCAGCAGAGTGAACAAGTATTCATCCTTCTCGAAAATCTTGATTCCGAATGCCATTTTTGGTTCCTCCTTTTTGCGTTTGTTCCCGAAGTGGTTAAATCATACAACTTGAAAATGCCCGAAAATCTCACAAAATCTCACAAAATCTCACAAAGTCTCAGTTTTCGCCAAAAAGGTTACATTTGTCCGGTTTTTGATATAAAATAAGATGTTAAACATATTTTCGAGGTGACTTATCCATGAGAAACAGAAAAGGAAAATGGTTATTTACATCCGAATCGGTAACTGAGGGGCATCCTGATAAGGTATGCGATCAGATATCGGATTCGATCCTTGATGAGATATTGAAGCAGGATAATAATGCGCGTGTTGCATGTGAGACATGCTGTACCACCGGAATGGTCATGGTTATGGGAGAGATATCCACTTCAGCTTATGTTGATATCCCGTCCATTGTAAGGAACAGGCTGAAGCAGATCGGTTACGATAAGGAAGCCGGCTTCGACTGTGATTCAGTAGCTGTCATTACATCAATAGATGAACAGTCTCCTGATATCGCGATGGGCGTAGACAGATCATATGAGACCCGTGACGGGGAAGATTCAGTGCTGGATAACGGTGCGGGAGACCAGGGCCTTATGTTCGGATATGCCAACGATGATACGGAAGAACTGATGCCTCTTCCTATCTCTCTTGCTCATAAGCTCGCAAGAAGACTGGCTTCCGTCAGAAAGTCCGGAACAGTCTCTTTCTTAAGACCTGACGGTAAATGCCAGGTTACGGTCGAGTATCAGGATGATAAGGCGGTCAGGGTAGATACGGTAGTCGTATCCACTCAGCATAGTGAAGATGTATCTGAGGAAGAACTTCACAACTTTGTTATCGACCAGATCATCAGGTATGTTATCCCTGCCGATCTCATTGATGATGATACGAAGATATATGTCAATCCAACCGGCAGGTTCGTCGTCGGAGGTCCCCAGGGAGATTCCGGTCTTACGGGACGTAAGATAATCGTAGATACCTATGGCGGTTTTGCCCGTCACGGCGGCGGAGCATTCTCCGGTAAGGATCCTACGAAGGTCGACAGATCCGCAGCCTACGCTGCAAGATATATCGCCAAGAATATAGTAGCTGCAGGCATCGCGAAAGAATGCGAGATACAACTTGCTTATGCAATCGGAGTTGCACATCCCGTATCCATCATGGCTGATACCTTTGGAACCGGTGTTGTTGCGGATGAGATCATCTCCGCTGCTGTAGGTAAAGTGTTCGATCTCAGACCTACATCTATCATCCGTGATCTTGATCTGAAGCGTCCCATCTATGCCGATATCGCAAGTTACGGTCATTTGGGAAGAGAAGATCTTGATCTTCCCTGGGAGGCTGTCGATAAGACAGACGCGCTTAAGTCTGCCTGCGGTCTTGTTTGATCTTAGGTAGATTCCTATGGTCACGGACGATAAGACCGGTATCATCATATCTCTTGATAACTCGGATATCGGGTCGTCTGTTCAGGGAGCGCTGGTAGAAGTCCGTAAAGTATTCTATGTTTCTTCCGACGGCAAGTTTATATCATTTGCCGCCGGAAATTTTTCGTGTGTTTCAAGACTCGGCATTCCGGTGACTGACAAGATGAAGTACCGGATCTCGGGTATTGTCAAGGAATATAAAGGGAAAGCATCCTTGGAACTTTCTTCAATTGAATCTGCGGATGAGGAAGAAGAGAAGGTTGCACAAGCTCTCCGTTTTATCGAGTTTATGCGGGACAGATCTGCCAGAGTTGCCGATAAAGAGATGGCCGAACTCCTTTCTGACAGGATAGCAGATGAGATATTGTCCTGTGACGACAAAACACTTTTATCCAAATACAGTTTCAAGAAAGCGGAAGCTGAAGATATCAAGTCACTCCGTGAACTGATCGCCCAAGATCCCGACAGGAACTTACGGGTATTCGAACTGGTAAAGGCAGGACTTACATCTACTGCGATAAAGAGATGCCGGAGAACAGGACTCATAGATGACGATATCCTTAAGACCAACCCGTATACGATGTTTTTTGGCGGGATAGCTTCATTTGCCGAATGCGACAGTCTGGCATCTCAATTCGGTTTAGCCCGTGATCTTGAATCCAGGCTTGAGGCGATGGCGATTTCGGTTGTTAATGATATCTGTTACAAAGCCTGCGCAACATATATAACTACGGTTGATTATGCAACCACGATGGCCAATATGCTCCGCAGCACTTCCGGATCAGACTTTTCGGACTATGATGACAATCTTATCTATGATGCGGCAAGAAGAGCCTGTAATAACGGGAGACTGTATTTCTACAGGACCGACAAGGGCAGCATAGACGAATGTGATATCACTGATGAAGGGGCCAGGATCGCGTCTTCTCAGTTATATTATTACGAGTGGTCTGCTTCCGATGTGATAGGGGATCTTATCGAAGCTCAGGTTCCTGTTCCTGATGAGAAAGAAGCTTACGCGACCATGGATGAGATTGCCGAAGGTATGGGGATCGTCCTCGATGATTCACAACGTAAAGCCGTATACATGTCTATGTATCTTCCTCTGTGCGTGATTACCGGAGGACCCGGGACGGGCAAGACCACCATCATGGGGGTATTGGGAAGTTTTTTCAAAGAAAGAGGGATCAAGGCGGCTTTTGCCGCTCCTACCGGAAGGGCAGCAAAGAGACTGTCTGATTCTGCCGGTGTCGAAGCGTGCACTATTCACAGGCTCTTAGAGATAACTCCTGATGTCTTCAACGAATCCTTCAGTTTCGGCAAGGACAGTTCTAACCCTATTGATGCCAGAGTGATCGTAATAGATGAGATGTCTATGGTCGACAGCGCCCTCTTCTCAAGATTCCTGGATGCTGTTGCCGAAGGAACATCACTTATCCTTGTCGGCGATCCCAATCAGCTCCCGTCGGTGGGGCCCGGGAATGTCCTGGCGGATCTTATCGGATGCAGGGAAGTCCCCCACATCCATCTTGAATATCAGCACCGCTCGGATTCCGAAGGATCTATTGCGGCAAATGCCAACAGGATATTGGAATCGAAGGAGCCTGTCTGTGACAGCGACAGTTTCAGGGTCATTAACGCAGATTCGGAAGAGGACGCGTTGAAGATATTACTTGGCTTGTGCGAGAAGACCGATCTTACTGATGATGACTATGTCGTTTTGACTCCGACAAAAGACGAGAGGTCACTGCTGTCAACAGGTCATCTGAATGAAGAACTTCAAAGGCTCAGACTTAAGGGAAGGGAGCCGGGTGAAAAGTCCGTAGCCGTAGCAGACGGCACTTATCATGTCGGTGACCGGGTAATGCAGATGAGGAACGATTATAAGATCAAATGGACTTCTTATGCGGGACCCGGTATCGAAGAAGAAGGCATGGGTGTATATAACGGCGAGATCGGGATCGTTACCGGTGTAACTCAAGTTAAGCGCAAAAAGAAGATCACCGTTGCATTCGATGACGGCAAGGTCGTTGACTATGAAGGGGAGAGCCTCAATGATATATCTCTTGCGTATGCCGTTACCGTGCATAAGTCCCAGGGCTGCGAATTTGATACGGTCTATATTCTCCTGGGGAATGTAAATTTCCTGCTTAAGCAGAGGAGACTTCTTTATACGGCAGTAACCCGAGGCAGGAATAAGGTCATCATAATCGATGCGGGGCATACACTACCGCAGTATCTTAACAATACGAGGGAGTCTGTGAGGCCTTCATCTTTGGGGGATTTCCTGAAGATCGTATCCGGAGGATACTGATATGTCTTTGATCTCGGATACCGTTGACTGGATTTTGCCTCACAAGTGCTGTATATGCGGGGATGTTGCAGATGTAACCGCAGATGATATTCCCGGATACAAACAACTATACAACCTTATATACGGTTCGCAACCCGATTTGCATATGTGCACCAAGTGCCTTTCCCGACTGACTCCGGTTGAAGGGAACAGAGGGTGGTCGCTGTGCCTGTCTAATCCGTACGACGGTGATCCTCATCCGGAACTGGCCCTGTTTGCTCCGTTCCCTTATGATGATATCTGCGATACGGCGATCCCAAGGATAAAATTCGGTGCCCAGAAAGAACTGGCAAGACTGTTCGGGATAATCCTCGGAAGGACGGTAAAGGAGAATAATATTGCCGCAGATCTTGTGGTTCCCGTTCCTTTGTCTGCGGAGAGACTGGAAGAGCGGGGATTTAATCAGGCAGAAGAGATGGCGCTTCCGGTAGCCTTTGCAACCGGAGCCCCGTTAAGGCCGGATGTTCTCATGAGAAAGGTCGATACGGCCAGACAGACAGAACTGAGAGATAATGAGGCAAGGGCTGAAAATGTTAGGGGTGCCTTTGAGGTATCACCGGAATGGGATGTGGAAGGTCTGTCGATAATAGTTGCTGACGATGTGGCGACTACGGGTGCCACATTGCATGAAGCTGCGTGTGCGCTGCTGGATAAAGGAGCATCCAAAGTCCTTTGTATAGCATTCGCCAGCAACAGAACCGTCAAGAATACGGAGACTGTGTGACATTTTTGTAATTCGCTTTGATATTCGCGCGTTTTATCTTATAATAAAATCATCTCGGGGTGGTTACCTCCAAGTTGAACCTACATGACGTAATATGGATCCTAATCAGCGCGTAACAAATCAAGCCTCCGGCGAGTGGAAGATTGACGACGGGCGAGCGGGAACCGCCCTGGATGAGACGGGGTGTCAAGAGGAGTGGCCATTTCGAGTGTTTTTTGATCGGTAACACATCAGATGTTGCCGGTCACGGCGTTTTCGCCGAAGCGGATCGATCCCGTAGCCCTTTTGTGCGGGCTTCGGGGTTATTTGTGTTTAATAAACAAACCGGCATTTCCGGTATGAAGGAGGACGGCGCATGAAGCTGTACAATACGTTGACCAGGACAAAGCAGGAATTCGTTCCGATCGAGGAAGGACACGTTAAGATGTATGCCTGCGGACCTACGGTCTACGACTATTTCCATGTTGGCAACGCGAGACCTTTCGTAACTTTCGATACTCTTGCAAGATATCTGTCTTACAGGGGATACGATGTTGAATTCTGTCAGAATTTCACCGATATAGATGATAAGATGATCAACCGCGCCAACAAGGAAGGTATCACGGTGGAACAACTTGCCGACAGGTTCATAGCTGAATACTATGTCGATGCTGACGGCCTCAATATCAGAAGACAGACATTCCAGCCGAGAGCAACACAATCGATGGATGCCATAATCGATCTTATAAAGTCATTGGATGAGAAGGGGTTTGTTTATGTGATCCCTGATGACGGTGTGTATTTCGACGTTTCTAAGGATCCTTCCTACGGCAAGCTTTCCCATTACAAGCTGGAAGATCTTCAGGCCGGTGCAGGAGAGCGTGTTACCTCATTCGAGGGTAAGCGCAATCCCGGTGACTTTGCAGTTTGGAAATTTAAGAAGGAAGGCGAGCCCTTCTGGGATTCCCCCTGGGGTGAAGGCCGTCCGGGCTGGCATATCGAATGTTCTGCAATGAACAGGAAGTTTCTTGGTGAGACGATCGATATCCACGGAGGCGGATGCGATCTGATCTTCCCGCATCACGAGAACGAGATCGCCCAGAGCGAATGTGCTAACGGCAAGCCCTTTGCCAATTATTGGGTACATAACGCTTTTGTTAATATCGACGGAGAGAAGATGAGTAAATCCCTCGGTAATTTCTTTACCATCAGGGACATCGTTGAGCATTTTCCGTATGAAGTCATCAGGTTCTTTATCCTGTCCGGACACTACCGCAAGCCCATCGATTTCTCGGACGAACTGCTCCGTGCTTCCCAGACGGGACTTAAGAGGATCGAGACATGTGTTAAGGCAGCTTCCGAGGTTAAGGAAGGTTCTTTGCATAAGGCAGATTCTTCCGGGTCGGATCAGGATAAGGCGGTGCTTTCGGCTGCGGATAATGCCCGTGAGGAATTCATCAGGCATATGGACGATGATCTTAATACTGCCGATGCAATTACCGATATCTTCAACCTCGTTACCGCGATCAACACCGCAATCGCATCCTCTGATACTTCCGTGGATGCTATATCTTCCGCAAAAGATACTCTCCTCGAACTCTTGGATGTTCTCGGGATCAGATTCCCCGAGGACAAGGGCATCCCCGAAGAAATAATGCAGCTGGTGGAACAGAGGACCGCGGCTAAGAAAGCAAAAGATTATGCCGAAGCTGACAGGATCAGGGATCTTATCGCATCCAAGGGATATACGGTCAAGGATACTCCGGAAGGACCTAAGGTAGAAGCTTTATGATCAAGCCTTTTATCGCCGAGAACTTAAAAGAGGTTCAGCCTGCAGTTCTTGCATATATCGGAGATTCGGTTTTCGAGCTGTATGCAAGATGTCATGTTGCCGGATCTCATGCCGGCACCAACAGGAAGATGCATAAGCAGACTGTTGAGTATGTGAATGCGAAGTCTCAGGCTAAGGCGATGTTGGGCCTCCTGGATGAGCTGACCGAGGAAGAGGAGTCTTACTTCAAAAGAGGCAGGAATTCCAATCCTCATTCGGTATCCAAGAATTCTGATATAGCCGATTACATGAATGCCACGGGTTTTGAGGCTCTGATGGGATTTCTTTTCCTTGACAATCAGACTGAGAGGATGGAATATCTGTTATATAAGTCTTTCGATATCATAGATGACAGGGTGGGATCATGAACCAACGATCTGATAAGGATGCAAGATCAGACTATATTGAGGGCAGGAACGCTGTTTTCGAAGCGCTCAGTGCGGGACGTCCCGTCAACAAGATGTGGGTCCTCGCTCCAGAAGGCGGCAAGAAACCGGATCCTGCACTGATAAAGATCATGCAGCTTGCCGATAAGCAGGGGATCCCGTATACAAAAGTTCCCAGAGCAACACTTGATAAGATGAGCGCAGACAGGCGTCATCAGGGAGTCATCATCTCTGCCGCAGCTCATGAATATCAAGATCTCAATGAGGTCATAGCTAAGGTGAGATCTGAAGGAAGGTCGCCTTTTATCGTTATATGTGATGAACTCAAGGATTCATATAACCTGGGTTCGATCCTGAGGATATCGGATGCTGCCGGCGTTGATGCTGTAGTCATCCCCGAGCGAAGATCCGTGGCTGTCGATTCCAATGTTGCCAAGGCTTCTGCCGGCGCGGTCGAATATGTTCCCGTATGCAGGGTCACGAATATTGCCTCAACTATCAGAGATCTTAAGGAAGACGGATTCTGGATAGCCGGGTGTGATATGGACGGCGATGTTACTTATGACAAAGCGGATTATTCAGGCTCTTTTGCCGTCGTCATCGGCAGTGAGGGTTCCGGGATACGTGACGGCGTTGCCAAGAGCTGTGACTTTATGATCTCGATCCCGATGGCGGGACGCGTAAACAGCCTCAATGCTGCCGTAGCTGCGGGGATCGTCATCTTCGAGGCCGCAAGGATGAGGAAGGAAGGCAAACGGTGAAGCGCGGACGGATTAAGGGTATACCGGTTATTATCGTGACCGCTTTCACGGCGTTCATGATGACGTCCTGCTCATTCTTCAAGATCATCAATAACGGTCAGCCTCTGAATTCTTCCATGTCTGTCGATGAACTTGCAAGACTGGTAACACTGTCTGTCCAAAAGCCTGACAGTGTTGCATCGAGCTTCTCGTCTATCCCGACATGGCAGCTGGATTCGGTATCGTATTCGACATTCTCGGAATATACCAACATTCTTCGTGAACTGACAAAGGGAAGAGGAGATGTTGTTGCTTTCAAACCGTTGAACGAGCAGGAGAAGGCTGTCCTCGATGAGGAGATCTCCGATATCTGCGGCATCCGTATGGATGATATGTATCCCAATCAGGAACTTATGGAGATCATCTGTGACGATGACAGTGAACAGAAGATCTTTTTCCCGCTCAAGAACGGGGATACCGTATCCTTGGACGGTAAGGCGATGGAGGACACGATCGCTTCTTATAACTATATGTTCCATTACATGGATATGGTCTATAATTCGAACACATCAGCGCTCACATCGATCCTTGCTCCCATGTATTCCGATGACATCTATATCGATTCCGTAATCCGTTCCAAAGCCGAATACATCATTGATTATTATTCCAAGTATGTTAAGAGCGGATATGATGATATATCGATATCGCTTGCCATGCCCTGTCTGGTCAGGATAACGTTGCCTAAAGTCGACAACGGCAAAGGAGAACTTATGGCTAAGGAAGTAAGCCTTATCAACAGGTACGGATCGATCTTTGTAGATGATAAAATGCCGCTCAATCCCTCCGGGACCAAGACTGTTATGTGCCGCGGAGAACAGAAGACCTTCTCGGTCGGAGATGTGCTTACCCAGTCTGCGGTAGAAGAAAGATTGGGTAAACCCCTGTATACAGTCAGCAGGACGGACTATTCCACCGGAACGAAGAGGATCGTTATGTGTTACAAGGGTTTGAACCTTGCTTTGGATGTGATCTATGATGATGCAGGTAAGTGGAACGGAACCTTAACTTCCATCAGGATATTTGGAGAGGGTAACTATACTGTGGATAACAGTGTCTATGTGGGCATGAATATATCCGAACTGATGCTGGTATATCCCTTTATCGATGAGTATGATTATGTTTATGAATACGAGGATGAGAACGGTTCGAGGAACATATCTTTCGAACTTGATGATCTCGGGAATATCATCACTGTCATAATGAAGTGATCATTGCCCGGAACACTTCTTACGAAGTCCGTCTATCTCCGACATGGTCATTCCGGCTGATAACAGATATTTTGTTATATCCCCCGAATAAACATCATTGATATATGAAAGAAGAGTCTCCATGTTGGATGCATCGGAACGGAGAGCGTGCTTCATGACCTCCGGAGCCCTTGCCATCAGCGGATCTACCAAAGGCCTTATGTAGTTAAAGGAAACCTTGTAATTGGTGATGATGTCTTCCTGCGACGCGCCTGCCAAAAGGTATAGGATCGCCGTGATAACTCCTGTTCTGTCCTTGCCGTGGGCGCAGTGGAAGAGGGCGATCCCGTCGGCATCTTTGAGGATCCTCAATACTTCGGCGATAGAAGACGCCAGCTTGTTCAGCATGATGACATAATAATCTCCGAGAGTGTGGTCCTTTAAGAAGGCCATGGATGCGTCTTTGAAATTGTTGGGATCTCCTGCGAAAAGAGGAATGTTATGGAAATCCGTTATGCCGTCATTTGCAAACGGGTTAACGTATTGACGAAGCTCTGTCTCGGAACGAAGATCTATTACACATGTCACACCGTAATCTGACATTTTGCGGGCTTCTTCTGCCGTTATTTCGGCAGGTGAAGAAGAACGCCAGAACTTCCCTTCGGCAAATGTTCTTCCTCCGGCAAGAGGCATTCCGCCGAGTTCCCGAAGGTTCAGCAGGGAGAAGCGCTTTATAAGCTGACTGTCCGGATCGTAAGATGACATTGATAACCTCCGTATTTGCAAACGGAGATATATTAACACTATCGCCTTTGCGTGTACAAGTTTATCTGACGTTGTATTTTCTGAACTGCCCGGGGCAAAGACCGGTTACTGCCAGGAAAACCCGGTTGAAAGTCGATATGCTGTTGAATCCCGACATATAACAGATGTCAGTGATCGAGTATTCATCGGCTGCCAGAAGCGATATGGCAAGGCTGACTTTCCGGCGGTTTACATATTCCGTATAACTCATTCCCAATACACTTTTGAAAGTCCTTGACAGATAGGAAGCAGACAACCCTGCATATTCCGCTGCGGCAGCCAGTGAAGGATCCTTGGTAAGGTTGTCATTGGCATATTCACATACTTTGTTGATGGAATCCATTACTGACGGTCCGACGGCGGGCCTGGATTCCTGCAGTGAATATTTATCATCTATGTAATCTGCTATATCCATAAAGACTTCGCAGAGAACAGAAGAGGTCTTGATCCTCTTGAATCTGATATCGGAATCGTTGATCGAACGGATTTTCTCAAATTTTGCTATCAGTTTCTCTGTCAATTCCGGGACGTCGGAATGCCTGAGAACCGCAATATGCCCGAATCTGCTTATATAAGGAAGGAAGTCTGAATAAGAAGACAATATCTCGGTATTATATTGAAGTCCCTTAAGATTGCCTCTGCAGCCGTATGCTACCTCGTGTATCCTCTCGCTGGGGATAAACAGGATGTCTCCTTGGAACACCTCATACATCTCGCTGCCGACATTTATCCTGGCAGGTTGTCTGAAATCTTCGGCATCCTCCCGAATGTACAGGATCTCGCCTGACTTGTGCCAATGCGCAACGAAGCTGTCGGGACTCGTGAATGTATTGATCCCGTCCGGTGAGAGATTCTCAAGAAGATAATGATTGTCAGCATTCGTGTTCATGCTTACATATTAATCTTCATTACCGGACATGGCAATAAACAGGGACAAAAATTGAGAAATTATTAACACTTTATTGATTAGTATGTACACGCGCGAAAATATAACATTAACTCAAATACGGCAAAGGGGAGGATCACTCATGAAGATCTTACTGATCGGCGGGACCGGCACCATAAGCATGGCGATTACCAGACTTCTTGCTCAAGGAGACGATGAGGTTTATCTGCTCAACAGAGGGAACAGGTCGGAGGAACTCCCCGGGAATATAAGAGTTATCAATGCCGATATCACGGATGAACAGGATGTGGCCTCAAAGCTTGAAGGGATGACCTTCGACTGTGTCGGCGAATTCATAGGGTTCGTTCCTCAGCAGGTTGAGCGTGATGTCAGGATTTTCGCCGGGAAGACCAAACAGTACATATACATAAGTTCGGCATCTGCCTACCATAAGCCCTGCGCGTCCTATGTGATCAACGAGGGTACAGCTTTGGCAAATCCCTATTGGCAATATTCGCGGGACAAGATCGCATGTGAGGAGTATCTTATGGAACAATACCGTACAAACGGGTTCCCTGTAACGATAGTAAGACCGAGCCACACCTACGATCAGAGATCGGTCCCTTTGGGTGTTCACGGAAGAAAAGGGTCATGGCAGGTATTGAAGAGGATGCTGGAAGGCAAGCCCGTCATTATCCACGGAGACGGAGAGTCCCTTTGGACCATGACTCACAATTCTGATTTTGCCAAGGCTTATGTGGGCCTTATCGGCAATCCCCACGCGATAGGGGAGGCTTTCCAGATAACAAGTGATGAGACATTAACATGGAATCAGATTTATAAGACCATAGCGAGGGTCTTGAATGTGGAGCTTAATGCGGTTCACGTATCAAGCGAGTTCCTGGCTGCTGTCAGCGACTATGACTTCGAGGGGAGTCTTACAGGTGACAAATCCTGTTCTGTCGTTTTCGATAACAGGAAGGTAAAGAGGGTCGTGCCGGGATTCGTTCCGGCAGTAAGGTTCGAACAGGGGGTGCGGGAAACGATCGAATTCGTTTTCTCGCACCCCGAATACCAGATCGAAGACCCGGAATTCGATGAATGGTGTGACCGCGTGATAGATAATCTCAATAAGGCCAAGGAGGCAATCAATAATGGTTGACGTAGCCGGCAGATGGGCATTGGTTACCGGTGGCGCAAGGGGTCTCGGAAGGCTTGCCGCAAGGTGCCTGGCAGAACGCGGGTGCAACATTATCCTTCAGGCAAGGAAGATCGAACATCTTGCCGAGACAGAATCGGAACTTAAGGTTTTGGGTGTTGAAGTTCTCAAGGTCGAAGCCGAATTTACCGATATGGATCAGGTAGCCGCGATGCTGAAGACGATCGATTCCTTCGGAGTCGATGTTGATATCGTCCTTAATAATGCGGGATATCAGATCGCATACAGGACGGATTATTACGCTACGCCGGCGGAGGACTATACGATAAGTTTCCTTGTCAATACGACAGCGCCCATGATGATCTGCTATCACTTCCTGCCGAAGATGGAGCAGCGCGGATTCGGAAGGATCGTAAATACCACCAGCGGTATTGCCGAAGAACCTGAACAGGCAGGGTATTCTGCAGCCAAGGCGGCTTTGGATAAGGTTACGACAGATATAGGAACCCGTCTTGAAGGATCAGATGTGATGATCAACCTGACAGATCCGGGGTGGTGCAGAACGGATCTCGGAGGTCCGAACGCACCTAACAGTCCTGAGAGCGCGATCCCCGGGGTAGTACTCGGTGCGTTCTTGGATGACGGACATTCGGGAAGACTGATAAGAGCCCAGGAATACAAAGGAATGACGATCGAAGAAGCAGTAAGAGCAGCGGAGGAGATCTATGGATAATTTCACATTTTACAGCCCCACATTCTTTGCTTTCGGCAAGGACAGTGAGAACAAGGCAGGAGAACTGGTAAAAAGATTCGGCGGTACAAAAGTACTGCTGCATTACGGCGGATCATCTGCCAAGAAGTCAGGTCTTATCGACAGGATCAAGGCCAGTCTTGCAAACGAAGGAATAGCATGTGTAGAGTTGGGCGGCGTTAAGCCGAACCCCAGGAGCGGTCTTGTTTACGAAGGAATCGATCTTGTCCGCAAAGAGGGCATTGATTTCATCCTTGCGGCAGGCGGCGGAAGTTCCATTGATTCGGCAAAGGCGATAGCGGCAGGAGCCCTCTATGACGGGGATTTCTGGGACCTTTACAGCGGTACGCCCATTACCGGGGCGCTTCCCGTAGGAACTGTCCTTACGATAGCTGCTGCCGGAAGCGAAGGCTCAGGCGATTCAGTCATTACCAAAGAAGAAGGAATGTTCAAGCGCGGAACCGGTTCTGACCTGATACGTCCCAAGTTCTCGATCTTAAATCCGGCGCTGACTCAGACAGTACCTCCTTATCAGACAGCGTGCGGCATTACGGATATCATGGCACATCTCCTCGAGAGGTATCTGACCAACACCCGTGATGTAGTTACGACCGACCGCATGATCGAAGGGCTTCTCCTCGCCATGATCGAAGAGTCTCCGAAGGTAATAGCAAACCCTGACGACTACGAGGCAAGGGCTAACATTATGTGGGCCGGCATGATGGCGCATAACAATTCCTGCGGTGTCGGCAGATCCCAGGACTGGATCAGCCATGATGTTGAACACGAACTATCCGCGCTTTACGATTGTGCGCATGGAGCAGGTTTGGCAGTAACTTTCCCGGCATACTTAAGCTATGTCTGGGAACACGACGCTGCAAGGCTCGTTCAGTGGGCAACAAGAGTCTGGGGTGTAGAGGACAATAAAGACGATCCGAAGTCGGTCATCTTCGAAGGTATTGCAAGATACCGTGCATTCCTTAAGAGTATCGGAATGCCTCAGTCCTTACAGGAATTAGGCGGAAGTGAAGAGGATATAGATAAGCTGGCTCATACCGCAGTCTACGGCAACGGCAGGGACGGTAAACTCCGCGGATTCGTAGAACTTGACGAGAATGATATCAGACAGGTTTACAGATTGATGATCAAGTGATCCGTTTGCACGAAAAGCGGATATGATCTATAACCGCCCTGACCGGAAGTTGCCCCCCCTCTTCAGTCAGGGCGGTTTGCCGCGGAAGTTTACAGAATCCCTATAATTTGATAATCTAGATTCTATGGAAGTACTATAAATACATAGGGGGGATTACATGAATATGGTTCGTTTGAGCAAAGTCAAAACTTTTGCTACTGCTTTTATTGCGGTATTTGGAATATGCGCAGGCTTTGGTATTCCGGCATTGGCATCAGGGAATATCGAGATCAATGAGACAAATTTCCCGGATTTTAACTTCCGTTACTGGCTCCAGCGGCATGACTTTGGCGAGGACAAGGTATTGACACCGGATGAGATCTTGGACATTAAGGAGATTTCAATTAAACAGGATTTTATTAGAAATCTTAAGGGGATCGAATTTTTCACTGAACTTGAGCAATTGACCTTATCTTATTGCAGATTAGAGAACCTGGATGTCAGCAGGAATACTAAACTTAAGAACCTTGATTTCAGCAACAACAGCATCTCGGATATAGATCTGTCCAAGAATACAAAACTTGTTGAACTGATATGCAACAACAATAAACTTACAAATCTTGATCTTACCAATAACCCTGATCTGGAAAATGTTGTTGATAATGATAATCCGGATCTTAAGATGGTTTTTTTCTCTAAGATCCCCCCGTCTCATACAAAAGATCCCGGTGTATTAGAGATCATCCCAAAAGAAGGTGAGATCCAGATCACAAGTTCCACTTTCCCGGATGAAAATTTCAGAAACTATATCCTGACGCAGGAATATGCTTCCGACTGGATTTTGGATGAGGAGGAGATCGCATCTGTCAAAGAACTGGATGTGAATTTTATGCAGATAGTAAACCTCAAGGGTATAGAATACTTTACAGCCCTTACCAGTCTTGACTGTTCAGCCAACAGGCTTAACGGACATCTTGATCTGTCAAAAAACACGGAGCTGGTCCTGCTGGATTGTCGAGGTCAGCAGGATCCTAAAGCCAGGTTATCCGTAGATGTTCTATCCTGTACTAAACTTAAGAGATTATATGGTAGCTATAGTGATATCATAAGTCTCGATGTAAGTAATTGTACAGAACTTGAGGAGTTATATGTTTCGGATAATAACCTTACATCCCTTGATGTCAGCAATAATCCGGAACTTACGGCCCTGGGGATAGGAGGGAACAACCTATCCAGCCTGGATGTAAGCAATAACAAAAAACTTACGGAACTTCACTGCCAGGATAGTGGCCTTTCTTCGATAGATCTAAGTAACAATCTTCTTCTTGAAGAACTTCAGATTTCCCAGAATAATCTGACAAGTTTGGATGTTTCCAAGAATGTAAAACTGTGGTCCCTTTACTGTGACAGAAATCAGATAACCGAGATAGATCTCACTAAGAACCCTGATCTTAAGGCTTTTTGTGTTGATTGCAATAACCTTAAGACACTGGATCTTACAAAGAATCCCAAGGCGCTCATGCTGTTCTGTAAAGACAATCCTGATCTTAGGGCGATATATCTTTGCGATAAGCCGAGTGCATTTTTGTATTTTGAACGCGACGAAGGAGTTGCAACGTTCGTGCTTACCAAGGAAGATTGGAAATACGCAGGAATTGAATGGGACCTTGACGAGGAAGATATATCGAAAACAAAAGCTCAGGCAAAATTCCAATGTACCAAGGAAGGCGCAACAGACTATGTTGTGCTGGCCCCTATGGAAATAGTCAATAGGGCATATACCAAGGCTTCCTGCGAAGAAAAGGGAAGTGCGACCTTCGACGTAACACTTGCAGAAGAAGACAGCAGGACAGAAGAGGCCATATCAGATACAGTAACCGTGGAGATCCCTGCAAAAGGACACAAATGGAGCGGATGGAATGTTACAAAGGCTGCTACATTAACTTCACAGGGAGAAGAATCGCGCACCTGTTCTGTCTGCGGCAGATCAGAGTCCCGCAAGACAGCCATGCTTACACCTACACCGACACCAAAGCCTAAAGCCAAGCCAACAGCAACAGTAAAGCCTACGGCAACTCCCACCAAATCCGCCAAACCCACGGCAGCAACCCGGGTATCTCTGACTCTTGATAAGAAAAAGGTATCCATCGTCTGCGGCAATACCGACAAGATCAAGGCTACACTGAAAGGCGCAGATTCCAAGATATCCTGGAAATCTTCTGATAAGAAGATCGCAACAGTAGATAAGGAAGGCAACATAACTGCCAAGAGGGCAGGTCAGGTCACCATCACAGCAACGGCAGCAGGGAAGAGCGCTAAGTGTACTGTTACGGTCCTTTATAAGGACGTAACCAACAGTAAGGTTTTCTGGTTTGCTCCTACCAACTATCTCACAGCAAAGGGAGTAGTAAAGGGTTACGACAACCAGACGAAGTTCAAACCTGCAAATGAATGTACAAGAGCTCAGATGGTAACCTTCATCTGGAGACTTCAGGGTGAGCCCAAGCCCAAGGCAACCGCCTGCAAGTTCAAGGACGTCAAGAAGACAGATTACTTCTACAATGCCTGCATCTGGGGTAATGAGAATCACATCGTAGAAGGATACAAGGACGGCACATTCGGACCTCAGATCGTATGTGCAAGAAAGCATGCGGTTACATTCCTTTGGCGACTGGCAGGACAGCCGAAGCCTTCTTCAACGAAGAATAAGTTCAAGGACGTAAAGGAGAAGGATTATTTCTATAAGGCAACTCTCTGGGCATCCGAGAAGAAGATCCTGGCTGGTTATTCCGACGGAACATTCCGTCCCGACGGCAAGTGCCTCCGGCGCCAGATGGTAACGTTCCTGTATAAGTACGATAAGTTTGTAAATAACAAAGGTTGATCTGTAATCTGTTTTGTTACTGTAAACGGCAAGAATCATTACTGTATAGTAACGGATTCTGCCGGATACAGTAATATGTTACTGCATTCTGCTCAAATCGTTACCGTGCAGTAACGATTTGAGCGATTTACAGTAACAAATTCATAGGCTGAGGAGCATGGGAGTATCCGATATTGACAATTTACCCTTTAGGGATTAATATAATCGGGCATATGCGCCTGTAGCTCAATTGGATAGAGTGTCTGACTACGGATCAGAAGGTTGTGGATTCGATCTCTGCCAGGCGCGCCAGACAGGCTGTCACTCGTGTGGCAGCCTTTTTTATCATCTTTGCGGGAGGTGCCTTATGAGATTACTCGTAGTAGTTGACATGCAGAAGGATTTTATCGACGGAACTCTTGGCTTCGAGGGGGCATCTGCCATCATCCCCGGCATCAAGGCCAAGATCGCGGAGTATAAGGCCGCAGGAGATGAGGTGGTCTATACTCTCGATACCCACGGAGAGGATTACCTCGAGACCCAGGAGGGAAGGAAACTCCCTGTAGTTCACTGCATCAAGGGAACTGACGGACATAAGCTGGCTTCGGAACTCGAGGGGGACCTTGCGGACTGCAGGTGCTTCGAGAAGCCTGTTTTCGGAAGCGCCGAACTGGGCGAATACATCGGGAAGCTTGATTTTGAGTCTGTCGAGCTGTGCGGGCTGGTGTCCAATATCTGCGTTATATCCAATGCCGTGGTTGCCAGGACATTCGCGCCGGAAGCCGAGATCATTGTGGATTCGTCACTGACGGCATCGGCTTTCCCTGATCTTCACAAGGCGGCACTGGACGTGCTTTCCGGCATACAGGTAACCGTTATCTGAAGTTTGGGCAAAAAGAGACCGGGTATTTATTGCATTTGGGCGTTCGCTTATGATACAATCCTATCTCGGATTAAATAAGAATCTATTATTGGAGGAAATATAATGGCATCTACTATCGACAAGAAAGACGGCAGCATCGTCGTCATCAACCTTGAGGCAACGAAGGAAGAACTGGATTCTTCCATGCAGAAGGCTTACGCCAAGAACAAGAAGAAGTTCCAGGTTCCGGGCTTCCGTAAGGGTAAGGTTCCTTATAAGCTCGTTCTTCAGTACTATGGAGAGGGCGTTCTTCTGGAGGATGCCATCACCGAACTGGCAAATACCGCTTATCCCGAGGCTATCAAGGAGCATGACCTGAAGCCCGTATCCCGTCCCGAGCTGGATGTTGAGTCCATCAATGAGGACGGCGTTAAGTATTCCCTTACAGTTACCGTAAGACCTGAGGTCAAGCTCGGCAAGTACGAGGGCGTTGAGGTTCCTTTCATGAAACGTGAGGTAACGGACGAGGATATCGACCGCAGCGTTGATGCTCTCCGCAGAAGGAACTCTTCTCTTGAGGAGATCACTGACAGAGCCGTTCAGGATGGCGATACGGTTACCATCGACTATGAGGGCTTCAAGGACGGTGTCGCTTTCGAGGGCGGCAAGGGCGAGAACTACAATCTCAAGATCGGTTCTCACTCCTTTATCCCCGGCTTCGAGGAGCAGATCATCGGCCATAACGACGGTGAGGAGTTTACTATCGAAGTCAAGTTCCCCGAAGAGTACCATTCCGAGGAGCTCAAGGGCGCTGATGCCACATTCAACGTAAAGATCAATGCTATCAAGGCAGAGGTTATGCCTGAGCTTGACGACGAGTTTGCAAAGGACGTTTCCGAGTTCGATACTCTTGAAGAACTCCGTGCTGATATCCGCAAGAAGGAAGAGGAGAGAGCAGAGAAGGACGCTAAGTCCGCTTTCGAGAACGAGACAGTACGCGTTGTCTGCGACAATGCTGAAGTTGAGATCCCCGAGGTCATGATCGAGAACGAAGTCGATTCCATGGCTCAGGATCAGGCAATGCGCATGAGCCAGCAGGGAATCGAGCTGGGCATGTATCTTAACTATATCGGTCAGTCCATGGAAGAGTACAGAGAGTCCTTAAAGCCCATGGCAAGAGTCCGCGTTAAGTCTTCTCTGGTTGTTGAGGCTGTTGCCGAGAAAATCAATCCTGAGGTTACCGATGAGGATTACGAGGAAGAGATCAAGGTCATGGCTGACAGCTACCGTATGGGTGTTGAGGATGTCAAGAATGCCATCGGTGATGACAACGAGCTCATCAAGGATACCATCCGCGGAAGAAAGACCGTTGAGTATCTTACAAGCAAGGCTGTTAAGGTAGATCCGAAGCCCGCTGATGAGGAGCCTGAGGAGAAGAAGGAAGAAGCTTCCGAGGAGAAGACTGAGGAATAATATCCTGAATGAACAATCGATCGGGACTGTCTCGTGATGCCGGGGCAGTCCCGTTTGTGATTTACAGGCTCGTGACATTTTGTCAAACGGTATGGAATGTCGGCGAAAAATGATAAAATACTATATTGTAAGAAGACTTTAAACGTATGAGGTGATTTATGGCAGGTTCCAAATACGGTTCAGATATGGATAGAGATATAATCAGCTGCTCTTTCTGCGGCAAGTCCGAATATGAAGTCCCCAGACTATTCTCGGGCGTTAACTGTTATATCTGCATTGACTGTATCCGCACGGCATACGGAGTCGTAGCTGAAGAGGAGAAGGTATCCCGTAAGCGCAAGATGCGTTCCATCAAGCCGTCGTCCGTCATTACCCCTCATGAGATCAAGGAGAAGCTGGACGCTTACGGAGAGGGGCAGGATGAGGCTAAGATCGCTCTGTCCGTTGCAGTTTACAACCATTACAAGAGAGTCTTCTCGGATCTTCCTACAGATGATACGGAGATAACAAAGAGCAATATCCTTATGCTGGGACCTACAGGTTCCGGTAAGACTTTGCTTGCCCAGACTCTGGCAAGGATCCTGGATGTTCCGTTCGCTGTAGGTGATGCCACAAACCTTACACAAGCCGGTTATGTAGGCGAGGATGTCGAGAATATCCTCCTGAACCTCATTATCGCAGCAGATTACGATATTGAGAGAGCTAAGGTAGGTATCGTTTATATCGACGAGATCGATAAGATCACCAAGAAGACGGAGAATGTGTCAATTACCCGTGATGTCGGCGGTGAGGGCGTACAGCAGGCATTGCTCAAGATCCTTGAGAGTACTGTTGCCAATGTTCCTCCAAAGGGCGGAAGGAAGCACCCTAACGAAGAGTGTATCAAGATCGATACTACCAACATCCTGTTCATATGCGGCGGAGCTTTCGACGGCCTGGATGAGATCATATCGTCGAGGATCGAAGACAAAAAGTTCGGATTCGATGCCGAAGTAATGTCTGTCAAAGAGAAGCATTCCGGAGCTTATTTCCATGATGTCCTGCCGGAAGACCTTATGAAGTACGGTCTTATCCCCGAATTTATCGGACGTGTGCCGGTTACCGTAGCTCTCGATAAACTGGATTGTGACGCCTTGGTCAATGTCCTCACCAGACCTAAGAATTCTCTTGTAAGGCAGTATACCAAGCTCCTTAAGATGGACGGCGTGGATCTCAGATTCGAAGATGATGCTCTCCGCGCCATTGCAGAGAAGGCTCTTGAGCGTAATACCGGAGCAAGAGGACTGTCATCGATCATCGAGGATTGCATGCGCAAGGTAATGTATGATGTTCCTTCCGAGAAGGAGATCAAGGAATGCATCATCACCAAAGAGTGCATTACAGAGGGTAAACAGCCTACGTTGATCTATAAGAAGGCCAATAAGTCCTCGGCTCATAATCTGAAGTTCAATGATACCGGGATCTCTCCCGGAGTGACTTCCGCCTGACCGCAACAACCCTTATTTACTTGACTTGAAGGTGCCTCCGTATTATGCTAACCGCATAACGGAGGTGTTTTTTATGGCTAAATATAACATCTGTCTTGATATCGGCGGAACCAAGGTTTTCGGTGCGGTATTCAATTCCAGGAAAGAGATCATTGCAAGGATCAAGCGCAAGACAAAGGAGGATGGTGAATCTTCCGATAATGTCGAGGATGTTATCATCAGGTCCGTAGAAGAACTGATCAAGGAAGCGGGCATCAAGAAGAGCGAGATCAATGCCATCTCCGCAGGGGCTCCCGGCGTCATCGATCAGGATAAGGGAATAGTCCTGTTCTCGCCCAATCTTCCGTGGAAGAACTACAATATCAAAAAGCCCATCGAGGATAAGTTCGGTGCTCCTTTCCATATCGGAAATGATGTTAATCTCGGAGTCCTGGGCGAATATAAATACGGTGTTGCCAAGGGCTGCAAGAATGTCGTCGGACTCTTTGTCGGAACCGGTATGGGAGGAGGTCTGATCCTCGACGGAAAGCTCTATACGGGCAATCAGTTCAAGGCAGCTGAGTACGGTCACATGATCCTGGATCCCGAAGGCCCTTTGTGCAACTGCGGACAGCGCGGCTGTCTTGAGGCGTTCTCGTCCAAACAGGGTATGTCAGGTTATATCAAGCAGCAGGTCTCCCGCGGACGCAAGACCATGATGGAGGATGCCATCACGGGAAGCACGTTCAAGGCTAAGGCTCTCAAGAAAGCCCTTGCTGCCGGAGATGAAGTAGCCATAGAAGCAGTCGACCGGGCCTGTCACTATCTTGCCATCGCTTCGGGCAATCTGGTTAATACCTTCAGCCCCGAGATCGTAGTCTATGGCGGCGGTGTAATCGAAGCCAACGGCGATTACTTCCTCGAGAGGATATTGAAGGAAGTGGACAGGTACTGCATGCCGTCCATCCGCGATACCGTCAAGTTCGCAAACGCTGCCCTCGGTGACGATTCTATCGTATACGGTGCATTGTCCCTGATCTGATCATTAAGTTCACTGAGATACCAAATGTCTCCTTTTGAGGCATTTGGTATTTTTTTCGGAGTATCCGGTATCGAAAATCCATCCTCAATAAGTACGCGTATTATGCTATAATATTCGCTTGAACGACATAAATGCGAAAGAAGGATGATATTTACATGCCAAGGATCGATAATATCAGCAAGACCTTTGACCCGAACGAGGCTGAACAGAGATTATACAGCAGATGGATGGAAGCCGGATATTTTAAGCCGGATGAGGATCCTTCCAAGGAAGCTTTCTCCATTGTAATGCCCCCGCCGAACATCACGGGCCAGCTTCACATGGGTCATGCCCTGGATAACACTCTCCAGGATATACTTACGCGCTACAAGAGAATGAGAGGCTATTCCGTTCTCTGGCTTCCCGGTACAGATCACGCATCTATTGCAACAGAAGCAAGGATCGTTGAGCAGATGAGAAAAGAGGGCATCTTCAAGGAAGATCTCGGAAGAGAGAAGTTCCTTGAGAGAGCATGGGCCTGGAAAGAGCAGTACGGCGGAAGGATCGTTGAGCAGCTCAAGAAGATCGGATCTTCCTGTGACTGGTCACGCGAGCGTTTCACAATGGACGAGGGCTGCTCCGAGGCCGTTAAGGAAGTTTTCGTTAAGTACTATAACCAGGGCCTTATCTACAGGGGAGAGAGGATCATCAACTGGTGCCCTCACTGCCTTACTTCCATCTCCAATGCAGAGGTTGAATACGAAGATCAGGCAGGCCACTTCTGGCATTTAAGATATCCTCTGGAAGACGGATCAGGTTATGTAAATCTTGCAACAACAAGACCTGAGACACTCTTAGGCGATACTGCCGTTGCAGTCAATCCCAAGGATGAGAGATATAAGGACATCGTCGGCAAGAATGTTATCCTGCCGCTCGTAGGCCGTAAGATCCCTGTTGTCGCAGACGATTATGTTGATATCGAATTCGGTACAGGTGTCGTTAAGATCACACCTGCGCACGACCCTAACGACTTTGAGGTAGGTGCAAGACATGATCTTCCCATCGTTAACGTCCTTACGGAAGATGCAAAGATCACTGAAGACTATCCCAAGTACGCCGGTATGGACAGATACGAAGCACGTAAGGCTATCGTTGCCGATCTTGAAGAGGGAGGATTCCTCATCAAGACGGAAGACTATTCCCACAACGTAGGTACCTGCTACCGCTGCGGCACCACCATCGAGCCCCGTGTATCCCTGCAGTGGTTCGTTAAGATGGAAGAACTGGCAAAGCCTGCCATCGAGTGCGTTAAGGACGGCAGGATCAAGTTCGTTCCGGCAAGATTCGACAAGAACTATTTCAACTGGATGGAAGATATCCGCGACTGGTGTATCTCCAGACAGCTTTGGTGGGGTCACAGGATCCCCGCGTTCTATTGCGACGACTGCGGTGAGATCGCCGTAACCAAGGAAGATACATGTGTCTGCCCCAAGTGCGGCAAGGAGATGCGTCAGGATCCGGATACACTGGATACCTGGTTCTCTTCGGCACTCTGGCCTTTCTCCACGATGGGGTGGCCGGATAAGACATCCGATCTTGCAAGATACTATCCTACGGATACTCTTGTTACAGGCTATGACATCATCACATTCTGGGTATCCAGGATGATCGTTGCCGGCATGGCTCACATGAATGAAGTGCCTTTCAGGGATGTCCTCATCCACGGTCTCGTAAGAGATGAGCAGGGAAGGAAGATGAGCAAGTCCTTAGGCAACGGCATAGATCCTCTCGAAGTGATCGCAGAGTTTGGTGCCGATTCCTTAAGATATGCTCTCGTTACCGGTAATGCTCCGGGTAATGACCAGAGATATCTGCCTTCCAAGGTCAACATGGGCAGGAACCTGTCCAACAAGATGTGGAATGCCATGAGATTCGTTGTAATGAATACTGACGAGGATGTGGACTTCTCCAAGGTATCTGCCGATAATTACACGCTTGAAGATAAGTGGATCCTGAATAAGCTCCATACTCTCGTTGCGGAGTCGACAGTCAATATCGACAGTTATGACTTCGGTGTTGCTCTGCAGAAGACCGTTGATTTCCTCTGGGATGATTTCTGTGACTGGTATATCGAGATCTCCAAGACCAGGCTTTTCGACAAGGAGTGCCCTACAAGGCTCGAAGCCATGTATCTTTTGAATTATGTCTTGGGAACCGCTGCAAAGCTCCTGCACCCCTTCATGCCTTTCATTACCGAGGAGATCTTCGACAATCTGGTTATCCCGGGAAGGGCAGATTCCATCATGATCGACAAGTGGCCTTCAGCTTCCGATATCCCCGAGTACAAGGATGAGTGCAAGCAGATGGAGACCCTGATCGGCGCTATCAGATCCATCCGTAACATAAGAGCCGAGATGAATGTTGCGCCTTCCCGTAAGGCAAACATCATCGTCGTAACTCCCGATGACGCGGTCGCGGATATGTTTACCGACGGTAAGGCATTCCTGGAAAAACTCGCCGGAGTTGCAGACCTTGCAACGCAGAAGGATAAGTCCGGGATCCCGTCTACCGCGGTTACCGCAGTCTTTGACGGCGGTGAGGTATATATCCCTCTTGAAGACCTGATCGATGTAGCAAAAGAACTTGAAAGACTTGCTGCCGAGCGCGAGAAACTTGACGGTGAGATCAAGAGAGTGGAAGGAAAACTCGCTAATACCGAATTCGTATCAAAGGCTCCCGAGAAAGTTGTCAATGCCGAGCGCGAGAAACTCGAGAAGTTCAAGAAGATGCATCAGTCGGTCGATGAGAGAATCGAATCATTAACGAACAAGTAAAAAGTATAAGGTATACAGGAGGTGTTACATGTCTACAGGATTTGAGAACCAGGAATTAATCGCAAAACTTCCGCAGTCGGGTGTTCATTGTTACCCCGCTTCGGGATCTAAGATCACGCGCAACCGCGTTGTATCTCTGATCGTATTCCTGATCAGCGCAGGACTTGGGGGATTCCTGCTTACGAGAGGTTCGGTCGATGCTCCCACCCCGTTCCTGTTCGCAGGACTTTTGTTCATCGTCGCGATCATCATGATCTTGGTGTTCTGCCAGACTTTCCTGTCTGCAAAATACCGTGTGGCAGTGGACTACAATGACAAGAAGATCTATCTTCGCTACAGGTACTCCAGGATCGCCATTCCTTTCGAAAACTTTGACGGCCGTAAGGGTACTCCGGACAAGGCGGAGCGCATGCTGGATAATGTTGCAGGCGGATCTAACGAGTATCTCATCCTTGATGATGTTTTCGAGGATGCATGCTTTCAGACATCCGCAAAGGATCTTGCTTCCCGCGAGGATTTCGAACAACTCAAGGCCGACTGTTTTGCCATAGCTGAGGCATACGGTGCCCGCAACAGTGAAGACAAGGTCAAGTTCTACTATGAGAAGGACGATAAGAAGGCAGCTTCTTCTGATGATATCGATGTTGATGATATCGTTGAGTCCGCAATGAGCGATGCCAAGGACGTTACCGAGAAAGCAGAAGATGCTGCAGCAGATGCCGCTGAGGATGCTGCATCCGATGAGGGCGAAGAGAACTGATAACCCATCCCCCTGTGATATAAAGGAGGTCCGTTATGAAGAGATTTGAAGGTTTTGAGCACGGTATAAACCTGGGCGGATGGCTGTCCCAGTGTGACTATACCAAAGAGCGTTACGATACGTTCATCACTCAGGACGATATCAATACCATTGCCGAATGGGGCCTGGACCATGTCAGGCTTCCCATCGATTACCAACTGGTGGAAACTGACACCGGCGAGTATATCGAAGAAGGTTTTGCTTATATCGATAAAGCATGGGAATGGTGTGAGAAAGCCGGTCTCAACATGATTCTGGACGTTCACAGGACTTACGGGTATTGCTTCGATCATTTGGTCAATGAGACGGGATTTTTCGAGAATGAGGATTATCAGGAGAGGTTCCTTAAGCTTTGGGAAACTTTGGCTTCAAGGTACGGCAATAAGCCTGATAAGATCGCATTCGAACTCCTGAACGAAGTAACCAAGAAGGAATACTGTGATACTTGGAATGCCGTAGCCGATAAGTGCATCAGGCGTATCCGTGCTATTGCACCTGACGTTAAGATCCTGGTTGGCGGATATTACAACAACTGCATCGAGGCTATAGCGGATCTGGATATGCCTTATGACGAGAATATCGTCTATAACTTCCATTTCTACGAGCCGTTGATCTTTACGCATCAGGGTGCTCCCTGGGTTATCGGAATGGATACATCATTCAGGATCGGGATCGATGCGCCCTATGGTCAGATGGCGAAGGATTCCGGTGAGCAGTTCGAGCAGATGTCTCTCTCCTTTGACGGGTTTGATCCCTCAGATAAGCTGTCAGAAGAGTATTTTGAGAAGCTTTTTGCCAAGGCTGTCGCTGTCTGCGAGGAACGCAATGTGGCATTGTACTGCGGCGAGTACGGTGTAATAGACCTGGCATCTCCCGAAGATACACTGAAGTGGTATAAGATGATATCCGGGGCTTTTAACAAACATAATATCGGAAGGGCTGCCTGGACATACAAGCAGATGGACTTCGGCGTCACAGATCCCGGCCTTACAAGCGTCCAGAACAGGATCATCAGTCTGCTCTGAGAAATTGTAAAGCAACTCCGAAAATCTACTTTACAATTAAACAGATTATCAGTATAATCCGTCTCGTATCTTAGATATGAGGCGGTTTTTATGTCAGGTGACAGCAGAAGGAACAGATCGGTCTTTAGTACATATAATCTCGTTTTGGAGGGTATATGCGCAGCCCTTATCACCATATGTTCCTGGATATCTGTTCCCTTCGGACAGATACCCTTCACTCTGCAGACCCTCGCTATATTTATCGTCCTTATGTTGATCGGAGGGAAGAGGGGACTAGTATCGATAATCTGTTATCTTCTTCTCGGTGCTGTGGGAGTTCCTGTATTCTCGGGCTTCCGCGGCGGATTTGCATCTCTTGCAGGGCCCACGGGAGGGTTCCTTGTCGCCTTTATAATCGTGGCCCTTGTCTATTGGCTCTTGGCGGATAAGTTATTCTCAGGTCTTATGACCGGATATAAGGGACGTGTGGTATTCAATATCATTACCGCCATTGTATGTGAGATCGTAATGTATATTGTGGGGGTAATATGGTTTATGGCCGTATATACACCTGATTCCGGACGTGTGGGGGTATGGTCGGCATTAACGATGTGCTGCTTTCCTTTCATTATTCCCGATATCATCAAACTCGTTGCCGCATCACTTATCTCATCGAAGATATATACCCTCGTCAGACGATAATCCTGCAATTGATCTTCGAAAATGGTAAAATATCCCTATAACGTTGGAAAGGGTTAGTACATGTTCGACAGGATCAAGGAGTTATTTGTTTTCGATAAGAAGAACCTGATCAGGATAGGAATAGCGGCGGTGATAGCGATCGTTGACTTTATCCTGATCATGCGCTCGTATCCTGAGGCTGCGGCAGGGATAGTATTATTCTTCCTTATGCTCATTCCCACATTCGAGATAACGGGGAAGGGCAGATATATCGCCGATATCATCTTCCCGGTATACGCATCACTCTTCGGCCTCTATTATTTCCAGCTGGGGATAATAGTTGATACTCCGTTCATGAAGTCACTGTTCTCTTTCTGGGGATTCCTGCTCGTCCAGAACAGGGTGCTTTACGAGATCCTTCTTATCATCTGTGCCTATTATCTATGCAGGTTATTATTCATGTCACCCAAGGTCGCTGCGATAGCATGCCAGGTTCCGTTCCTTCTGCTGTCGGTTATCGATTACTTTGTTTACATGTTCCGCGGACATGAACTTGTGGCTTACGATTTCCTGTCAGTCGGGACAGCAGCCAACGTTGCAGGCGGATACACATATAATCCTGTGCAGCCTATAGTGTTCATGGTCCTGCCGTTCGTTCTCTATACCATGTTCTTTGTGCACCTTAAGATGGACAAACCCATGTTTAACAGACTTATCGGGATCCCTGTATTTGCCGTGTTGACGGCTCTTTGCGCCTGGGGCGGATATGCTGCAGTTCATGCCTGGTTTGACGCGGGACATCAGTATTCCGAATGGGGTTATAATCCTTCGTGCATCAACGGTTACTACAATACATTCGTAAAGTCTTTTGATGTGTTCATCATAGAAGAACCCGAGGGGTATTCGGTGGAGGCTCTGAATGCCGAACTCGATTCTTCGGGAGTCGGAACAGAACTGGTCAAGGCTCAGCCTGATGACACCGCAAACGTAATAGTTATCTTAAGCGAATCTTATGCGGATCTGTCTTTGTATGCGGATAAGACGGGCAAGACAGATGTGCCCGATCCTTATTGGAGGAGCCTTATGGATCAGTCCAATACTTTGTCGGGCATGGCATTTGCGTCTGTATTCGGCGGCAATACATGTAATACGGAGTACGAAGTGTTGACAGGTATGAGCATGGCATTCGTGCCGGACGGATCTGTTCCGTACCAGTCTTATATCGCCGACAACAAGATCTATTCAATGGCTCAGTTCCTTAAGGATTCAGGGTACACGACAAGGGTAATGCATCCTTATATCGCAGAAGGATGGAACCGTACCAATGTCTATCCTCTTATGGGATTTGATGACATGATGTTCATCGATGATTTCGAGTATGGCAACGACGATATCGTCAACGGCAAGATCTCCGACAGCTGCGCGTACCGTAATCTCATAAAGACTCTTGATGCAAAGAAACCCGGTGAGAAGAACTTCACATTCATGATCACCATCCAGAATCATTCGCCTTACGACAATCCCGACTTTGAGGTTACGCCGTACACGAATGCACTGTCTGATCACGATAACCTGACCGTGAATTCCTTCAATACCCTGATATCCAAATCGGATGCCGCATTGAAGGAACTGACGGATTATCTGTCGAAGTCCGATGAGAAATATGTCGTTCTCATCTTCGGGGATCATCAGCCTTCCGTCGGATTGGATACAACTGAGGATTACAGTCCTGTCGGGAAGGCATGGCAGGTGCCTTACCTGATCTGGGCAAACTATGATATCGACAAGTCATCTGCGGGTGCCGCAAACTACGGAGGCGCAGGATTTACGAGCCTTAACTATCTGGCGCTGGATACTTTGGAAACTGCAGGTCTCGAACTCAATTCGTACTTTAAGCTTCTTAAGCATATCAGAGAAGACATCCCCGTCATCAACAGTGTCGGATATTTCTCGAATAAGGAGAACAGCATCATCGACAAAGGCTATTTCATGAATGATGAAGATAAGAAGGCGATAGGCCTGTATAACTGCTTTGAATACAATATTGTTTTCGATAAGGGCGATAATTCGATAATGAAGGGATACTATATACAGAACGGTCAGTGAACCGTTTGGAATGGAGGATTTTAGTTCGATGGACAACAATCAGGTTCAAAACACTGCGGCAGGCGACGTGATCGTGCTGTCGAATGTAGGAAAGAGATACGGAAAGAGTCAGATCCTCAAGGATGTTTCTTTTTCTGTTCCGAAAGGCTCGGTCTTCGGACTGGTGGGAAGGAACGGAGCCGGTAAGACTACGCTCATGAGACTCATGACGGGTCTTCAGAAGTGTGATGAAGGTAAGATAGAGTTAACAGTCAGCGGCGATAAGATCGGTTCAGTCGGAGCGATCGTGGAACTTGCATCGATCTATACGAATATGTCCGCCCGTGATAACCTTGTCTTCCAGTATATAAATCTGGGCTGTAAAGTCGATGAGTCATTGGATGAACTTCTGGCATTCGTGGGACTGGCCGATACCGGCAAAAAGCATGCCGGGAAGTTCTCCCTGGGTATGCGCCAGCGCCTCGGGATCGCTATGGCTCTGGTAGGAAATCCCGAGCTTCTGGTATTGGATGAACCGGTCAACGGTCTGGATCCCCAGGGTATCCTTGAAGTCCGTAATCTCCTTTTAAGACTCTCCCGCGAAAAGGGGATAACGATCATTATCTCAAGTCATATCCTGTCTGAGTTGTCCAAACTTGCAACGCATTACGCTTTCATCGAGGAGGGAAGAGTCGTAAAACTTGCGTCCGCTCAGGATATCGAGAATGCGGGAAAGAAGTTTACGCAGGTTACCTGCAACGATCCTGCGGGAATGATCCCTGTTCTGACAAACCTCGGGTTCGCTCCGGAAGTCGTGGGGCAGACCATGGTTCAGTTCGAGGGTGAAGCAAGGCTGACTGATATTGTCATGAAGGCTGTTGAAGCGGGAATAGAAGTAACGGATGTTTCCACTTCCGTAACGGATCTCGAAAGATATTTCGTAGGTCTTGTAGGAGGTGATTCAAATGTTTGATCTTATAAAGTTTGAATTCAAGAGGGTTATATCATCACCCCTGATATACGTGGTCCTGGGCTTGTCCCTGCTTGTCGGGGTCGTAAGCGGCGCATCGGGGTTATACAATCAGCATTACAATTTTTTCACTACTCTGACGGGAGAATCCGTGTATAGTTCTTCTACCTGGACCGCTCTTTCCGGATTCTATACCGTATTTCCGATCATGGGAGCTTTATATGTAACCCTGTTTGTCGGTAACGACATGTCATCCGGTTTCCTTCGCAACAAGCTCATAGCAGGGCATAAGAGGTCTCATATCTTCTTTTCTTACATCATCACTCAGACGACGGTTGCTTTGGCCGAACTTATGGTTTTCACAGCCGCTGCGCTTCTGACTATGCTCATAGGAAAATGCAGTCTCGATCTTGACGGCGGCAGGATGATCGTCAGGTTTTTGGTCATGGCTTTCTCGTACATCTCGATGATATTCCTCTATACCGCTTTCACTTTGTCGGTCAGAAGAAGGGCATTGACTATTGTATTCAGTACCGTCTTTGCGATCTCTCTTTCTACTGTAGGGTTGATCGCCACATTCGGGAACTACTCTGTTGTCGAGTATTCAAAGTACGAGAAAGTTGCAACAGAAGCTAAGACTCTGATCAAGACATGCCTTAAGGATATTGTGCCGGACAACATTCCTTCCGGAGATTATGACGGGGCCGAAGATATGTCGGAATACGGTCTGTACGGTATCTATTCCGTTGAAGACATTGATAGTCTCTACGACAATGTTATAACTCCCATGAAACCCTTCTACTATACTGTCAGAGTGATATATGTCGTTACTGATGCGGGGATCCCTTCGGATTACGGAAATTCTCTGATAGGTTCCGGTTACAATGATGAACTCGTTACTTTCCTGGATACATATGTTAATTCCATGGACAGGATCCTTCAGAGCTTCGGAGCTTTCGAGAACGTGTCATCCGAGATGAATGATCTTCGGGCAGATCTTAAAGCAGTGAATACAACGGTGGATTATACGGTCCTCAATACCGTTTACATATGTAAGACTCTCGTATGGTCGGTCATATGGCTCGGAGGAGGATGTTTGATCTTCAGGAAGAAGAATATCTTCTGATCACATATCTTCGGTAGTTGCAGATCCTTCGGTCGCGCCCTTGAAGATCTCTTCCATAGTGTGCCAGCCTAAGACTGCGCACTTGACTCGGGCAGGCATATGAGATATGTCTTCCAGGATGCCTGCTTCTTCAAGGCGGTCTTTCTCTTCATCTGTGATCTTGCTCTTGATCATGCGCAGGAAGATGTCCGCGAGCTCCAACGCTTCTTCCTTAGGCTTGCCGATAATGAGGTCGAGCATCATGTCGCAGGAAGCCTGGGATATGGCGCAGCCGTCACCTTCGAAAGCACCGTCGGTGATTATGCCGTCATCGACTTTAAGGGCTAAGATTATATCGTCGCCGCAGGAAGGATTAACGCCCTCCAGAGTGAAGTCAGGATTCTCCAGTTTCTTCTTGTGAAAAGGGCGGATGTTGTGTTCTGTAAGTATCTCGTTATAGAAAGTGTTATTCGGCATAACCCATCTTGCTCCTGATCCCGGCGACGCTCCGAACGAACCGTTCGATCTCGTCTTCCGTGTTATAGAATGATATGCTCGCTCTGGTCGTGCTCATTACGCCTAAGTGCTTCATAAGAGGCTGGGCACAGTGGTGGCCGGCGCGGACGCATACATTATCGGAGTCCATTATATACGCAATGTCGTGAGGATGCACGCCTTCAATAACGAAAGTAAGGATACCGTGGTGATCGGAAGCCTCGGAAGATCCCAATATCTTTACGTGAGGGACTTCTGACAGTTTGCGAAAAGCTATATCAGTCAGCATATCTTCTCTCTTGGCGATCTCATCCATTCCGATGGCATTCACATAATCAATGGTTGCCGCAAGACCTGCTGCGCCTTCGACATTGACTGTTCCTGCTTCAAACTTATGAGGGACTTCGGTAAAGGTTGCGGAATCACGGGTTACATAATCTATCATCTCGCCGCCTCTTAAGAAGGGAGGCATGGATTCCAGTAATTCCTTTTTTCCGTAAAGCGCACCGATACCCATGGGCGCATAGATCTTGTGCCCTGAGAAGACCAGGAAATCACAATCAATATCACTTACATTCACTTTGATATGGGGTACGCTCTGTGACGCGTCGACAAGGATGACTGCGCCGTTGTCGTGAGCGATCTTCGCAAATTCCTTGACGGGATTCTTCGTTCCGAGAACATTTGACACATGGGTGATCGAGATGAACTTAACATCGGGGGTTACGGCTTCTTTGAACGCTTCAATCGTGATCTTGCCCTGATCGTCTGTATCGATGTATTTAAGCTTGCAGCCGTTTTCCGCGCAGATCTTCTGCCATGGAAGGAGATTGCTGTGGTGTTCTGCTATGCTGATGAGGATGGTATCACCCTGTTTCAAAGAAGCTTTGGCATAAGTCTCGGCGACGAGATTGATGCTCTCAGTGGCGTTGCGGGTGAATATGATCTCAGAAGGATCCTTTGCATTGATAAAAGATGCGACTTTGGCACGGGCATTCTCATAGGCGTCCGTAGCCGCGACCGAAAGCTTATAAAGTCCCCTCATGGGATTGGCATTGCTAGTTCTGTAGTAATCGGCAATGGCATTGATGACGCATTCGGGTTTTTGAGTCGTTGCGGCATTATCAAGATAAGCGACTTCATCGTTTATCAGGGGGAAATCTTTTCGGATCGCATTTACATCAATGGACATATTTTTATTCCTGTTCCTCATCCAAAATGGTCTTGACTGTTTCTTCATCTCCTATGAGGGAAGCGACTCTTCTGATCCTGGCGTCTGCCATAAGACTGTTTATCCTGTCGCGTTCGATCCCGCGGGACTCAAGGTAGAATACAAGGTCTTCATCGAGTTTGCCGATAGTTGCTCCGTGGTTGCCTTCCACGTCTTCCTCATCGCAGAGGATAACGGGAACAGTCTTGTTGACCATGGTGTTGCCGATGAGAAGAACGTTCTCGTTCTCCGTTCCTTTGGCGCCTGCGCAGCCGTGCTTCAGATCGATAGTTCCGCGGAAGGTCTTGGACGCGCCTTCGTAAAGAACACCGTCGATGGTAAGAAGGCTTTCTGATGACTTGCCTTTATGTGTTATCACATAGTTCATATCCAAAAGGTCGTCTGTGTCTACTATGTATCCGATATCAGCTGTAAATTCTGCTCTGTTGCCGTCAAGATCGGACCGCAATTCCGTGTAGTTTGCCTTGGACCCGGTAAAGATCTGGATGACGGAAACCTTTGCGTCTTCTGCCACGTTGCCGTTTATCCTGTTAACGGCTTTTGCATCTTTGCCCGTGCGGACGATCTGAACGAACTTTAACGATGCATTGGAGGCAACAGAATAAGAAGTCTCTACGAGACCGGTTCCTTCTTCTGCAGACGAAATGTTCTCGATAACGAATGCCGATATGCCTTCTTCGACTGTTATATCGATCTTTGTATTGCTCTTGTCGCTGATATCGATATCGAGCCGGAGAGGGACTTCCTGGCTTATGTGGAAACTGTATCTTCGTCCTTCTTCGAAATCTTCCGTATCGACTCCTGCAGGAACAGTTTCGGCAGGGTGGAGGAGATTTGAGAATTCGATATTGTCTATTGTTGCTTCATTTACGTTAAGTCTTCCCCAGGTTATCGCGGGCATCTGATTTATCTTCATGTCTTTGGCCCTCCTTAACCTATTACTCCGACCATCTCGAGGCGGATGAGATTATTCATCTCGACTGCGTATTCGAGAGGAAGTTCTTTGGATACATTATCTGCAAAGCCTGATACGATCAGTGCTCTTGCTTCTTCTTCGGAAAGTCCGCGGGACATCAGGTAGAAGACAGTGTCGTCAGAGATCCTGCCGATGGTAGCCTCATGTCCGACATCGCAGTCAGCGCATCTTATATCCATCGCGGGGATCGTATCCGAACGGGAAATGTTATCTACCATCAGTGACTGGCAGGATACCGCGGATTTGGACCCGACGGCTTTCTCTGTAACCACGACACTGGACCTGAACGTATTGATCCCTCCGTCCTTGGAGATGGAACGGGTGTTGACATACGAAGTGGTCTCGGGAGCATTGAGCACAACCTTGCATCCTGTATCCAGGTCTTGTCCTTTGCCGGCGAAGGTAACACCGGTGAACTCGGATCTTGCGCCCCTTCCGTTAAGGATGGACATAGGGTAGAGGTAGGATACGTGGGACCCGAAGGATCCGGACACCCATTCGACCGATCCGCCTTCTTCAACCAGGGCTCTCTTCGTGTTCAGGTTATACATGTTCTTGGACCAGTTCTCGATAGTGGAGTAACGGATCTTGGCATTCTTGCCGACGAAGAGCTCGACGGCTCCGGCGTGAAGGTTCGCGATATTGTATTTGGGTGCAGAGCACCCTTCGATGAAGTGAAGGTATGCGCCTTCATCAACGATTATGAGGGTATGCTCGAACTGTCCCGCACCCGGTGCGTTGAGCCTGAAGTAGGACTGCAGCGGGATCTCGACGGATACACCCTTGGGAACGTAAACGAATGATCCGCCGGACCATACTGCGCCGTGGAGGGCTGCGAACTTATGGTCGTTGGGGGTGATGAGCTTCATGAAGTGCTCACGGATCATATCGGCGTAGGGTCCGTGAAGTGCGCTCTCGATATCGGTGTAGATGACACCCTGGGCCGCAACGTCTTCTTTGATGTTGTGGTATACGAGCTCGGAGTCGAACTGTGCTCCGACTCCTGCCAGGGATTCCCGCTCAGCCTGGGGGATACCGAGTCTCTCAAAGGTTTCCTTGATCTCCTCGGGAACTTCGTCCCAGTCCGCGTGCATCTTTGTGTTGGGGCGGACATAGGTTACGATGTTGTCCATGTTGAGGCCTTCGATGGAAGGTCCTGCCTTTGTCATTGGAATCGAGTTGAATATCTCCAGGGACTTGAGCCTGAATTCGGCCATCCATTCCGGATCGCTTTTCTCTTCGGAGATCTGTTTTACGATCTCGGGAGTAAGTCCCGATTCCACCTTATACTCATCGACATTTTCATATCGAAAATCGTATATGCTCCGGTTTATATCGTCTATGTGTGTCTTTTCTTTCATTGACCGTCTGATCCTTATCTCATTTATTGATGAACTGGTCGAAGCCCTTGTCATTGACGTTATCGACCAATTCACGTCCGCCTTCAGCGATTATCCTTCCGTCAGAGAGGATGTGGGTCTTATCGACTGTAAGTCCGTCTAATATCCTGGTTATGTGAGTGATTATTATGAGGGATCCTCCGACTTCCTTCCTGTAGTGCTCGATGCCGCGGGATACTGTTCTTACGGCGTCGATATCAAGACCTGAGTCTGTCTCGTCAAGGATCGCAAGTTCCGGTTTGAGCATAAGGAGCTGCAGGATCTCTGCTTTCTTTTTCTCACCGCCGGAGAATCCTACATTGAGATCTCTGTCGGCGTAGGAGGGATCCATCCCGAGAAGTTCCATCGTTGCCTGAAGGTCTTTCTTGAAGTTCCAGATCCTTAAGCGCTGACCGGTCTTCTGTTCGACACATGTCCTGATGAAGTTGGCGAGCGTGATGCCCGGGACTTCCACCGGATTTTGGAAGGACAGGTATATCCCTGCCTTTGCTCTCTTGTCGGGGGATAATTCCGTGATGTCCTCGCCTTTGAATGTTATGGAGCCTGCGGTTATCTCGTATTTGGGAGCGCCTGCTATGGCATTGCCGAGTGTTGACTTGCCGGCGCCGTTAGGTCCCATGATGACATGGGTCTGACCGGCATCTACGGTCATGTTAAGTCCGTGCAGGATCTCTTTGTCGGCCACGTTGACCTTAAGATCCCTGATCGTGAGCAGTGTGCTGTCGTTCATATATGGAAACTCCTTTTCGGTTGGATCTTTTGTAAAGCAATACTATAATACACTCTGATTCTTTTGAGTCAAGACAAAACGACATATATCGGAAACTTTTTTGCCGAAAAGCTCATTTTCGGGTCTGATATGGTACACTGTTCCTGTCAAATGAAAATCATATGAGCATATCCGGAGGGTAAAGATGAATTGTCCTGAAGTGTTTAAAGATAAGAGACTCACTATCGTTGTAGGCGCCTACGGAAGCGGTAAATCCGAGATATCGGTGAACATCGCCATGGCCTTGAGGCAGGCTTATCCTTCGCCTTCGAAGATCCTTCTGGCAGACATGGACATCGTAAATCCCTTCTATCGCTCCGCGGATGCGGGAGAGGCGCTGGAACAGCTGGGAATAAAGGTGGTAGCGCCCGCTTACGCCAGGTCCAATGTTGATTCTCCGATCCTTACCGGCGAGATGTATATAGTGTTCGACGATCCGGACTACATAGGCGTGTTCGACATAGGCGGTGAGGATATGGGCGCAGTAGTGCTGGGGTCCCTTAAGAGCCGGCTCGAGAAGATCCCCCATCAGATCCTTATGGCGGTGAATACTTTAAGACCTTTTACTTCAGACCCGGTTCAGATCGCACAGATGACCTATGAACTCAGCCAGGCAGCCGGTCAGCCGGTTACGGGATATATCAACAACACAAATCTCCTGGGAGAGACTTCGCCTGACATGATATCCGAAGGAGAATCCCTGATACTCAAGGCTTCACAGATCACGGGAGTCCCGCTGCTCCTGACTTCCGTAATGGGCAGCTCGGCGGGCATTACTTCCAGTGTTGAGATTTTCGAGATGGAAAGACGGATTTTCTATGATTATTGATACAAAGTGCGCGAAAATATGTTAGTATTATATCGGTCGCTCCAAGACCGGAACTATATAACAGGGAGGAAAAGACATGGGATTAATCAGTTTGGTTAAGAATGTGGCTGGTGTTATCGGATCTTCAGTTTCTTCTGAGTTCGCAGATCAATACCAGGAAGTGTTCACCTGCGATTCGCTGGGTGACAAGGTCCTTCTCCGTAAGGGCGCTGCCCGCAACGAGAAGGGAAGGAATAAGGGAAGTACGGATGTAATCACACAGGGTTCCGTAATCTTCGTTCCGGAAGGAATGGCAGTTCTGCTCGTTGATGGTGGTCAGGTTATCGACTTCACCGATCAGGCAGGATACTATCGTTGGGACTCCTCAACTTCTCCTTCCGTTTTGAGTGATAAGCACCTGGGGACAAACCTCAAGAAGTCCATCTCCGATATGTGGGACCGTATGCGTGCCGCAGGCGAGATCACAAAGCAGCAGAGAATCTACTTTGTTAACTTGCTCGAGATGAGGGACAACAACTTCGGTACGGCAACACCTCTGCCTTATCCGGATCCGGAGTACCGCAACATCTATGTAAGGATCAACGGTACATTCTCGTTCGTAGTAGAGAACCCCGTTCAGTTCTTCAAGTTTGTTACCGGTAATGTTTCCGGTGATTACACAGTAGAGCAGCTCATGGGTACACCTTCTGCTCCTAAGCAGCCCCGCCAGGAGTTCCTCGATCACATGACCGAAGTTCTCAACAGATGCGGAAGCGAAGACAAGATCCTGTTCTCGACACTGCCTTCCAAGCAGTCTCAGCTCCGTAAGTACATGGCTGAGTGCCTCGACGAAGACTGGCTCCAGAACAGAGGTATCATCGTTCAGAACGTTGCTATCAACGCTATCACACCTGACGACAAGTCCCGTGAGAGAATCGAGCAGGTCGACCAGGCCAAGATGTTCGGTTCCGATCCTTCTGCTCTTGCAGCTCAGCAGGTCCTCGGAACAACGCAGGCTATGAACACCGCAGCAGCCAATGCAAACGGCGCCGTAAACGGCTTCATGGGCATGGGTATGGTTGGCGGAATGCAGGGTGTCCAGGGCGGCAACCAGGCAGCGTTCAACTTCTTGGGTCAGCAGCAGCAACAGCAGCAGGCAGCTGCCGCAGCAGCAGCTCCCGCAGCAGGCGCAGTAGTAGGCGCAGTTGCTCAGGCAGGCTGGACATGTGAGTGCGGCCAGGGCGGCAACACAGGTAAGTTCTGCTCTAACTGCGGTAAGCCTCAGCCCGCACCTGCACCTTCCGGCTGGACATGTGAGTGCGGCCACGCAGGCAACACAGGCAAGTTCTGCTCCGAGTGCGGTAAGCCTCAGCCCGCAGCAGCTCCGACAGCATGCCCTAAGTGCGGATATACCCCCGCTGACGGTAAGCTCGGCAAGTTCTGCCCTGAGTGCGGAGAGAAGATCGAATGATCGGCATTTGATTGACCTTATGAGGGTTGTCCTTCGGGGCAACCCTTTTTTTGCCACAAATCCCGAAAAGATGTAATTCTTTTGCGGTTCTTTGCTTGTAAAAAAGCCCTTATTGTATTATATTTTTAATATCTGCGACTATATTCAGAACGGAGGAATGCAGAGGTATGGATATTAACGAACTCAAAACTAAAGGCCCGTTTTTCGGTAATTGGGAGATAAAGTCCGCAATAGGATCCGGTTCCTGCGGTACCGTTTATCAGATCGGCAATGCTGCTTCCGGAAAAGCTGCGATGAAGGTTATTCATGCCAGAGATGCCAAGACGGCAGATAAGGTCGTTGACGTATTCGAAAAATATGATGTCCTCAAGGGCAACACCACCGTTTTTGTAGATCATGAGCTTGATCGTATCGACAATTCCGACGGTTCGGTCGAAGTTCTGGTCAAGATGCCTTACCGCAAGACTCTTGCAGTCTATGCTCAGGGACGCGAGCTTGATAAGGACGAAGTCGCAAAGCTCGGTGTTGATATTTCCTCCGCTTTGGAATTCTGTGAATACAAGAACTTTAAGCATGGAGCCATCAAGCCCACCAATATATTCGTTGATGACAACGGTTCCTTTGCTCTTGGTGATTTCGGCACCATCGAGATCGCAGATCTTATAGAATCCGCAGGAGCTCCTGACAGGATCGATTATGCATCTCCCGAGATCAGCAATTCTTCTTCTTTCGACAATACTGCTGACCTTTACGCTCTCGGTATGGTCCTTTATATCCAGCTCAACGGTAAGAGAGGACCTTTCCTTCCTCCGGAACCGGAAGGTTTTACCGTTGCAGATCTTAAGGAAGCTCAGACCAAGCGTATGGCCGGTGAGCCTTTCAATGCTCCTGCCAGGGGCGGTGAAAAGTTCGCTGCCGTTATTAACAATGCATGCAACGCAGATCCCGAGAAGAGATATTTCTCCGCAGCCAAGATGAAGACCGATCTTAAGAAGCTTCTGGTCGATGCCGCTGACCCGGCAACAGCAGCTAAGGGCGCAGGCCTCGGATTAGGTCTCGGCGCGGCAGCAGGTCTTGGTGCAGCTGCAGCAAATTCTCCGTTCAAGCCTGCTCCTTCCGCAGTAAAGGCTAACGCCAACGCTAATTCGCCTTTTAAGTCTTCGGCGCCTGCAGCACCTGCAGCATCTGCCGATAATTCGAATTCTCCGTTCAAGCCTTTGGCTTCTGCGGCAAAGCCGGCAGACAATTCCAATTCACCTTTTAAGCCTTCGGTTTCCGCGGCTCCTGCAGCATCTGCGGATAATTCGAACTCTCCGTTCAAGCCTTTGGCTTCTGCAGCAAAACCTGCAGATAATGCTAATTCACCTTTTAAGCCTGCGGCTTCCGCGGCTCCCGCAGCATCTGCTGATTCGAATTCTCCGTTCAAGCCTTTGGCTGCGGCTTCAAAGCCCGAAGAGAAGAAGGAGTCTCCTTTCAAGGCTGCTATCATTCAGCCCGGCGGGACTCCTGCAGATAAAGGCAATTCTCCGTTCAAGTCGAATGCAGCAGCTTCCGCTCCTGCCGACAATTCCAATTCGCCTTTCAAACCTGCAGCAACAGCTCCTTCCGCTGCAGCTGATAATTCCAATTCACCGTTCAAGCCTTTGGCTGCGGCTTCAAAGCCTGAAGAGAAGAAGGAGTCTCCCTTCAAGGCCGCGATCATTCAGCCTGATTCCAAGCTTAACGGTAAAGCCGATACTCCTGCTAAGGCAGAAGCAGCGGCTCCCGCATCTTCCGATAATTCGAATTCACCGTTCAGACCGCTGGCTTCCGCTGACGGCAAGCCCGCAGACAATACCAATTCACCGTTCAGGCCTTTGGTCTCTGCTGACGGCAAACCTTCAGACAACAGCAATTCACCGTTTAAGCCTGCTGCCGGCAGACCTGCGGCTAAAGCAGAAGAAGCTAAGCCTTCCGACAATGCTAATTCTCCGTTCAAGCCTGCAGCCGGCAGACCTGCAGCAAAGGATAATGCAAAGCCTGCCGATGCAGCAAAGAAACCGGAACCTGCCAAGACTTCCGGAGCTGCTTTCAAGCCCGCCCAGTCCGTAGCCCAGCTCAAGGCTGAGCAGGCTAAGGAAGAGGCCGAAGCAAGCAAGAAGGCTGCGGTTGCAACTTCTGCTATGGCAGCAAGACTTGCCAAGACCGAGAACAAGGATGCTAAGCCTGCCGCTAAGAAGGCAGAGGCGGCAACTTCCGCTATGGCGGCAAGACTTGCCAAGACTGAAGCCAAGGATGCCAAGGCTCAGGATAAGAAAGATGATGATATGCCCGTATCTGCTATGGAAGCAAGACTTGCAAGGACAGAGGGCGGCAAGACCGGCGCTCCTAAGGACAACAAGGCTGCCGCAAAACCTGCTGCTGCCGCAAAGCCTGCTGCTCCCGCAACCGCAAAGGCTCAGGCTGCTGCGAAGGATAAGGCTCCCGCAAAGGATAATAAGGCTGACACAAAGCCGAAGGCTGCTCCCGCACAGGCTTCAGGATCTGCATTCAAACCTGCAGACCGCGCAAATACTGCAAGCAAGCCCAAAGAGACCGCTCCGGCTAAGTCCTCGAATGCTGATTCTCCGTTTGCTAAACCCGCTGCAAGTGCAGCTGCTTCCAAGGTTAATTCTTCTGCATGGGCATCAAGCGGATCTTCCGGTGCTGCTCAGAAGGGCAAGCAGAATGAGACATTGTCATCCGGATTCATTCTCTCCAGCGACAAATACGAAGAAGAAAATAAAGTCGGTAAGTTCTTTAAGTCCACTGTCGGAAAGGCGATCATCGGTGTTGCGGCTGTTGCTGTTGTCATAGCGATCTTTGCCGTTATCGCTTCCACCAGGTACAAGATTCCCGGAGGCGGCGGTGGAGGAGAGACTCCCGCAACCACTACCACTGCTGCTACAGAGTCTGAGACAACCGCAACGACAGCTACTGAAGAGTCTACGACAACCGAGGCTACGACCACCACAACGGAAGAGCCTACGACTACTTCATCAGAAGAGGAGACAACAACTACCACTACTGAGGAAGTAACAACAACGACGACAACAACTGAGGAAGCTACGACAACAACGACTTCCGCAGAAGAAACAACAAAGAAGACAAAGGCAACGACGACCAAGCACACAACGGCCCGTCACACAACAAGAAGACAGACAAGAGCCACGACCAAGGCCACAACAAAGGCTACGACGAAGGCTACAACAAAGGCAACGACCAAGGCAACAACGAAGGCTACGACGAAGGCTACAACAAAGGCCACGACGAAGGCAACGACCAAGGCGACCTACGACAACGATTATTAATCAATAATCAAGTAGACAGGATGAATGTCCTATCGATGATTAAATACAGGTAAAAGGCAAATGGAGGTTTTTTGTGGCTAAAGGTAAAGTTAGTTTTAACGAAGACCTGTGCAAGGGTTGCGGACTCTGTGTCGCAGCCTGTCCTCAGAAGATTCTCGAGCTCGACAAGTCGAGACTGAACAGCAAGGGATATCATCCCGCGACAAATGTGGATCCTGACAAGTGCGTCGGATGCGCATTCTGCGCGGTACAGTGCCCTGATTCGGTCATTACTGTTGAGAGAGATTGACGGAGGCGCACATGGCACAGAAAAGAGTTTTGATGAAGGGCAATGAAGTCATTGCCGAAGCGGCTATAAGAGCCGGATGCCGTAACTACTTCGGTTATCCTATCACGCCGCAGACAGAAGTTATGCACTACATGGCCAAGAAGATGGTCCAGATCGGCGGTAACTTCGTTCAGGCCGAGAGCGAGCTCGCGGCTATCAATATGGTTTACGGATGCGCGGCAGCAGGTTTTCGCGTTATGACATCTTCGTCATCCCCGGGAATCTCGCTCAAGCAGGAAGGCATCTCTTATATCGCAGGTGCAGAACTTCCCGCTGTCGTTGTTAATATCGTAAGAGGCGGCCCCGGCTTGGGCGGTATCCTTCCTGCACAGGGAGACTATTTCCAGGCTACTAAGGGCGGCGGACACGGTGACTACCGCAATATCGTTATCGCTCCCGCTTCCGTTCAGGAACTTTACGAACTTACGGTCGAGGCATTCAATCTTGCCGATAAGTACAGGAACCTCGTAATGATCATGGGCGACGGTACTCTCGGCCAGATGATGGAGCCTGTAGCTTTCAGAGATGAAGAGCCTATCGCAGCAGTTGAGAAGCCTTGGGCTGCTTGCGGAAGATGCAAGACCGCAGACGGTTCCGTCCGTCCTCACAATACGGTTACTTCTATCTATATCGATCCCGATACTCTTGAGGCAAAGAACCGTGAGCTTCAGGAGAAGTATAAGATCATCGAAGAGAATGAGCCCAGATGGGATGAAGTCAATGTTGAGGATGCAGAGGTCATCATCACCGCATTCTCCACATGCTCCAGGATCTCGCGCAATGTCATCAGACAGGCGGCTGAGATGGGCATCAAGGTTGGTATGGTAAGACCTATCACATTGTGGCCGTTCCCGTCCAAGGCTATCGCCAAGGTTGCGGAACAGAGCTCCGTCAAGGCATTCCTGGATGTTGAGCTCAACGCAGGTCAGATGATCGAAGACGTACGTCTTGCAGTTAACGGAACAAAGCCCGTTTACTTCCACGGAAGGATGGGCGGTAATCTGCCTACGCAGAAAGAGATCCTCGACAAGATCGTCAGGATCCATAACGGAGAAAAAGTGGAAGGAGGTATCGTCTGATGGCTGTAGTATTCAAACCGACAGAAGGTCTGACAGATAAGCCTTTTCACTATTGTCCGGGTTGCTGTCACGGAATCATCCACAGGATCATCGCGGAGTCGATGGTCGAGATGGACATCCTGAATTCCGCAGTAGAAGTTGCATCCGTAGGATGTACCTACAATTCATATGAGTATTTCAATTGTGATGCGGTTCAGGCCGCTCACGGAAGAGCTCCCGCTGTTGCAACGGGTATCAAGCGTAACCTTAAGGATCAGGTTGTATTCACCTATCAGGGCGACGGTGACCTCGCATCCATCGGTACCGCTGAGATCATCCATGCTGCTGCAAGAGGTGAGAAGATCACAGTCTTCTTCGTTAACAACGCAGTATACGGAATGACTTCCGGTCAGATGGCTCCTACAACATTGTTGGGCCAGGTTACGACTACGTCACCTTTCGGCCGTGACGCTTCTTATCAGGGATATCCTATCAATGTATCCGAGTTGATCTCTAATCTTACCGGTGCTGTTTATGTTGAGCGTGTATGTCTTACCGACTACAAGAACATCATGAACGCTAAACGTGCGGTACAGAAGGCGTTCAACGTTCAGAAGAACAACCTGGGATTCTCCTTTGTTGAGTTCCTGTCAACATGTCCTACCAACTGGGGTAAGGAGCCTGTTGCGGCTCTTGACTGGCTCAAGGAGAAGATGATCCCTCAGTATCCTCTCGGATGCTTCAAGGGTGAAGACCTTAAGTTCGATGCAGAAGGCAACCTCATCGCAGGTGAAGTTCACGCAGGAGAGAAGGAGGTAAGGGCATGATAGATTTTTCTGTAATCCTTGCCGGCTTCGGAGGACAGGGTATCCTGTCTGCAGGTAAGATGGCAGCTGAAGCTGCACTCTACGAAGGCAAAGAAGTATCCTGGTTCCCGTCATACGGTCCTGAGATGCGTGGCGGTACAGCTAACTGTTCCGTTGTTATCTCTGATGAGCCTATCGGTTCACCTGTTGTAAACGACGCTGATGTTGTTATCTGCCTCAACCAGCCTTCAATGGAGAAGTTCGAGAAGCAGCTCAAACCCGGCGGACTTCTGATAATCGACTCTTCGCTTATCAAGATCCAGCCTACCCGTGACGACATTAAGTTCGTTGCAATGAATGCTTCCGATATCGCATCCGAACTGGGCGCTATGACATATGCTCCGATCTCCATGATCGGCTGCATGGCTGAAGCAACCGGATGCATCAAGCGTGAGTCCTTCGAGAAGTCCCTCTACGAGATCCTTCCCGAGAGACGTCACCACATGATCCCCAACAACCTGGCTGCCTGGGATAAAGGCGCAGAGTTTGCTGTCTGATCGATAATCTATCTGAATTGCTTAAGGGCTGTCTCAAATGTTTGAGGCAGCCCTTATTTTGGCTGATCACAGAACCCGGAAAGGATCACATTGTTTTTTCTGTTAAATGTGAAATTTGCACAAAAACTTTTAGTGAAACTTGCGGGTTTTTGTATTTTTGGATGGTAAATCCTCTAAAATAATATATAATATGCGTGTGGGGAGATATCCTCATGACTTTTGCGTTTAAGACGCAGCAGATCAATAACAAAGGAGCTTCCTGATGGATCAAGCTTATCTATTTAATAAGGGCGAGAATTATATGGCCTATAATTTCCTCGGAGCCCATCCGTTCCAGAACGAAGATGGCAGGAAAGGCTATATGTTTCGTGTTTGGGCCCCGAAGGCTAAGGCCGTGAGCGTAATGGGCGACTTCAATGAATGGGACGCCAGCTCGGATCCTATGTTCATGCTCGGCAATACCGGCATATGGGAGAAGATAGTTTACGGTGCCGAACAATGGGACCGTTATAAGTACAGAGTTATAGGCGCGGATAACAGGATATATGAGAAGGGTGATCCTTTAGCAAGGCATTTCGAGACGAGACCGAATAATGCCAGCATCCTGTACGATCCCGAAGATTATATCTGGGGAGACGACGCATATATCGATAATGCGGCTGATGCTCTTGAACCCAAGCCTATCAATATCTACGAACTTCACTTGGGCAGCTGGAGAAAGCATCCGGACGGCAACTTTATGTCTTACCGTGAGCTTGCTCTGGATCTTGCGGATTACTGCAATAAGATGAACTATACGCACGTCGAACTGATGCCTGTCTTGGAGCACCCGCTGGATGCTTCCTGGGGTTATCAGGTAACAGGTTATTATGCTGTTACTTCAAGGTTCGGAACACCTGCGGACTTTAAGTTCATGGTGGATGTACTGCATCAGAACGGTATAGGGGTACTGCTCGACTGGGTTCCCGCCCATTTTCCGAAGAACCTGGAAGGACTTGTAAGATTTGACGGCACGCCATGCTACGAATACTCTGATCCGAGGATCGGTGAGCACAGGGAGTGGGGGACATATGTTTTCGATTATTCGAAGAACGAAGTAATATCGTTCCTTATATCTAATGCCATATTCTGGCTGGAGGAGTTCCATATTGATGGACTCCGTGTTGACGCAGTGTCGAGCATGCTCTACCGTGATTACGGACGCACCCAGTATCTTCCCAACAAATACGGCGGCAATGAGAACCTTGAAGCCATCGAATTCTTTAAGAGACTTAATTCCATAGTAAGAAGAGAGTATCCGAGGGTCATGATGATCGCTGAAGAATCCACGGCATGGCCGAAAGTATCACATTCGGTAGAGGACGGCGGACTCGGATTCACACATAAGTGGAACATGGGATGGATGCATGATACTTTGGATTATTTCTCCACGGACTCTTACGCAAGGGGATGGCATCATGATCAGTTCTGTTTCTCCATGATGTATGCGGAGTATGAGCATTATATCCTGAGCCTGTCTCACGATGAGGTAGTCCACGGCAAGTATTCCATGATCGACAAGATGCCGGGTGACGTGTGGCGTAAGTTCGCGTCTCTTAGGACTTTGTATCTGTATCAGATGAGCCATCCCGGTGCAAAACTCAACTTCATGGGTTCTGAGTTCGGTCAGTTTATCGAATGGCGTTACTACGAGCAGCTCGAGTGGTTCCTCTTGGATTATGAGTCGCACAGATTGCTTCAGAATTTCTGTTCGGAACTCAATAAGTTCTACAAGGAACACCCGCAACTTTGGATCAACGATTACAAGATCTGGGAAGGGTTTGAGTGGATCGACGCGACGGATACGAAGAACAATGTGTTCATCTATGCCCGCAAATCCCCAAGGCCTGAAGAGAACGACATCTACGTTGCTCTCAATATGGTTCCCCAGCCTCTTGAAGAATACAAGATCCCGGTATATGAACTCGGAACTTACAGGATCGTAATGAACACGGACGACATGGTCCATGGAGGATCCGGATATCCTACTGGAACGGATGTCAAAGGTTGTGTCGAGGCAGTCGATGAACCGTATAACGGCAAGCCTTATCACATTGTGGTAAATCTCCCGCCGCTGGCAGGAATCTACTTTATGAAGGTGGATACTCCCAAGCCGGCAAAGGAGAAGAAGACTGCGGTAAAGAAGGCTCCTGTAAAGAAAGCCGCACCCAAGAGTCCTGCCGCAAAGAAAGCGGAGCCGAAGAAACCCGCGGCTAAGAAGGCAGCGCCAAATAAGGCGACCGTTAAGACGGCAGCAAAAGACAAGAAAAACAAATAAGATTATAGTATAGACATCGGAGGTATTTAGTATGGCAAAAGCTGATGTAGTTGCGATGATACTTGCCGGAGGCCAAGGGTCCAGGTTAGGTGTTCTCACAAAGAAGATCGCAAAACCCGCGGTTCCGTTCGGAAGCCGTTACAGGATCATCGATTTCCCTTTGAGCAACTGTGTTAACTCGGGGATAGAAATCGTGGGAGTCCTTTCCCAGTATCAGCCGTTGGCTCTCAATACATATGTCGGCAACGGACACCCGTGGGACCTTGACCGTAACAATGCGGGCGCATATATCCTTCCTCCGTTCCAGAGGAACGGCAGTTCTGACTGGTATAAGGGTACAGCGAATGCGATCTATCAGAACAGGGATTTCCTCGATGATTATAATCCCAAGTATGTAGTCATCCTCTCCGGTGACCACATCTACAAGATGGATTATTCGGCAATGCTCAAGGCTCACATCGAGAAGGAAGCAGATGCTACCATCGCAGTATATGAAGTACCGTGGGAAGAAGCTCCCAGATTCGGTATCCTCAATACCAAGGAAGACGATACCATAGAAGAATTCGTCGAAAAGCCTGCTGAACCCAAGAGCAACCTTGCATCGATGGGTGTCTATATATTTACCTGGGATGTTCTCAGAGAAGCGCTTATCGCTGACGAAGCAGACCCGAATTCCAATAATGACTTCGGAAAGAACATCGTTCCGATGCTCCTGGCCGGCGGTAAGAAGCTCTGTGCCTATAGATTCTCCGGATATTGGAAAGATGTCGGAACTATCTCTTCTTTGTGGGAGACCAATATGGATATCCTGGATAAGCCTGAAGAGATCAATCTCGTTGACAGGTCCTGGAAGATCTTCTCAAGGAACCCTGTTAAGCCTTCACACTTCATTGGGCAGGGAGCAAGGGTCAAGGATTCCGCTCTGACCGACGGCTGCAGGATCTACGGTGATGTTGAACACTCGGTTCTGTCCAATTCCGTAATCGTGGAGAGAGGCGCTGTCGTTAAGGACTGTGTTCTCCTTCCGGGCGTTGTGGTCAAGGAAGGTGCGCATATCGAACGCTGCATCGTTGACTTCGGAACGATCATCGGAAAGGATTGCAAAGCCGGATCGTTTGTTGAAGGTGAGGGACCCTACACGAATAAGAAACTCTGCTCCGAAGGAATATGTGTTTTCGAGAGAGGTCTCAAGATAAAAGACGGCGCGGTCATACCGGCAAACAGCATGGTCGATGTTGACGTTGAAGTCCCTGAGGATCAGGCGATCATCGAGTCAACATTCAGAGTATAAGGAGGACAAGAAATGTTTAATAATGCAATGGGTCTTATCCTGGCGGATAACAAGAAGATATCATTAGGTGAACTTTCCACTCCGAGAGCTTTGTCTGCTATGCCTTTCGCGGGAAGATACAGGATCATCGATTTTATGCTCTCGGACATGGTCAATTCCGGAATAAAGAATATCGGTGTTCTTACATACAACAAGTATAAGTCCCTCATGGACCACCTGGGAACGGGCGCAGCCTGGTCACTCGACAGGAAGAACGACGGACTCCATATCCTGCCTCCGTATGTTAACTCCGAGGCGACGGCTATCGCATCCGACGAGGAACTTACCGGTGTTATCGATTTCTTACGGCAGTCGAGAACAAAGTACGTTATCGTATCGGCATGCAATGTCGTGCTTAATACCACTTTTGAGGAGTTCATCAAGTCTCACGAGGAAGTAGGTGCTGATATCTCCGTTATGTATAACCGTGACGGTACAAAGTACGGCAGTCCTTCTTATATCCTCGAGACAGACAACGACGGGTTCGTTAAGGATATGCTCTATAATCCCCCGAAGCCCGCATCGTCCAAGAGCTCGTTGGGAATCCTTTGCTTAAGACGTGATCTTCTCATCGATATCCTTGCAAAGCAGATGGCACACGGTGTTACTCACTTCGGTATCCACTCCATCGTCAAGATGTTCGATGAACTTAAGGTCCACGCTTTCGAGTATTCGGGAGTAGCTTTGAGGATCAACAGTGTACAGGCTTACTTCAATGCATCCATGACACTTCTTGACGATTCTATAAGAGCTGACCTCTTCTCCGAGGGTGAGCCGATCTACACTAAGGTCAAGGACGAAGCTCCTACACTGTATTTCGACAATGCAGACATCGCATCCAGTATCGTATCCGACGGCTGCAGGATCTACGGCAAGGTTGAGGATTCGGTTATCTTCAGGAGCGTTACCGTAGCCAAGAACACAACACTTAAGAATTGTATCGTAATGCAGGATGCTCATATCTCCGAAAACTGTCATCTGGAGAATGTCATCCTGGATAAGAATGCTTTTGTCAGGCCGGGCGTTCGTCTCGTAGGACATCCGGAATATCCCATCGTTATCGGGAAAGGAGCAGGTATCTGATCATGAACAAGAAGATTAAAGTTTTGATGGCAACATCCGAGTGCGCCCCCTTCGTAAAGGTCGGCGGACTCGCGGATGTTGTAGGGTCTCTTCCGATAGAGCTCAACAAGCAGGGAGTGGATGCCAGGGTCATACTTCCTTTGTACCGCAAGATCAAGATCAAGTATGCAGAGCAGCTTAACTTCATGGGATGGAAAATGGTTCATATGGGATGGAGATCTCTTTATGCCGGACTCTTCTCTATGGAGATGAACGGAACCATATTCTACTTTGTCGATAACGAGTATTACTTCAACTTCGATCAGATCTATGTCGAGTATGTTTTCGATATCGAGCGTTATTGTTTCTTCCAGCGCGCAGTCCTCGACTTCCTCGGGGATTTCATGGACTTTGAGCCTAACGTTCTGCATTGCCACGATTGGCAGACAGGCATGATGCCGATGCTCCTCGATGCGCACTTTAAGAAGAACGGATACCACACGGACGTCCAGACCGTCTACACGATCCATAACCTCAAGTATCAGGGCGTTCACAGCATCGATGTCGTTAAGGAGATGCTGGATCTTCCGGGAGAGTACTTAAGAGATGATTTCTGTATCCAGGATCAGGCGATCAACATGCTCAAGGCAGGTATCGTCTTCTCGAATTCCGTAACGACCGTATCTCCGACTTACGCATATGAGATCATGACCGATTACTACGGTGAAGGTCTTAACTACACATTGCAGAAGTATGCTTATAAGGTTTCCGGTATCTTGAACGGAATGAACGATCTTGAGTTCAATCCCAAGACAGATGACAAGATCCCGATGAAGTACACCGTAAGATCCTATGAGAAGGGGAAGGCTGCCTGCAAGAAATCGCTGCAGGAACAGCTCGGACTGGATGTTAATCCCGGTGCTCCTCTCTGTGCCATGATCTCGCGTCTCGTGGATCAGAAGGGATTGGATCTTCTCCTTTATGTTATCGAAGAGATGCTCTTCGACGGAATGCAGATCGTAATCTTAGGTACCGGTGATCCGTACTACGAGAGAGCTCTTGCGGATATCGCATCCCGCCATCAGGGCGCGATGTGTGCCTGCATCGATTTCGATTCCGGTCTTGCGCATACGATCTATGCCGCTTCCGATATCTTCCTTATGCCTTCCATCTTCGAACCCTGCGGTCTGTCGCAGCTCGTTGCTATGGCATACGGTTCCGTTCCTGTCGTAAGAGAGACGGGAGGACTTAAGGATACGGTTACTCCTTATAACGAGTACACAGGTGAAGGTAACGGCTTCTCGTTCGCCAACATCAATGCTCACGAGTTCCTCTTCGTTACCAAGTACGCAGCTGATCTCTACCGCAACCATAAGGATGTTTGGAAGAAGCTTATCGAGACCGGCATGAAGGGCGATTATTCCTGGAAGAAGAGCGCCGGCGAGTACGCAGGCCTGTTTTCTCTCATTACCGGTATCCCGCTGGCAGGAGACGATAAGGAAGAAGCTCCTGCAGAAGAAGCAGCACAGGTTCCTGAACCCGCGGCTGAACCGGAAGCCAAGGCAGAGCCTGAGGTTCCCGTTGATGATAAGCCCGTAAAGAAGGCTCCCGCGAAGAAAGCACCGGCAAAGAAGACATCTGCAAAGAAGTCCTCCAAGAAGGCTGCGCCTAAGTCAGACAAGAAGGGTGAGGACTGATAGGACATGTCCGATCTTCAGAAGATGACGGAGCAGACAAATGAGAATAAGACGCGAGACGTGACATATCACGCCTCGCGTTTGACCGAATACAGGAATCCTTTCGGAGCGATGCCCTGCGACGGCAAGGTCGAACTTTGCATTGATGTGGAGACGGGTGCTTCGGAGGTTACACTGTGCTATACATACGGACTGTACAGGTTCACATACCACGAAGAGCCGCTTCACAGACTCTCCTTAAGAAGGTACAGGACGGAACTTGCGCTTCCCCATGAATCGGGACTCCTGTTCTACTGGTTCAGGTATGTTAACGCAGAAGGCCGGACTATCTACTATGTCGCTTCCGCTGACAACAGGAACGGGGAGGGGATGACTTATCATGAACCCCCGAGAGTAGGCCCGGATGAAGACAAATATCCTTACGCGTTCCAGATTACGATTTATAAGAAAGATTTTGTTACGCCGGATGCGATAAAGGGAGCCATGATCTATCAGATTTTTCCTGACAGGTTCAGGAGGGACAGGTTTTTCGATTACGATAAGATGGTCCGATCAGAAGACCGTCCTGAGAGGATATTCCACAGGAGCTGGTATGAAGATGTGGATATCGAAGGCAAGCCTGAGACCGGATACCTTGCCTGTGATTTCTACGGAGGCTCTCTGGATGGCATATGTGAGAAGCTGGATTACATAAAAAGTCTCGGAATAGATATCATCTATCTTAACCCCATTTTCTGCGCCAGGTCGTCCCACAGATACGATACTGCAGATTATCTTAATGTTGATCCCATCCTTGGAGGCAATGCGGCTTTCACCAAGCTCGTTGCCGCTGCCAAGGCTCTTGGTATAAGGATAATAATCGACGGTGTCTTCAGCCACACAGGCGCTGACTCAAAATACTTTAACAAGTTCGGCAGGTACGAAGGCGTGGGCGCGTACGAAGCATACTGTCAGGATAAAGAGAGTATGTACCGTACCTGGTATAATTTCTACAAGGACGAGAACGGCAACGTCAATTACGATTCCTGGTGGGGATTCCCTGATCTTCCCAATGTCAATGAGGACGACCTTGCTTACAGGAACTTTATCTTCGGTGAAGGCGGAGTTGTCGATAAGTGGACTTCCGAAGGCGCGGGAGGGATAAGACTGGATGTGTCCGACGAACTTCCCGACGGATTCATCCGTCAGATGAGGGATACCCTGAAGGTCAAGACAAAAGGAGAGGGGATACTCATAGGTGAAGTATGGGAAGATGCCAGCAACAAGTGCAGTTACGGATCGTATCGTGACTTCATGCTCGGCAATACCCATGATTCCGTAATGGGTTATCCTTTCCGGAAAACATTGCTCGACTATTTGACCGGCTGGTACGGTGCCGATGTTCTCGATGCAAGGCTTGAGGGGTTCCGTGAAAGATACCCTGCCCAGGCCTACTATTCGATAATGAACCTCGTATCTTCCCACGATGTACCGCGCATCCTGACGGCCTTAAGCAAGCCGTACGATACGGACGACAGGCATGTGCAAAAGAACATGAAGATCGATGCGGGCAGCTTCGACGACTGCGTAAAACTGGGACACATCGCCTATGCGATCCAGATAGGATATATAGGGTCGGCAACTTTGTACTACGGAGATGAGATTCTTATGGAAGGATATAAGGATCCTTTCAACAGGAGAACATATCCATGGGAGAGGCTTACAGTCAAGCAGGAAGAGAACCTGATGTTTACCCGCCGTATAGCAAGGCTTCGAACAGACAACGGATGCCTCCGCACAGGGTTCTATAGGACTCTTGCCGCAGAAGGTGACCTGTTCGCCTTCGAAAGATATCTTGTTGACGGTAAGGACTTCTTCGGCAGGGAAGTATCCGGAAGCAGCAGGATCGCGCTGCTTACGAACAGGGGAGATGAGCCGGTATATGTGACACTGTCCGGTTCTCAGGATGGAATAAATGTAATAAAGAAAGATAAGATGAGCATTCCTCTGACGAACAGATATATAGTCGGAGGCGTAAATTCGGGGCAGATGGACCTCGGGCTCGCGCCAAGATCATTTGTTTTTGTTATTTACTGATATTTTGATAGAATAATATAGAAAAACAAAAAAACACAGGAGGGTATGACAATGGCAGAGAATATTGATGCCGAGAACAAGATCGTATCAGAGACCACTATGGACATTACGGACAAGAAGTGTCCGAACTGTGCTGCAACCGTCGAGTACGATCCCGCAACACTGAGCATGGCTTGTCCGTTCTGCGGATACTCCCGTAAGCTCCCGTCACCTGAGGAATCCAAGGAGGTTGAAGAACTGGACTTCGAATCCGCAAAGCTCCGTCAGAGCCTTGACTGGGGTACATCCAAGAAGAGCATCGTCTGTAAGATGTGCGGTGCCGAGGCTGTTTACGATGAAGCCATGACCGCAGGCAACTGCCCGTTCTGCGGATCGACCAGCGTTATGCCCGTCGATAACGACGAGAATATCATGGCCCCGGGCGGCGTTGTTCCCTTCGAGATCGACAGGAATAAGGCAGAAGAACTTTTCGGCAGATGGCTCAAGGGCAAGATCTTCGCTCCCAATGCAGCAAAGCAGAGCTGCAAGGCAGAAAACTTTGCAGGTCTCTATCTTCCTTACTGGACATATGATTCTCAGACAACATCTTCATACAGCGCAAGGCTCGGATATGAGAAGAAGGATTCTGAAGGCAAGGTCGTAAGAGTCGATTGGAGAACCTGCCGCGGTATCTACGACGAATTCATCGACGATGAGACCGTATATGCCAGCAAGAAGACCACCAATCCCTTCATCAAGGCAGTATCTGTTTTCGACTTCACAAAGCTCCGTACATATTCTCCGGAATTCATTGCAGGCTTTGCTGCTGAGCGCTACACGGTAGGTCTCGACGAAGGCTGGGATACAGCAAAGAAGCAGATCACTCCCAAGATCCGCAGGAACATCACTTCACAGATCAAGACGAAGTATAAGCCGGACAGGATCGATAAACTCAATATCTCCACAGCTTTCGATAAGGTTACGTTCAAGTACATCCTGGCTCCTATCTGGATCGCGAACTTCCAGTTCAACAACAAGACCTATTCTCTTGCTGTCAACGGACAGAACGGTAAGATCTCCGGCAACGCACCTGTATCGCCGATCAAGGTCATCATCGCCATCGCGATCGTTGCAGTCATCATCGGAATCTTCCTGTACTTGATGAACAGATAAATCAGATTATTAACAATCCGATACCGAAAATCCCGACATCTCAGGGGTGTCGGGATTTTCTATGTTAAAAATTTGACAGGATTATGTTAAATTTTTAACATTTTTTGAATAATCTATTGAAATTTGTTAAGAAGCAAAGTAAAATTTACTTTGACTAAACTCGGGTATTGTGAGGTATTTTATGTTTATTAACACTCTTAGCAAGAGGACGACGGCTTTTGTATGCGCATTGCTTGTCGTAGGACTTGTTGTTCCGAACATGATTTTTCCTTGGACGGGCGGGGGAATCGGAACCGGTGAAGTCAGAGCTGATGCTCCGAAAAAATACGATTCGGCCAGCGCTATCAATTATGCCTCAGTACTTGGTGGTGCCGTAGACTACGGTATCGTTGCCAACGAGATCATTCAGACAAGTCACACAGAGACAACATTCGCTACAAATCACTTTGTTCATGTCAGTGATAATATCGATGTTGACTTTATAGAATCTACTGCTCTTTTCCTTGTAGGCAGTTATACTCCCGGTCAGGGAAATGATTCAAAGATAAGATTAGGCCTTACTACTGCCAGTGCAGTTTATTTTGAAGCCCCTAAGGCAGTCTTTGGCGGAGATGCTTTTGATTTCGAAAATCCCAGAAGCCAAAATCCCAACGGAAATTTCCATTTCGAGGGTCAGTATCCCGACGATGTCCCGTTTATTCCTGCAGTCAATGAGAATGCCTCTGTCAATGTTAACAGACTTATCGACAGGATCTCTACCAACGGAGCTGTAGAGGATGTTGAGAAGGGTTGGTCCTATTTTATCAAAGACAGAGTCGAAAATAATGATTATGTATTGAATCCCAAGGGAGAAAACTGGACCCCTGAAGATTGGAAACCCTACATTACTTTTAATAAGTGGAATGCTACTATCGATCTTACATCCGGTGAGTTTGATAATAAGGTAGTATATATTAATGTTGATAATGAGTCCGGTTTGGCTGAATCCTTAGCGCGTACTTCCGGATGGTTGATCAAGAAGAATCCTTCTACTATCGTAGTTATAAATGTAGAGGAAGGCGTTAAGAACTTTCCGCTCAGAAATAACCCTGATGACCCCGAATATACATCGTTGAAAGTCGGCAAACCCGAAGTCGAAGTTACCGGCATCGGAAGTTACAATGGTCATACAGACTGGAACGGCGGTAATAAGGAACGTGCTCAGCAAGTTCAGACTCATCTTAATGAGACAGTGATCTGGAATATCATGAGCGGTGGGGATATATATCTTCAGAACAGTTTTGGTGCAGTGCTTTCTCCGAACGAGAATGCCAACATTGAACTGGTTGACGGAAACTCTTGCGGTTGGGTCGTAACTAAGGGTACATTTAGGATGGCAAAGGAGTTCCACTTCCTCTATTCCGGTTCCAGCCGTGACAGTTTGGGAGATATGCACTTTGCTCTTAACAAGGGTTTTACCGAAGAATACAAAAAGCATGGTGAAGTAAAACCTGATTATTCCAATAATGTTCCTGCGAATACATATGGCTTTGTCATCCAGGAGTACAGCAGTGAGGAATATGAGCGTGGACCTTTGCAGGGTGCGTATGGTAATCCGGTTGGTCCTATCTGGACAGAATCCGACAGTACCGTTACATTCCCGATGTATCACTTTACCTGTGAAGATCCCGCGGGTCTTACTCCCGAGCAGGAACACTATAATATCGAGAAGCCTGCGGCCGGAGAGGATCCGAATCACAAAGATTTTTATTTCGAGATAACAGAGGTTGGTAATAATGTGCCCGGAAATGTTGAAGTATCCGATGGTCATGTTGATATCCGTCTCAGAGTTCAGGTCGATTCTAACGGCAAATTCACATATTTCGTCGACTACGAATCCGTAACAGGAGACGGAGTTACTTTCAGAGAGTATGGTGAAGTATACGGCGATTACATCAAGATGTCCGGTGTTCAGTTCGACCTCGGTGTTTTCTACAATAAGCTCAAGACGATATCTGTCGACATCAGCAAGCGTGATATCAATAAGCCTAACGGTGCCGAGATCCCCGGAGCAAAGTTGGTAGTAACATATGTTGACGGCGGTAATGATGTTGATCTTTCCGATGTAAAGCTTAAGCGTGGCGATACGGATATCACCAACGATTCGGATGTTTCGATTACTCAGACTTCCGTAACATTTGTCTCAGGCGATGAGAAGACAACCATCAAGGGACTTCAGCCCGGTAACTACACTCTTCAGGAGACTATCGCCCCTGACGGATATGATATCCAGACCACTGTGATCAACTTTACAGTTAATGAAGACGGAACAGTAACCGTTACTTCCGGATCTCCTGATGCGGGATTCGCAGAGAATGGTGATACTGTCGTTATCCTTGATGAGCCCTTCATAAGAGACCTTAAGGTAACCAAGAAGGTATCAGGTGACGGGTACAGCAAAGATCAGGCGTTTACGGTAACGATCAAGCTCACACCTCAATCCGGCAATCTTGATTGGGATAAGATCACCGTTACAGCTCCTAACAATTATACGGTCAACGGCAATAATCTTACGACGACACTTAAGCACAACCAGCGCGTAACTATCCAGAATCTTCCTGTCGGTACTACATATGAAGTAGTAGAAGATCTTGACGGTGTTGATTTCTATTCCAATATCGGATGTGATTACAGTGATACTAACCGTATCATTGATGCTGACTCCAAAGAAGCTGATACAGTAACTCTCAGGAATGAGTATACGCAGCCTACAGCAACACCTACAGCAACACCTGTGCCTTCCGGTGTTATCAGGATCACTAAAGATTTCGTTTATGATCAGGTTGATGGCTCACAGGTGTCTGAAGACGATATCAAGGGCTTGAAATTTGTTGTAACCGAGGTTGGCGGATCTGAGATCTGGAGCGGAACACTTGGTGATGTGAATTGTTTCAGGAAAGAAAACGGTAAATACATATCCGTTGATATTCCGGTAGCTGATCTTACAAAGGAATATACCGTAACAGAGATCTTTACTCCTACATATGGAGTTAATTTGAGAATCAGATATTATATTAACGGCACTGACGAGGATTTCATAAACAAAAGAGGTGACAGGACTCCCGTTACTACTAAAGCTTTCAGTGTAACAGCAGATTCACCGACGGAGATATTGTTCAAGAATATTTACGCCAAGAATTTCCATGCTCTAAAGGTTGATAAAATAGTAACAGGCGACGGTGCCGATACAAACCAGAAGTTTAAGGTAGTTATCGAATTGACCCCCCCGAACGGAACTGTTATCGATTGGGACAACGGTCCTACTTACATTGATAACAAGGACGGTGTTCAGTATACGACAGCAGGCAATACGGTTACAGCATTCCTTGGCAACGGTGAGTGTATCATTATCGAAGAACTTCCTATCGGTACTACTTATAATGTAACTGAGGATCTTACCGATACACCTTATTATACGATGCAAGATGTTGAGTATTGTGATCCGGGTCACGATATCGAAGAGTACGACGGCGGTTACGATTGCGGTACGATTACTAATGTTTATAACGCTCCTACGGCTACACCTACAGCAATAACCCCTACACCTACTGACACCCCTATCACGGTAAACATCAGCAAGAGAGATATCAATAAGGCAGACGGAGCTGAAGTTCCCGGCGCTATATTGAAAGTCACATATGTTGACGGCGGAACGGATGTAGATCTGAGGAATGTAACCCTTAAGCAGGGAACAACAGATGTAACATCGAATGCTGCAAAGGCCGAGACATATGTTGAGTTCGAATCAGGAAGTGTAGAGACTGCAATCACAGGACTGCAGCCTGGTAACTATACTCTGGAAGAGACCACTGCACCTGAAGGATTCAATAAGCAGACAACAACGATCAACTTCACAGTAGGCACAGATGGTAAGGTAACAGCAACTATTCCTCAAACAGCCGGAAAGCTGGATGGAGATGATACAGTTGTAATCCTTGACACGCCTCTGGCAGAAGTCGAGATCAGGAAGGAAGATACAAACAATGAGGAAGTAGCAGGTGCTACACTCAAATTGTACACAACCGATACAACGATTAACTTCCTGACTTCCAAAGTAACTGCAACGCAGAATGGAGTAGCGGCAACAGGCTTGACTGTAAGCGAAAGATCCATCAGCTTCACAACAGTTGATGATTACAATACGATCATCAAGAATGTACCTGACGGAACATATACGCTCGAAGAAACAGCGACACCTGACGATTATGAGACAGCAGAAAAGATTACCATAGTTGTAAAAGATGGCAAGGTAGAATCACCCACTGTACCTGTTACTATGGTAGATGCTAAGAAGCCTACTCCGACACCTACCGAACCTGACACACCTACACCTACAACAGCATATGGAAGCCTTAAGATCGAGAAGAAGATTGAGGGAGAACCCGGTTATAACCCTGATATTACATTTGGTTTTAATGTTGTGTTTAATGATACGATAGATTTTATGGTTGGTGAAACTTGGTATCATGCTTCATCCATTCAAGGATCGGTTTCTGCTAGAAAATCTGTTGAAATTAAAAATATACCGGCAGGGACGACTTATACAGTAACTGAAGGAGCTGTAAACAACAGACCTGGTTATTCTAAACATGACCCTAATGTTACCGGTGCAACAGGTACGATCGTTGCTGGTGCTCAGCAGGTAGCTACAATCGTTAACGATTATGATTACACGGAGGCTACCGGTAAGCTTACAGTGACTAAGACTGTTTCAGGTGATGGTTTTAATGAGAACAAGAAGTTCGAGATTAAGATCCAGTTCACAAAGCCTACTTCAGGAGAATATGTACAATGGACTGAACTTCCTTGGGATGCAATGATATTTAGCGGTACAACGGATTACTCGATTGACAAGACGAACGAGGTTATTACCGTAAACCTTGCTGCGGGGGAATCCTTAACGGTCGAAAGAATTCCGAGGATGGTTCAGTATACGGTCAGTGAGACGGATCCCGGTACGGACTATTCGACAGATTCGATTGATTATAGTGATACCAATACGCCCAAGCGTATCACTTCTGATGTGCCTGATACTGTTACCGTAAACAATAAGTATACGGGTCCTACGCCTTCTCCTACTGCGGTAACACCTACAGCTACTGATACTCCTACTCCTGCACCTGAGTACGGTAATCTTAAGGTGACGAAGAAAGTTATCAATGCCGGCAGTGAGACTTTAACTCAAAAGTTTAACTTTGAGATCATATTTGCTTATCCTAAAGAAGCAGATAAGAGTAAGATCGCTGTATCTGCAAGTGATCCGCTCATCGAGTATAACTATAACGGTAATGATATAGTAACTGCCAAGCTTGGTGACGGAGACTATGTGCTCATTGAAGGATTGCCGATAGGAACCACTTATAACATCTCTGAGTCTTTCTCCAGTACGGATTATATTTTTGACAAGATCGAGAAGCCGGATCTTGTAGCAGATGATACTGTTACCGCAACAGTAACGAATAAGTACAATGCTCCTACGGCTACACCTACGGCGATAACACCTACGCCAACGGATATTCCGGACACATCGGTTACACCTACGCCTGCGGATACAACGGTTACACCTACACCTACAGATAAGCCGGATTTCACAGCTACACCTACGCCTACAACGGCACCGGGTGAACCTACACCTACACCTCCGGCACCTTCTGTAACACCTGCAGGCGCACCTACGCTGACGCCGACGCCTAAGCCGACACCCAAGCCGACCAAGAAGCCGACGCCTAAGCCTACAAAGAAGCCGACACCTAAGCCGACTCCTACGGATACACCGACGGCAACGCCGACTCCTACGGATAAGCCTGCGCCTACTCCTACGGAAACACCGACGTCAACGCCTAAGCCGACAAAGAAACCTACGGCACAGCCTACTGACGTAATCAACGCAAGGAGAAAGCGTAAGAAGGTAACAGCAACCGGTGAGGGTTCTTCCTTGTATAATGTTGCTGCGGTTGTCCTCCTTGCAGCTGGTGCTGTTGCGATCGGAGCAAGGACCTACACGATCTATGTAGGCAAGAGAAAGGAAGAAGAGGACTGATAAGGTCTCAGATCTTCCGTAAATGAAGTGATAAGGGCTGTCCGGATAACGGACAGCCCTTTCTGCATTTATTACTTGACACTTAAGGATAGTATAAGTATAATAATCAAGCCTTTTGAATGCGGCCGTGGCGGAACTGGCAGACGCGCACGTTTGAGGGGCGTGTGGGTAACTCCATACGGGTTCAAGTCCCGTCGGCCGCACCAAGTAAAATGCCCTGTGATCTTCACAGGGCATTTTTATATGTTTGATGAGAAGAGGGGGCATCTTCCCGTTATTATCTGGCTTTTGCCTTCTTGTAGGATCTTTTGTTCATGTACATATGCTGATCTGCGGTCTGCATACAGGCTATTATGTGCTTCGTATCGCCTCCTTTAAGCTCACACAGGCCCATGCTTGCGTGGATCACATATGGTTTGCCGGAAGCCTTGGAGGCACTCTTGAGAGCTTCGCTGAATGTGTTAAGGAATTCTTCTGATCTTCCGGGATCTTCAGATATCAGGACTGCCGAGAATTCGTCACCGCCGAATCTTGCGCAGATCTCGTTGTCGTTAACGAAAGCCTTCAGGGCTGTCGCGAGGATCATCAATGCGTAATCGCCTTCGGAATGTCCGTATTTGTCGTTGATCTTCTTAAGGTCGTCCATATCGATGCTCACGATGCTGACCCGGGTCTTATCCGTTATGTCGGACAGGCTCCTGGCCAGAGCGTTTTCGAACCCTCTCCTGTTATATAAACCGGTCAGAGGATCCGTCTCGGAAAGTTTCTTGATCTCTGCGAGTTCCGAGAACCTGGACTGCAGATAGCTGTTCTCTATGGCAGCTGACAATGCGTTGGTATATGTGCTCGTCAGCGAGTTCGGCCATTGTCCTGCTTCAGGCCTTAACACGAGGATACCGTATTCTTTGCTCTTGTAGTAAAGAGGGAGGACTACATATGTTCCGGATCTGTCGGCGTCCAGGATATCCTCGGGGAGGATATCTTCTTTGTTGTAACGGGATTTGCGGATATCTGCATGCATGGGATCGGAAGATTCCATCTTCTGTACAAGGATCATCTCATCGGTGTAGATCCTGTCCTGTTCAACAGTGCCGAATTCCGGATCTTCCATGTCACAAAGGCAAAGATATCCGGTATCGCAATCCAGTGTCTTGAAATAGTAGTTTGCAACGGACAGGGAATTGTCCAGATCATATTTGTTCTGATAGTCAGCCGTTATCCTTCCGGCTTCCCTTAACAGAAACTCGGTATGTATTATCTTCTTTATGTACGTGTCTGCGCTGCCGGGTTCCGACTGCAAGCCGCATCCGCAGCTTGCTCTGAGTCTAATGTCAGCAGGGAGCATTACTGTTTTGTCGCAAATTCTGCCGGCCCATATGGCATCTATCAGGTCCCAGGCGGCTTTGGCATAAGCTTCGGGGCTAACTGTTACAGTAGTGAGGGAAGGGTCGTTCAATTCGCCTTCGGTGATGCCGTCGAAGCCGGAGACACATACGTCTTCCGGTACCCTGATCCCGCGTTTCTTGAATTCTTCACAGACCGATATGGCCATATAGTCGTTAGCGCAGATTACAGCCTGAGGGTATTTGCCGTCCTCGCCCAGGAAATGGTCAACAGCACGTGCACCGCGGTTTATCCAGTAATTGCCTTCGAAAACGGTGCGCTCGGTTATCGTAAGGCTTGCTTCTTCCATTGCAGTCCTGAATCCTTCGAACCTGTCGGGAGAATCCTTGGCATTGAGAGGCCCTGACATATAGCATATGTCGGTGAACCCGTGATCTTCTATAAAGTGGCGGGTCATGCGGTACATAGTGTCTTTATTCTCGATGGTTATGGAATAGAAGTCGGGATTAGGACTTTGCAGGCAAATCACGGGACATGTAGCTTCGTTCTTAAGGATCTCGAAAAACTCCTGATCCATACCGTATATATCGAAAGTATTGGGAAGTACTATCACTGCGTCAAATTTGGAGTAGTCGGGGAGACGGATGATGTTCTTCTTGCCGATCTCTGACAGGAGATTCCTTCCGTAAGGGCAGGAATAAGAACCGTAGGAAGCGTAGATAACAACATCAACATCACGCTCGGACGCAAGCTGTGACACAGTCTTTCCGCAGGCTTCCTGGAAAAACTGTGTGATCTCATTCATGAAGATACATATCTTCTTGCGGCTCATTACGGACCCCCGTTATCTGTGCTTGAGAAGAGTATATCACACTTTCTTTACAAATGTTCACATAATTTTCACAATTTCGACAAAATCTTTACAAATTAATCTGTGCGCTATATTGAGGAGGCAAACGATACTGCTAACAATAAGCTTTTTGTTACTGTAAATCCGTAATAAAATTACTGTACAGTAACGAAAACTGCCGATTACAGTATCATATTACTGTAATCGGGGCAGATCATTACTGTACCGTAACGGCAAATGCAATTTACGGTAACGACAGGAGCTGTCAGAAGGTTAATGAATGAGTTTTGAAGTTATTATTTGCCTTCGTAGGAGATCAGGACATCAACGTCATATCCTGACAGAATATCCCTTCCGTTAAGACCTTTAAGTTCCATAAGGGACAGGATCCTGACTACTTTGCCGCCCAGGCGTTCCACAAGGTTTGCGGCAGCCTTGACCGTGCCGCCCGTGGCGATGACATCGTCTATGATGACGACCTTCTGCCCGGGGAGGATGGAATCCTTATGGATCTCAATCGTGGCGGAACCGTATTCGAGCGAATATTCCTCAGCGATAGTCTCCTTGGGGAGCTTGCCTTTCTTGCGGACGAGGACTAAGGACTTATTCATTTCGTATGCGATGGGAGCGCCGAAGATGAAGCCCCGGGACTCAAGCCCTATGATGATGTCGAAATCAACGCCTTCCAGGTGTTCCATGAGACTGTCTATCGCCAGACGGAATCCGTCGGGGTCTTGAATGACGGAGGTAATGTCGCGGAACATAACTCCTTCGGTAGGAAAATCGGGAATGACATCAATATATTCTTCAAGTGTCTTCATGGTCGCCCCCCTGAAATATAGGATATGTTTATCGTATCACAGGTTACGGCATCTTTCATAGAAGAACATGAACTGCTGCATTATCCCTGCCGAGTCGGGGTATGGTGATGTGTCGAAAGATCCGCCGTAGTATCTGTCCTGGATCCTTCCGATCCAGACATCTACGGGGAATCTGCTGCACCTTCCGAAAGAGAAGAGCATCACGCAGTCGGCGACTTTCTTACCGACTCCTTTGAGAGAAGTGAGGGCTGCGAACAGCTCGTCGTCCGTAAGGCTGTTCCATTCGTCAAGAGGCGGGTCGAGTTTTACTGTGTTGTCTATATAAGATGCCCTGTATCCGACTCCGAGGGAGGTGATATCGTCAAGTGTCATGGCAGACATCTCCGACCGGGAGGGGAAGGAATAATAAGCTTTTCGGGAAGGACTTACGAAGGGAGGATCCATATGTGACGGAACACGGATCTTGCGCCCGCAGGCTTCACAGAGGCGTTCTACGGAAGTCATTATGGACGGGATGGATCTTCTCTGGGAGATAATGTAGCTTATGAGGGCTTCCCAGGGTTCCTGACGCAGGATCCTGATACCGTAGGAAAATTCTGCGGCCTTCGTAAGATAGCTGTCAGAAGAAGGTATTGAGGCTACGGCAGCCGGATAATCGAAGTCCAGGTGGAAGTATCTTTGCCAGACGGATTCAAACTCCTTCTCCGTGCAGCTTAATGCGAATCTGTCTTCTCCTAAAGCCGCGATCTGAAGATATCTTCCGAATGCTACAAGTTCCGTGTGGGTATCGTCGATGATATGCCAGCGGAAAGCCTGTCCTGATATGGCGATCTTTGCAGGATCGAAGAAGGTGATGGTCCTTGTTGTTGCATTACCCATTGTCTTTATCCAGCTTATAGTAATTATTCAGATGACAGATCTTGTTGCCGTTATAGAGCTTATAGCGTTTGTCCGCCTTAAATCCCGTGGCTTTCTCGAAATCGTTATCGGGGGTGATAACGGAAAGTCTTATGCCTTTGCGGCACATTCCCCGGGATGTGAGGTAGAGACGCGCTATCTTCTTATATATCTCGGCGGCTTCCTCGGGAGTCATGAGACGGCCTCCGTAGGGCGGGTTGGTGATGATTATATTCCTTGCAAATCCCGTGTCTTCCGTAAGTCTTGCGGGGTCGAGCTTAAGTGCATCTTTTACTTCGAATCCCGTAAAGCCTGATACCCCGGCGGATTCAGCATTTGCTTTGGCGGAAGCTACAGCCTTGCGGTCGATATCCGACCCTGCGAAAAAGATATCATCCAGAGGAGACAGGTCTTCCTTGTCGTGGGCTTCCTGTCTTGCATTAACGAGAGGCTTGCGTCCGATATAAGGAAGCTCGGTAAACCCGAACATCCGGTCGCGTCCGGGTGCGATCCCCAGAGCGTACCTTGCCGCTTCGATAACTATGGTTCCTGACCCGCAGAAAGGGTCGTACAGGGCTTCTTCTGTGAAGGGACGAAATCCTGCAAGTCTTACCATAGCGAGCGCAAGAGTCTCCCTTATAGGCGCTTCGTGGGTAAGGGGACGGTAGCCTCTCTTATGAAGTCCCGCACCGGTCGTGTCTATCATCATGCGGCAATGGTCGGATACCATGCCGAACTGGATCTTAACTGTACCGAGCGAACTGTCTTCTTCAACCGGGGCGTCGTCTTGAAGTCCCCTTGATCTTGCAATGGATCTGCAGATCGCCTTTTTGGCGAGAGACTGCATTGCGGGAACTCCGAACAGCTTCGACTTGCGGGAATAACCGGTGATAACAAACGCCCAGCCGTCCGGAATGAATTCGGACCAGGGAAGAGATGATGTCTCATCGAAAAATGAGTCAAAGTCTTCTGCCTTGAATTCTCCGACAGAGAAGAATACACGCTCTGCGCACCCGCAGAACATATTGACACGGGCGACATCGTCGGCAAAACCTTCGTCTTGTACGGTAAGAACAACCTGACCGTCAGATACTCTGATCTGATCCTTGGTGTAACCGCAGGATTCAAGATCGATGCGGGTCAAAGTCTCTAATCCGAATAATGTAGTAATGACTATATCCATGTGATAATTATATCAAACAGGTTTTATCTTTTATGAATGATGTCAATAGGAATTTTCAACTTTTTTGTGTCCGCGCTGCATGGACAGGGTAAATCGAACATACTTTTAAAACGCCTGCAAAGCCCGCATTTATTGAGTTAACGTTTTCGCAATCTGTTTGTAATTGTTTTGTCAATAGTTTGACTCAAATTTTTTCGATCCAATAAATCAGGACATTTTGAGGCATATTTACATTCGGATGCTTGTTTTGGAATTATCTACAAAGTTTTGAACATTTTGAACATTATCTGGATGTTTAACAAAAGTATATCTTGGGATATAATCTATTCGAAAAATAACGAAAGGGAATGATATATGTCTGATATTTCTAATATGGCAATTGCCGCAAAGAAGGCTTCGATCGACATGGCTGTCCTTGACAGTGATGTCAAGAATAATGCCCTTGCTGCAGTCTGTGAAGCTCTGCTTGCCAATGAGGACGCCATCATCGAGGCTAATAAAAAAGATCTGGTAAATGCAGAGGCGGAAGATCTGGCTGTGCCTCTTCTTAAGAGACTCAAGTATGACTCTCATAAGCTCAACGATTCCGTTACCGGTATCAGGAGCCTTATAGGCCTTGAGGACCCTGTCGGCAAGGTCAACCTCCATACGACTTTGGATGACGGTCTCGAGCTTTACCGTATTACTTGTCCCATCGGCGTTATCGGTGTTATCTTCGAGAGCCGCCCCGATGCTCTTGTACAGATCGCGTCCCTTTGTCTTAAGAGCGGCAATGCCGTATTCCTTAAGGGCGGTTCCGAGGCAGCAAATACCAACCGTATCCTTGCGGATGTCATCAGCACCGCAGGAATATCCGCAGGGCTCCCTGAAGGGTGGCTTAATCTTCTGGAGTCCAGAGAAGATGTCAACGGCATGCTGTCCCTGGATAAATATATCGATCTTATCATTCCGAGAGGATCCAATCAGTTCGTTCAGTACATTATGAAGAATACCCAGATCCCTGTTATGGGGCATGCTGACGGCGTATGCCACACCTTTATCGACAGGGACTGCAATCCCGATCTTGCGCTGAAGGTTGTTCTTGATGCCAAGACTCAGTATGTCTCGGTCTGTAATGCCACCGAGACCATACTTGTTGATGAGCCTCTCAAGGATACATTGCTCCCTAAGCTCCTTGATATGCTGAAGGACAACGGAGTCGAGTTTTTCGGTGACGATTATGTAAGCAGCACATACGGCTGTGAGGCGGTGTCGGACTGGCATCATGAGTATCTGGATATGAAGGTGTCCGTCAAGATCGTAGACGGTGTCCTGGAAGCCTGTGATCATATAAATGAGTACGGATCAGGCCATACAGACGCGATCATTACGGCTAACGAAGCTTCGGCAGAAATATTCATGGGCAGGGTCGATTCCGGAAGTGTTCTTGTCAACTGTTCCACAAGGTTTGCCGACGGATTCAGATACGGGTTCGGCGCGGAAGTAGGAATATCCACTTCCAAGCTGCATGCCAGAGGCCCTGTAGGTCTCGAAGGTCTGGTATCCTATAAGTACAAACTGATAGGATCCGGCAACATAGTCGGAGATTACGCTTCAGGCAATAAGACGTTCAAGCACTTAAGACATGATATTTGAGAATGGAGATAAAGTTATGAGAGTAAGTATTGCATCAGATCACGCAGGATATGAGCTCCGTAAGCTCGTAGTGGCCCATCTTGAGGAGAAGGGCTATGAGGTAATCGAAGGCGGCGCAGACACGGCAGATCTGCCGTACAGCTATGTTGCAGCAGGCCAGAAGATCGCAGAAGACATCCTTGAAGGCAGGGCTGACAGGGGTATCGCCATCTGCGGGACCGGGATCGGCATATCCATCGTAGTGAATAAGTACAAGGGTATCAGATGCGGTCTTTGCAACAACGAGTTCATGGCCAGGATGTCCAGGCAGCATAATGATGCCAATATCCTTGCATTCGGAGCCCGTGTAGTCGGATCGTCCCTGGCATTGTCCATGGTCGATGCCTTCTTTGCCGAAGAATTTGCCGGTGAGCGCCACGCCGAGCGCGTAGGCGATATAAAGGCTCAGGAAGAAAAGCTTTTCAAGTAATCTGAATTAAGCCGGATCAATGATCTGAGGTCCGGCCCGAACTTTTACGGGATCCCATATGTTATCCGGTGTTGAACCATCCTGCTGTTATTTGGCATGATGGTTCAATTTTTCGACCTTTATTTGAACCAAACGCCTCAAAAACTGCCTGTTGGTGCAAAAAAGAGTATGATCCGGATCGAAAATTGAACCATTCCCCTCGAAAAACGACAGATGGTTCAAAACAGCAGAGCCTACGGAGACCCTGATAAGACTCAGGTCTGACAGACTATACAGTAAAGACAGCGGGGGCGCTTTGCTTTTGTATATTATATAAGGTTGTTTTATATTTTTTTTGAGTTAAAATGACTTTAGCAAAAACGGGAGGCGGGTGCCATGTGGTTCCTTGAGTTTCTGAAAGCTTTTGGGGAAAAGTTCGTCGAAGAGCTGAAGATAGGGAATATCGGTGAAGAGATCAATCACGGAATACTTCAGTGGAAGCAGTATTTCATGATCGGTGATTTTCAGGCAGTTATCACAGATGCGATCATCGTTTCATGGATAGCGATCACAGTAATGATCGTATTGATGTACCTTCTTACAAGAGGCATCAGCAAGAAGCCTAATACGAGACAGACTGCCATGTGGCTTTTGGTGGATCTTGTCATCAATGTCTGCATCAGTTTCGGAATGAACAGGGAACAGGCTGAGAAGGTCTGCCCCATGATCATGTCCATCGGCGCGGTTATCGCCGGATGTAATGTTATATCAGCATTCAAGCTTTCCCCGCCTGCGAAGAATATCGCGTTCCCGGTAGGAATGGCACTGTTTGCCATGACCTATGTAATCGTTATGTCTATCAGGTTTGTCGGCATCAAGGGATTTATGAAGTATATGACTTCGCCTATGCCGGCCATGATCCCCTTCAAGATATTAGACTTTATCATTAAGCCGATGTCGTTGTCGCTCCGTCTTTTCGGTAACGTATTCGGCGCATTTGTTTTTATGGAATTTCTTTACATCCTGGTCCCCTGCATCGTTCCCGGTGTATTCGGACTGTGGTTCGATATCCTGGACGGCTTGATCCAGGCAGTCGTATTCTCCTATCTTACGATGTCTTACATCGGTGAGATCGTTGAGACTGCCCACGAGCCTGCCGATCCCGAGAAATTGAAGAAGAAGGAAGCCAAGAAGGCCAAGAAGGCCGCAAAGAAAAACGCACGAACATCCGAGTCGCCCGTGGCGGCCGCTTGATAAAAGGAGGTATTTTAGATGTTTGAGATCCTTTCTAATCTTCCCGCAGCAGCTTCTGCATTTATCGCTTTCGCAGGAGAGACGGCTTCAGGGATAGATCCCAAAGCAATGGCAGCTCTTGCTGCAGGTATAGCCATCGGACTTGGCGCTCTCGGCCCGGGTCTCGGTATGGGTATCGCTACCGCTCACGCAGTTGATGCCGGTGCAAGACAGCCTGAGGTTTTCGGTAAGATCCAGACGCTGCTCCTTACGGCTATCGTCTTTATCGAGTCCATCGCCATCTATGCGCTTGTTGTAGCACTCCTGCTCATCTTTACGGTCAGCTGATCCCGGTATCCCGGTAACAAAGGTTAAAGGAGTTCATTTGTAAGATGTTCTATCAAGCATTGAATATAATTGCGGCAGCAGAAGAAGAGACCACAGGTCTTTTTACTCCCGACCAGTTCGCGGGATATGCGGTCACGGCCGTATTTACGATAATCAATCTTATCGTCGCATATATCATTATCAAGAAACTTGTTTACGGTAAGATCATCAAGGCGATGAGGGAGAGGCGTGATGCCTTGAACAGCGAACTTGCCGCTGCCGAGGAAGCTAATGCCAAGGCTTCTGAAGTTGCCGACAACAGCCAGCAGATAATAGATGATGCCAAGGCGGAAGCATCGGTCATCATCGAGGACGCCAAGTCCAATGCCGAGAAGCAGGCTGACGTTATCATCCAGAACGCTGAAGAGGAAGCTGCAGCGATCATCGCAAGAGCTGAAGATGATGCCGCTAAGCTCCGCATATCCTCCATCGAGGATATGAAGGATGATATTTCGGATCTTGCGGTTACAGTTGCCGAGCGTATATTAGGCGAGGCTGTCCCCCATGACAACCTTGCGGCTATGGCAGCAAAACATACTGAAGATGTTATAAATGCCGAGGTGAAGCAGGATGTCTGAAGTCTCAGATAACAAAGACAGAAGGTCCAAGATCAGGGGCCCCCAGCTTCGTGTAGTCTCGGCCGGAGACATCACCGAAGAACAGATCACCCGGATGGCCGCAAAGTTTGCGGAAACTAATGACATACCCAATTACAGGCTTTCCATAGAGTATGATGAGTCTCTGATCGGCGGCGTGATCTTCTATTACAAGGGTTCCAGATACGATTATTCCATCAAAGGACAGCTCAACCGTATCAGTAACTATATCAAGACCAACAGGGAGACCGACGAGAAGACCGGTACGGTCGACAAGGGAAGCATTAAGGCTGAGATCAAGGAAACCCTTGATAAATTTCCCGAGTCATCTCTTGTAAGTCTTGACAGCATCGAGCTCAAGGCTCTGAGCGAGGATGAGATCGATGCAAGACTTGAAGAAACATTCCTTGCGGGAAGCACGGCTGATGAGGTCGGCACCGTTACATCTCTCAGTGACGGAGTTGCGATGGTATCCGGTCTTGCCAACTGTATGCAGTCCGAACTTATATCTTTTGCCGGCGGTGCCGAGGGTATCGCGCTGAACCTCGAGCGTAATAAGGTCGGTATCGTTCTTCTGTCCGGAGAGGATTCCGTGGTAGAGGGACAGCTTGCAAAGAGAACACTGACAACAGTGTCTGTTCCTGTAGGTAACGGTCTTGTGGGCCGTGTCGTAAATCCTTTGGGCAAACCTATCGACGGCAAGGGACTCATTAAATATACGGAGACAAGGCCTATCGAGTCGCCTGCTCCTTCAATCCTTGACAGATCCCCCGTTAATAAGCCTATGGCTACAGGTATCACAGCTATTGATGCCCTGACGCCTATAGGAAGGGGTCAGAGAGAACTCGTTATCGGCGACCGTCAGACAGGAAAGACCGCGATCGCCGTAGATACCATAATCAATCAGCGCGGTAATGATGTCATCTGTGTTTACGTTGCTATCGGCCAGAAGATGAGCAATATCGTTTCCCTGGCCCGTACGCTCGAAAAGAATAAGGCCATGGATTACACGGTCATCGTTGCCGCGTCCGCTTCGGATTCTGCCGCCATGCAGTATATCGCGCCTTTCGCGGCCTGCGCCATGGCAGAGAAGTTCATGTACGATTACCACCAGGATGTACTGATCATCTATGATGACCTGTCCAAGCACGCACAGGCCTATCGTGAGATATCATTGCTGCTGCGCCGTCCGCCGGGACGTGAAGCTTACCCGGGTGATGTTTTCTATCTGCATTCGAGACTCCTCGAGCGTGCTGCTAAGCTGTCTGACAAGAAGGGCGGCGGTTCCATTACCGCTATCCCTATCGTAGAGACTCAGGGTAATGATATCTCGGCATATATTCCGACCAATGTAATATCCATTACCGACGGTCAGATATATCTGTCGCCTGAGTTGTTCTTCTCAGGCCAGAGACCTGCCATCAATGCCGGTCTGTCTGTATCCCGTGTCGGCGGCGCCGCTCAGACCAAAGCTATGAAGAAGGTCGGAGGACCTTTGCGTATCGCTTTGGCTCAGGCCCGTGAGATGGCTTCATTTGCCCAATTCGGATCTGACCTTGATGAGAATACACAGCTGCAGCTCAAGCGAGGCGTAGTCCTTAACGAGATCCTCAAGCAGGGACAGTATAAGCCCTTGACGGTTGCGGATCAGGTTATCTCTCTTTATGTTGCGACTACGGATAAACTGAACTTCCTTGCCAAAGAGGATATCAAGGAGAATGTCGAGGAGTTCCTGATCATGTTCAAGATCAAGCATCCCAAGACCTATGCTGCCTTGAATGATAAAGGCATCCTGACCGACGAATTCGCCGAAAGGATAGATAAGCTGTACGATAAGTTCAAGAAAGTCTATCTGACTGAGCATACGGAGTACAACAAGGAAGAATAAGGCGGCTCTTATATGGATAACTTCAATGACATAAAGAAGCGTATAAAGAGCGTTAACGATATAAGCCAGATGACCAACGCCATGCAGCTCGTAAGTTCTGCGAAGATGCGGAGGTCTACGGCTCTTCACGATGCAATGTATCCGTTCTTCCGTCTGTGCGCCGAGAGCATGCAGGAGATTACTAATAATTCCGAGGAGATCGACAACCCGTTCTGCACATTGAAGCAGAAGGCACAAGGTGATGTCTGGAAGATCGCCTGCTTCGTCCTGTCAGGAGACCAGGGACTTGCCGGAGCCTATAACAATAACATGGTCAAGATCACGGAAGAACATGTCCGTATGAAGACGCTGGAGAATACCCGTAAAGGGGTCTCTACGAACTATGAACTCTATGTTTTCGGCAAGCTTGCACGTGATAAGCTGATCCGCGCAGGATACAATGTCAACCGGGATTTCTCGTTCCCCATCACCGAGCCTACATTCTATCAGGCCCGCAAAGTCGGAACGATCATCAGGACAAAATTCTTAAATCACGAGTTCGACCTTGTTTATCTGATCTATACGGAGATGGAGTCATCCATCAACATGGTTCCCAAGGTCATAAGGTTATTGCCGGTAGATACGAGGGCAATGTCTCAGATCCTGCCCGAAAACGTTAACGATGCGGGAATAGCTCTGAATCCAGGTGCGGCAATGAGCTATCATCCCAATGCCGTTGCGGTGTTCGACTACCTTATCGATTCATATATCAATGCCATGGTGTACGGCGCTATGGTGGAGGCATATGAGTCAGAACAGAGCGCAAGACTGACCGCGATGAAGAACGCGACGGATAATGCCGAAGAGATGATGAAGAAGCTGGAACTCCTGTCGAACCGCGCAAGACAGGCTAAGATAACGACTGAACTTACGGAGATAATTAACGGTGCGCAGCAGGCAGACAATATCTGACGCATCGTGATCATAAAAGCATAGTGTTGATTAAGAGAGGATAAAGATATGGCGATCGGAAAAGTAGTACAGATAATAGGACCTGTAATCGACTGTGAGTTTGACAGGGGAGATGTCCCGAAGGTCAATGATGCCGTCAGGATCCCCGTAAGCCGTGACATAACGGTCCCGTCCGACAAGGATGTTTTCGCGGAAGTCCTTCAGCAAAGGGGTTCCAATACCGTCCGCTGCGTCTCTTTCAATGCAACCGAAGGCCTTATGAGAGGAATGCCTGTTGAATCTTTGGGTTCACCGGTTAAGGTTCCTGTAGGAGAGAAGATCACGGGAAGACTCTTTGATACATTGGGCCGCGCAATTGATGAAGGCGGTCCCGTTGAAGCTGACGATTACTGGCCTATCCACAGGCCCTCTCCCACATTTACCGAGCAGTTCCCTTCGGAGTCCGTACTTGAGACCGGTATAAAGGTCCTGGACCTTCTTGTACCTTTTGCAAAGGGCGGCAAGATCGGTCTGTTCGGAGGCGCAGGTGTCGGCAAGACAGTCCTTATCCTCGAGCTTATCCGCAACATTGCCAGTGAGCACGGCGGTTATTCCGTATTTACCGGTGTCGGCGAGAGATCCCGTGAAGGCAACGACCTTTGGGGTGAGATGAACGAGTCCGGAGTTATCGATAAGACGATTATGGTCTTCGGACAGATGAACGAGACGTCCGGTGCCAGGATGAGAGCGCCGCTTACAGGACTTACCATGGCCGAGTATCTTCGTGATGAGAAGAAGAAGGACGTGCTCTTGTTCATCGATAATATCTACAGATTCGTCCAGGCAGGTTCCGAGGTATCGGCTCTTCTCGGCCGTATCCCGTCTGCCGTAGGTTACCAGCCTACTCTGGCCGGAGAGGTCGGAAAACTTCAGGAGAGGATCACATCCACCCGTAACGGCTCCATCACGTCGATCCAGGCTGTATATGTTCCTGCCGATGATATCACGGACCCGGCTCCTGCCACGACATTTGCCCATCTTGACGCAAACATCGTTTTGTCCAGATCCGTTGTTGAGCTTGGTATCTATCCTGCTGTCGATCCTCTGGAATCATCATCACGTATCCTTACGGAATCCGTTGTCGGTGCCGAGCATTACAATGTTGCCCGTAAGGTTCAGGAGATGCTCCAGCGCTATAAGGAGCTTCAGGACATTATAGCGATCCTCGGTATGGAAGAGCTGTCCGAAGAAGACCGCAAGACCGTATCCCGTGCCCGTAAGGTGCAGAGATTCCTGTCCCAGCCTTTCTTTGTCACGGCAGACTCCACCGGTTTTGCGCCCCGTTATGTTCCTGTTTCCGAGACGGTTAAAGCCTTCGGCGAGCTTATCTCCGGTTCTTTGGATCACATCCCCGAGCAGTGCTTCTTTATGAAGGGCGGACTCGACGATGTTCTTGCGGCATATAAGGAAATTACCTGAGATTAAGGACCGGCACAGATGGCAGCTAATAATATGGAAAATGTCATACGTCTAGTTGTGGTAACGCCTGACCGGGTGTTCTTTGAGGGCGATGTCTATTCTGCCACGATCCCTGCGACAGACGGCGCCATGGGCGTCATGGCGGGACATGAGCCTCAGGTCGTATCCATAACTCCCGGTATCGTCACTATCCGCGATGATGAAGGCATAAGGCACTTTTTCGCGGCAGAAGGATACAGTGAGATAGGACAGTCTCTTATCATGATCGTCTGCAACTCTGCCGAATGGCCCGAAGAGATCTCCGTCGGCAGGATCTTCGAATCGTATAAGATCGCCTGCGATACTATTGAAGAGCAGAAGAAGGACACTTCGCATAAATATCCTAACGACGCTTTCTATATGAAACAGCGCGCAATTGCCAGGATGCATCTGATCGAATCCTACGGGCCTGATGCCAAGAAGCAGCGCCTGGCAGAACTAAAGGGCGAATGACCTGCTGAAACAGCAAAATAAGATTCGGCATAAGAACTGTGTATTTTATGCCGATTTTTTATGCAAACGGAGAAAAAAGATCCAACCTTTGATTTGTTGGTGAATTTGAACTAAATCACATAACAAAATGCAATCAAATCTAAACATATATTTTCCGACTTTTATATTATAATATGCTGGTTTGAATAGGCTAACTTGAATAAGAGGAGTGAATATGAGCGTTAAGTTTTCGTTAGGTAAGCTTGATATCGTCAGGATCGTCATAGCTTTGGCGTTGGCTGTTACCGGAAGTATAGCGGCTGCAGGACAGTTCTGGGACTGCATTATCTGGTATGCGGTGCTGTTTATCATCAGCCTGTTTACATTTGAATTCAAGGACAGGGGACCTGCAAGATTCGTACAGATCGCTTTCGATGTGATCTTCCCGGTGGTTGCGGCTTTCTTCTCGATCTTCTTTATGCAGATGATCAACCTTATCAATCATACTAAGGTTGTTGAATATAACTCGCTTTATATGGTCATGTACCATGCAGATAAGACAAGATGGCTCTATGAGATAACGATCGTTATCGCGCTTTATTTCTTCTTCAGATTCGTATGCCTGAAGAGGAGAGCTGCCGTGATCGCAACTCCCGTCTTCTTTATGCTCCTGGGCATTACCAATTTCTTTGTTTATGCGGGCAGAGGACACGAGTTCCTGTTCACGGATTTCCAATCCGCAGGAACGGCAATGAACGTTGTCGGAACATATCACTTCAACATCAAGCCGCCGCTTCTTTTTGTTGTGGTCCCTTTTGCTCTGTTCTGCATCGCCATGTTCAGGTTCAAGGGAGACAACAAGATCCTGCCGCTCCCTGCAAAGATGGCGATCTTCGCAGCTCTGTCCTGTGCCTTCTCCGCGATCTTTATCGCGAACCTTAAGACCTGGAGCAAGTCTCATTCACTTCAGGCATGGGAAGACAAGGGTTCTGCTTACAACGGTCTCTTCATGAATGTGTCGTTGTCTGCACTGACGATGTTCCCTGAAGCTCCGGAAGGTTATTCGGTGGATAAGGTCAATGCCGAGATAGATGCTCTCGGCATCGATATGACCGATAAGGGAAGTGCAGAGGATGCATCCAATGTTATCGTCATCATGAACGAATCATATATGCAGGCAAGGGACTATACCATCATGCTCGGATGCTACGAGGATCCCACGCCTTACTGGAATTCCCTCGAAGAGAATACGATCCACGGATATGCCCTGTCTTCGGTTTACGGAGGCAACACGCCTAACTCCGAGTTCGAGTTCCTCACCGGCATCTCCACGGCATTCCTTCCCACGGGAACAATTCCTTACTCAACATACATCAAGAAGGATACATACTCTCTTGCCTGGGCTCTCCGCGATATGGGATATTCCACAAGAGCTATGCACCCTTATCTTGCATCCGGATGGAACCGTACGAATGTATATCCTCATATCGGATTCCAGGAGTACATGTTTATCGATGACTTCGATTATACTGATGCAGATCTTTACCGTGAATATGTTTCCGATAAGTGCGCATACAGGAATCTTATAAACAAACTCGAAGAGTCGAAGGGACAGAAGACCTTTAACTTCCTCATCACCATGCAGAATCACGGCGGTTATTCTATCGAGTATCCCAACATGCCTCTGCATAATTATGTTGATTACGTTTTCTCCGGTGAGAAGACTCAGGTCAATACATATCTTACCTGTCTTTCCAAGAGCGATGAGGCTTTGGAATATCTCCTTGATTATCTCAAGGGTTGTGATGAGAAGTATACTGTCCTCGTATTCGGTGACCACCAGCCGAAAATGCAGGCATTTACGAACAACTTCGCTCCCGGAAGAATGTCCAGCTATATCACGCCTTATATCATCTGGACTAACTACGATATGGATCCCGCGCTCAAGGAAGGACATGAGACCGGCGAAGAAGTAACGAGCCTCAACTATCTGTCCCTTGACGTCATGCGCGTTGCGGGGATCAAGATGCCCGCATATTATCAGGTCATTGACAGTATAAAGAAGGACATCCCTTCCATAAATGCCATCGGATACTATTCCAAGAATGAAGGCAAATATGCTTATAACAATGATGTGGCATGTGAAGCGGACAGCAAGATACTAAATTTCTACCATGAGCTGCAGTACAGCCTGCTGTTCGATAACAAAGATACCAAGATCATGGCTTTCGCGAAAGATACTTTCAAGGACGTTAAAGGCTCTTAATACAGGGAGGACTCCCCATGGACAGATATGATGTCATCATCATCGGTGCAGGCCCCGGAGGCATTTTCTCCGCTTATGAACTTGCGAAGAAGGCCCCTGATCTGAAGGTCGCGGTGTTCGAAGCCGGACACCCTTTGGAACAGCGCAAGTGCCCGATCGACGGCGTCAAGGTCAAGTCCTGCATCAACTGCAAGTCCTGCGCGATCATGCGTGGATTCGGGGGAGCCGGAGCTTTCTCTGACGGCAAATACAATATCACCAACGATTTCGGTGGCACGCTCTACGAGCATATCGGCAAGGAGCGGGCCCTGGATCTTATGCACTATGTGGATTCCGTTAATCTTGCGCACGGCGGAGAAGGGACAAAGCTGTATTCGACCGCAGGAACCAAGTTCCGCAAGCTCTGTTTGGAGAATAAACTCTATCTTCTTGATGCATCCGTAAGGCATCTCGGTACGGACAAGAACTTCGAAGTTTTAAAGAACCTGTTCGCGGACCTTAAGGATAAAGTGGATTTCTTCTTTGATTCTTATGTCGAGAAGATAATCGTAAAAGACGACGGAACTTTCGGGATAACGGTTGGCGGGGATGTTTATTCTTGTGATAAGTGTATTGTCTCTGTGGGCAGGTCGGGATCCAAATGGATCGGGCAGGTCTGTTCGGATCTCGATATCGAGACTTATTCCAACCGTGTGGATCTTGGAGTGAGAGTAGAACTTCCGGCTGTTGTTTTCGAGCATCTGACGGATGAACTCTATGAGAGTAAGATCGTTTACAGGACGGAGAAGTTCGAGGACCTTGTAAGGACATTCTGCATGAACCCCCACGGGTATGTGGTTAATGAGAATACCAACGGGATAGTGACCGTTAACGGACACAGCTTTGATTCTCCCGAACTGCAGTCCGCTAATACGAACTTTGCGCTCCTTGTCGCAAAGCACTTCTCGGAACCCTTCAAGGATTCCAACGGATACGGAGAATCTGTTGCCAAGCTTTCAAACATGCTGGGAGGAGGCGTTATAGTCCAAAGGTTCGGAGACCTTATGCGCGGAAGAAGATCCAATCAGTCCAGAATAGATGAATCCACCGTAAGGCCTACTCTTCAGGCAACACCCGGTGATCTGAGCCTTGTGCTTCCCAAGAGGATCTTAGACGGCATCATCGAGATGATCTATGCGCTCGATAAGATCGCTCCCGGTACAGCTAACGACGATACATTGCTCTATGGCGTGGAAGTAAAGTTCTACAATATGGAAGTTGCGATCGACGGCAATCTCGAGACAAGATATCCGGGACTTTATATCATCGGAGACGGTTCGGGAGTAACCCATTCACTGTCCCATGCGTCTGCCAGCGGCATCCATGTCGCCCGCATGATAGCAGGGGAATAAGATCGGTATTCTGTAATCTGACACTTGTAATCAGGCTCGGGTAAATGCTATAATCTCTTTGCTTTGGGGCATTAGCGCAGCTGGGAGCGCGTTACACTGGCAGTGTAGAGGTCACGGGTTCGAACCCCGTATGCTCCACCAAGATCGGTTTGAAATAACCCGGGAGCCATAATTCATAGGCTCTCGGGTCTTTCATTATCATAGAAATGCGCATTCTGAATATTATAATATGGAATGAGGATTATCTTGAAGAATTCAATGAACGGGTTCAGTCTGATTCCGATGATGAACAATATCTTTCCTTCATAGATGATTGTAATTCTGGTCAATTTGATTCTGATGAAAATGATTAATCATTTGAATCGTTTTGTTCTCAGTTTGTTTGCAATAGGTTAATAACGTAATCATAAAGGTGCGGGATTATTTGATATAATTGTGTAGATTATGGATATAAGGGGAAAAGTATCATGATTGAGTTTTATAACGCGTTTATCTCGTACAAACATGCTGACCTGGATAACAAGGTGGCAGAACATGTTCAGCGCAGCCTGGAGCATTTCCATATCCCTCACAGAATAAGGAAGAAGACAGGTAAGAAGAAGATAGAGAGGATCTTCCGTGACAAGGACGAACTTCCCATTACGTCTGATCTTACCGATACCATTTCAAACGCGTTGGAGAAGGCGGATTATCTTATCGTTATCTGTTCGCCCAATACCAAGCAGTCGGTGTGGGTTGAGCGTGAGATAGCGTTCTTCCTCAAGAACCATACAAAGAAGCAGATCCTTACCGTATTGGCCGGGGGTGAACCCGAAGAGGTCATTCCCGATGTCTTGAAGAGGGATGTCAGGACTGTTCCCGGAGCGGACGGTAATCCTGTAGAGATAGAAGTTCCGGTTGAGCCTTTGTCCTGCGATTACAGGATGCCATTCGGCAGGGCCAAGAAAGAAGAACTTCCCCGTCTTGCCGCCGCATTGGTGGGATGTTCTTACGATGAACTCGTAAGACGCCAGAGAGCATACAGGATGAGACGTACAGCTGCCATCGGTGGCATTATCCTTGCCGCAGCCCTGGCTTTCGCGGGATATATGTTCTACAGCAGGCAGAAGATCGATGCGGCATATAAGGATTCCCTGATCTCACGATCCAGATATCTTGCCAAAGAGTCGGAGAACCTTCTGGAGAACGAAGACCGCATCGGAGCTTTGTTCCTTGCGCTGGAAGCTCTTCCGGCAGGAGAAGGTGACGATAAGCCCGTAACATCAGAGGCTGTCTGCGCTTTGGCAGACGCGACTTTGGCCTATAAAGGACCTGACGGATGGTCCATCCATTCCGTATGGGATTATTCTATGTCTAATCAGGTCTATGATTTTGTCGTAAGCCCTGAGGGTAATACGCTTGCAGCCAGGGATAAGACTTTGGCCGTTGTTGCATGGAACACGGTGGATCACACCAAGCTTTTCGAATACAGGGACCTTGATGACAATGTTTTAAGACTGTCACTTTTCGATGATGATAATCTCCTGATCTTAAGCGGCCGTACTTTAAGGTGTGCTGACCTTAAAGAAGGCAAGTTCATTTGGGAGACAGAATACCGGGACGGTTATCTCGATGAAGAACTTCAGATATCAGATGACGGGAATATCTTTTGCGCAGCTCATGGCCCGAAGATACTGAAGATCGATCCGAAGTCAGGGGAGATACTTCATTCTTATGATCTCGATGTTAATACCGAGGAAAAGAAAGCTTCCATAAGTGCGTTTGCTCTTTCTGCCGATAAGAAGAAGATAGGGATGGTGTTCTCTACTGGATATAATGAGGGTTTCTCCGGTGTCTATGATATAGCAACAGGGAAGCTGGTCACTAATGAGGCAGGAGAATATACCGTAAGCAATATCCTTTGGACTAAGGATGGCCGCTTTATGACTGTCGAATATAATCTGAGCATCAGCGGATCCGCCAGGTTCAACAGCACATCTGTGTTAAGGACAAATTCTTCATTTATCACCTGTTATGATCCTGAGACCATGAACCGGGTTTGGCGGGTAGAGAATACCAGCAACGGTGTTGCTAATGCCAAAGGACTTGTTGAACTCGGTGATACCGGGACTATTGCTTATTTTGAAGGTGACAGATGTACGGTCTATTCTGCAGAGGCGGGACAGATCGTCTATGATTGGCATGCTTCCGAATCCATAATAAATGTACTGGACAATGACGGTGACGGCATCCCGTTCGTTATGACGATGAACGGCGGAATAGGAACTCCGGTGACAGGCGAAGGCAATGATGTGCTCAGCGTCACTTATTATCTGACGGATCAGATCAGGAATATCGAAGTTAATAAGGGCATATATGTTAATAAGAGCTTCGGAACGGATATCATCTATTACAAGGCAAATGTCGTAGACGAAGATTTCAAGGAAGTTGAAGATGCCTCTATATCTTATCTGGGTGAGAAGCATATCGATGATAATGTCCTTGCGGTCACGACCCAGTCAGATGACGGTGCGCTGCTGCTCCTTATTAATCCTTCGGATCAATCTCTGATCGCAAAACACCTGGTAGGTCCGGGCGCCGGTATATCAACGGGATTCAAGCTCCTTGGCGCAGACGAGGATTATGTTTATATGGTAAAGAACAATACAGACGGGATCTTTGTTATATCAGCGCCGATCAAAGGCGGCGATTTCACCGAGACGCAGGTCAATGACAGATACGTAAGGCCCGGCATAACGGGGTATCTCAATGATGGCAAGATCGCTTTCTACGATCATGACAACAAAAACTATTATTGTTGTTTATGGGATACGAAGACACAGCAGACTGCAAGATTTGAATTGAGCGCGGATGACTTTTTTACCCCGGATATCCCTCCGATGTATGACAAGGATCTTGACCGTGTCTACCTTACGGGACAGGAAGAAGATCTCATCTTGGATGCATCTTCCGGCAAGACCACTAAGGTCTCGCTTCCCGAATCCTGGGATATTACAAATAAAGTGGTTTATGATAAGTCTCATAAAGAGGTCTGGATCACAGACGGTAAGAATATCGCATCGGTAAAAGAAGACGGCAGCGTTCGTCTTGTCCTGTCTTGTGAAGGAAGGACGCCGCTTGGCTTTGTTATCGATAAGGATACTGACGGCAAGACGGATCTTATCTATGTCGCATACAGCGAAGGAGAACTCGTAAGATACTCGGCGGATACCGGGGAGTTCATCGCATCTTCCGTGATCAGCAATTATGTTGATACCCGCCCGAATGCGACTTTCGAGTTCGATCACGGTAACAAGGCTTTATATCTCCAGTGCGGCGAACTTACATCGGTAGTGGATATGAATTCCTGGGTCGAGACAGCTTATATACAGGATTCATTCGGTCATCACCGTCCGACAGACAGGTTCTTTGCTTTGTCGATAGAGTCGTCTTCCAATAGAAGGATAGGAAGCTATAAGCATTATGATCTTAACGATCTTATCGCTAAGGCCCGCGATATCCTTAAGGATCAGAAGATGCCGGAAGATATGAGGACCAGATACGGACTTTGAGTTATCAGAATAATCCTGCCGGCTTATAGAGCTTGTCGAAAAGACGTCCTGCAACGATATATATGTCATGCGGGTCGTCTTCTCTTACTGCGACATAATCGCCGATCTTGCCCGAATAGTATTTCTCGTCGTTCCATACGGTGAAGAGCTTTATTGCGTGGTCTAAGGGCTTTGCGTAGATCCTTGCGGTACCTTCAGGACTTATGACCGTTTTGGCGAAGGGAAGAACACGCTTGACTTCGCCGGTCTGCTTGCTCTTGATAACAGGTTCGTACTCGAATTCGCCCTGATATACAAAGCCGGTCTCGTCATAGCTTTCTTCCAGTTTCTCCTGGGATATGGGCCAGATCTCGCCTTCGATACCGATCATAAGATAAGTGTCTTCGGATATCGTGACGCCGGCATCTCCTTCCAGGGTTCTTATCTCGACCTGGGTTCCGATAGGGAAGACATCTGCAAGCCTTACGGCTCCCAGCTTCTGGTCGCGCTTGGAATACATCTTCATATCTGAAGTGTCGATAGTGACATCTTTGGCGTAGATGACTTCGAAAGTATTGTAGTACTGGCGGATCCTCTTGCCCAGATATTCATCGGCAGATACATCCAGAAGTTCAGGCCATATCGTTCCGCCGGCCTTATAGATGTGTCCGCCGCCTCCGCCTGCGCCTTCCGCGAGGAATGCAGCCAGCTCGTTGGCATGGACTTCCGCAGTACATGACCTGACGGAGAACTTGATCTGCTCGTCGTTTGCAAAGTATGCAAGACATACGTCAACGCCTGCAGTCTCCATGGTGAAGTCCGCGATGAGACCCAGGATGTTGGGATCGCAGGGTTCTGCGGCGATGATGATGTATTTAAGGTCTTCGTGATAAGCGAAGTTCAATATGGCATTGCCCGTGATGTTCAGTTCTTCCAAAGAGATGTTGGAATTGCACATCATCTTGACCAGGCTCTTGTTATAGATAAGAGAGTCAGACATATCGCGGTCAAGAGGGTGGGAGATCTCACTCATCCTGTTGGTATCTGAATAAAGACCGTAGTAAAGGTCAGTTGCCAGATCCTTATTCTCATTCACGTCCATATCCTCGGCTCTTAACATATCCCATACGACGGTGGAACAGGATCCGATGTTGCTTCTTACTTCCGACAGCTCGGGAAGGTCCACTGTCACCTGATGGTGATCTATTACCGCGATGTTCTCCGCCGGAGTATCGGTTACATTCTTTTGGCCGAACTGGCAGTCGCAGGTGATAAGGAGCTCGGGAACACGGTTGAAGTCCGGTTCGTAGGATATGGGGATCTCAAGTTCTTCCACCATAATGAGAAGGTTGCTCTTCTTGATCTCGTTTATCCCGCGGTATATGAATACGGGTTCTTTCCCGTTGTTCGCAAAATACCAATACAGAGCAAATCCCGAAGCCAGAGCGTCGGCGTCCGGATTGTCGTGGCACTGGATAACGATATCGTCAAATGTCAGCAGATCAGAAAGCAGCATATTACATGTCCCCCTCGTTTATCCCATATATTATATTCTTTTCGGGACAAATGGCAAAAGACGGTTGCATTACAAGATCAAGATAAAGCTTTCGTATCTTCCCAGGATCTTCTGAGCCTGCGGAAGACGATGTTCGCCAGGATCATGCCTAAGACACCTGCGGTAACCCAGGCTATCGGGTCACATCCAACCGCCAGATAATAGTTGTGGAATACCTTGGACAGGGAAGAGCATATTAGTCTTGCAACGAACTCCACGAGCCCGAGGGACATGGCTACGAAGGCGAATCCCGCGCCCTGCATTGATGATCTGTAAATGAATATCATGGCTAGAGCTATATAACAGACGGCGCTCTCGACGATATATATCATCGCATAGGGAACATAGACCGAGATGTCCGTTCCCGAGGGGAAGAATATCCTCATGACTATAGGCGTGAGGCTTATGACGATTACAGCCGCTGCTGCGGAATAGATGGAGAAGATCTTCATGGCAGCCTTGATCCCGTCCCTGATCCGGTCCATCTTGCGCGCGCCGGTGTTCTGGCCGACATAAGCGGGCATGGTCTGACCTATGGAGAACATACCCATGTTTATTATGCTCGAAAACTTGTTGGCCGCAGTGATGGCCGTGACGGCAACATCTCCGAAGAGGTTGATGGCGCTTTGCATTATTACCGTTCCGGATGCCGTAATGCCGTTGGCCAGTGCCATGGGAAGCCCCAAGATAAACTGCTTTCTGGCAGTTGTCATGTGCAGTTTCCAGTGTCTTGCAGAAGGCCTTAGTACAGGGACTTTGACATAACAGTAGGTGACACCTGCCGCTGCGGAACAAGCCTGGGAGATAACCGTTGCGATTGCAGCACCGAAGGTCCCCCAGCCGAATACAATTATGAAGAACAGATCCAGGAATATGTTGATCCCCGCGGACATCATAAGGAAGAATAGCGGCATCTTGCTGTTGCCGATGGCGCGGAGAAGAGATGCGAAATAGTTATTGAACACGGTCGCGGTAATTCCCAGGGTAATGGTCGATATATATGCGTAAGCGTAATCGAAAATACTCTCAGGGGTGTTCATCCAGACCAGCAGGTGCCTTAAGAAGAATATACTGAATAATGTCTGGATCAAAGCTAAGACTATGCAAAGGTATATGCCGTTGGTGAAAGTCTTCTTGACTCCTTCTTCGTCTTTGGCGCCGTACCGTTGGCTGGTAAGGACCGAGAATCCCGTGACCATGCCGTTGGCAACGCCGATGAACAGGAACATCAGTGTTCCCGTGGAACCTACTGCGGCAAGAGCCTTGTCCCCGACAAATCTTCCCACGATTATGGTGTCGACGATGTTATAGAGCTGCTGGATTATATTGCCCAGGAACAAGGGCCACGTGAACTTAAGGATGATCGAGAGGGGCTTCCCGACGGTCATATCCATATCGGTCCTGCGAGACATGTAATGTTCCTCCTAAGTAAGATATCGACATCTTACGGCATCCGCTTTATTGCCCCCTGAACGGTCTGCCGAAGATATGTCAACAAAGAATGATATTATGTTGTATCATTATATGGTTATTCAGATTTTTAGCAATAGATATATGCTATGACAAATGTGCCGATAATGGTAAAATTTTCGGCGGGTAAATCGGATAATATCACATAGTACATACGGAGATTACGGAGTGCCTTACTTAAGTCTTGAAGATATACACATGTCCTATTCGTCCAGAGACATTCTCGACGGAGTGTCTTTGCGCATCAATAAGGGTGATAAGATCGCTTTTATCGGAGATAACGGCGCGGGCAAATCCACTCTGTTCAAGATAATAGAAGGCAATATAAGACCTGATTCCGGCAAAGTCATAACCCACGGCAATACAGTTATAGGCTATCTGTCCCAGAACATTAACGATATGAACTTCTCTGATGTTACCCTGATGCCCGAAGCTCTTGTGGAAGCCGAGTGCAGGATGCAGGAGGCACAGCAGCAGATTTCCCTTTATGCGGAAGATCCGGACAGGCTCGCTTTGGCTATGGAAGAGTTCTCTGAAGCGACGGGTAAGTTCGAAGCTCTGGGAGGCTACGATTACGAATATGCGCTGAATGACGCCCTGGCCGGATTGGGAATAGATTATCTTAAGGACAGATCTGATCTTACGGGTCTGTCGGGAGGCGAGAAGATGCGGCTTGCGCTGGCCCGCCTTACCGTGGAACACCCCGATATTCTGATGCTGGACGAGCCTACGAACCATCTTGATATCGATGCTGCCGAGTGGCTAGAAGGATTTCTTGCATCCTACGGCGGCGCGGTCTTCGTTATATCCCATGACAGATTCTTCATCGACCGCTTTGCCAACCGCGTTATCGAACTGGACGGCGGGCAGATCACATGCTATAGAGGCAATTATACCAGCTATGCTGAGCAGAAAGCTGCATTCATCAAGATGCAGCAGGAAAGGATCGAACAGCTGGAGAAAGAACTCGAACACCAGCAGGATGTCAAACAGACATTCCTGTCTCACCGCAATATCTCCGGATACCATCAAAGAGAGAAGATGATAGACAAGATAGGAGCAATCCTTGAGCAGGAGAGGGCCAGGATGCCTTCGGATTTTGCGAAGATGAGCTTCGCTCCGGTCCCTCAGGACAGGTCCGGCGCGGAAGACAAGATCCTCCTGAGAGCCGAATCGGTCGGTATGGCCTTTGATGACAAGGATCTTTTCAGTGATATATCTTTCGAACTCAAGGCACATGACAAGTTGTTCCTGTGCGGTCCCAACGGGTGCGGGAAGACAACTATGCTCAATATCCTCCTCGGTAAGGTTCCGGGATTTTCGGGAAGGATCCTTATCTCGGAGGCTTCCAAATGCGGCATCATGGGACAGTTCGTGCCTTTCGACGATGAAGAACTGTCCTGTTACGATGAACTCGTATCAAGGACTGACATGACGGTGACCGGTGCCAGAACATATCTTGCCAGATTCGGCTTTGCCGGAGACGATGTGTTCAAGAAGATAAAGGTGTTGTCCGGAGGGGAGAGGTCCAGACTGTATCTCGGATGTCTTCTTGCGGAATCTCCTGATATCCTGTTCCTTGACGAGCCTACAAACCATCTGGATATGAGATCCCGTGAGATCCTGGAGGATGCCATCGGCATGTATGACGGCGCCGTGATCTGTGTAAGCCACGACCGTTACTTTATCGATAAGTGTGCTGACAGAGTACTCGGTTTTATCGGAGGGACAGGATCTCTGTTCGATAAGTATTCGTATTACAGGAATGCAGCCAAGAATACTCCAAATACCCAATCCGTTAAGACTGAACCGGAACCTGCAAAGGAGAGCATTCCCGATGATAAGCCTGTTGCCAATAAGGCTCAAGCGAGACGTGAACGCGCCGCGGAGCGCAACAAGATACGTAAGATCGAGCAGGATATTGAGCGGCTCGAAGCCCGTCAGGCAGAGCTTGAGGGGATGTTTGCCTCCGCCAGGGATGATACCGTCTACAGAGAATATTCCGATAATGCTCAGGAACTCGAAAGACTCTATAACGAATACCTTGAATCCGGGGGCTGATACGGCCTGTTGCACTAATTATGCCCAATATAAGTTGTTAGCATATATTATTAATATGCTATAATGACTGTTGAATCCAAAAGATCTTACGGACAAAACATATGGGCAACAGCGATTTTATTACACAGATCATAAAGTTCATCAACGAGTTGTTTCACAGTCTGAACAGCGGTTACCTGTTCTTCGGTAACGGCTGGGACTTCATCCGCTATGTTATAGATATCGTTGTTGTTACGATGCTGTTCTATTGGATCTTCATGTTCGTAAGACAGACGAGAGCGTGGCAGCTCATCAAGGGAATTGTTCTTGTTCTTCTCTTCGTATTCTTCTGTTCGATAATCGGAATGGACATGGTATCTTTCCTGTTCAACCGTTTGCTGTATGTTTTCGCGATTCTCTTCATCATCCTGTTCCAGCCTGAACTTCGAAGGGTTCTCGAGACTGTCGGTATCAGGACTTCCGGACAGGTGAAGGGTATCTTCATCAAGAAGGCCAATGATGCCAATGCAGATCAGACTAAGGCCATCATCAAGGAGATCTGTGATGCCTGCGGCGCGATGTCGGCATCTTATACCGGAGCACTTATACTGATCGAACGCAATACCAAGCTCAACGAACTTGCAGAGCAGGAGAATGCTGTTCACTTCGAATCCACGGTTACGAGTTCTGTCCTGCAGAGCATCTTCTACAAAGGTTCTCCCATGCACGACGGAGCCCTCCTCATAAGAGAAGGAGTCATTATCGCCGCAAGATGCCATGTCCCTCTGTCAGTTACCATGCATGAACTCGAGAAGAGCGGAACGCGCCACCGCGCGGCAGTCGGTGCCAGCGAACTAGGTGATACGGTAGTCGTCGTAGTGTCTGAGGAGCGAGGTACCATATCAGTTGCCGTTAACGGAAGGCTGTTCGAGATGAGCTCGGCAGAAGAACTGAAGGCAAACCTGTCTTATCTTCTCGGAGTCGCAGCTCCGGTAAGCCACAAGAAAGGTGCTCACGGCAAGAAGAAGGGCGGCAATGCAATGCCTAAGACAACTCAGGTCGAAGCCGGCGGGATTCAGCCTCAGACGATGGAGGTTCTCACCCGTGACGCTGCAGATATCAAGGGTTTACAGAAGGTCAGCAACGGACAGAAGGTGTTCTTCTTTATCATATCGCTGGTATTGTCTCTTACTCTGTGGCTTTATATCCAGGTCCAGAACAACCCTGTTGTAACCAGGACCATTACTGTTCCGATCCAGTATGAGACGGAGAACATGCCACAGGGAATAGATGCTTCCCGTCCCGTTAAGACGTGTGAACTGACAATAGTCGGCCGTCAGAATGCCATCGGCAATATATCGCCTTCCGATGTCAAGGCATATATCGATTACGAGCAGCTGGATGTGAAGTCATCCGGAGTCTATAAACTCGATGTCAAGACTGAATCTGTATTAGGCAGATACTTCCGTGTGGAACGTCAATTGCCCGAGAATGTATCTGTAACTGTATATTCGGTAAATTGATCTGAATCTTTTTCCCGAAAATAATCTTTGGAGGATATTAACTTATATGTCACGTATGTTTGGAACAGACGGTGTAAGGGGCATTGCGAACGGTAAACTCGACGCAGTGCTCGCTTTCAGATTGGGGTTTGCGGGAGCAAAAGTCCTGGCAGGTGATAAGTCCGGCGCCAAAGGGCGCATCCTTATCGGACGGGACACCAGGATCTCCGGTACCATGCTCGAGTCGGCTCTTGCCGCAGGCATAACCGCAGCAGGATATGACGCGATGCTGGCGGGAGTGATCCCGACACCGGGTATCGCTTATGTCACGAGGACATCAGGCTTTGATGCCGGTGTCATGATCTCCGCTTCCCATAATTCCTTCGAGTACAACGGGATCAAGTTCTTTTCGCGCGACGGATATAAACTTCCCGATGCGACCGAAGACGAGATAGAGAAGATATTGTCGGATTTCGACAGTTACTATAAGGATCTTCCGGAGGGCGAAGGCTTAGGCAAAGTCGAGGAATTCCCTCAGGCCATGAAGTTTTATACGGATTATCTGATCAGATCCTTATGTCCTGATGCCAAGGGGCTTAAGATCGTTCTCGACTGCGCTAACGGTGCTTCGTCTGATTATGCGTCCACCGTATTCGGTCTGACAGGCGCGCAGCTTATCATGATCGGCAATTCTCCTGACGGCATCAATATCAACCGCGACTGCGGATCGACACATCTGGAATTGCTTTCCGAGACTGTTGTCAGGGAAGGCGCTGATATGGGTTTTGCCTTTGACGGTGATGCCGACAGATTCCTTGCTTGTGATGATAAAGGTGAGCTTTTGGACGGAGATATGATCATGTCGGCTCTGGCTTTGTCAATGAAAGAACAAGGCAAGCTCAAGGACGATACACTCGTCGTTACGGTCATGAGCAACCTCGGAGTTGATATCATGGCAAAAGACAGAGGCATCAATCTGGTAAAGACAAAGGTCGGTGACCGTTATGTAATCGAGGCGATGCGTTCCGGAGGATTCTGTGTCGGCGGAGAACAGAGCGGTCATGTCATCTTGTCCGAGTACTCTACGACAGGTGACGGTATGCTGACCGGTCTTGCTTTCCTTGACGCCATCGTAAGATCCGGCAAGACGGCCTCTGTACTCTGCTCTTGTGTCCGCATACTCCCCCAGGTCCTGATACCTGCCCGTGTTGCAGATGACAGCAAGCAGGCCGCCATGGAGGATGAGGAAGTAAAAGAACTTATCGCCCGCTATTCGGAAGAACTCCGGGATGCAGGAAGGATCCTGGTGAGACCTTCCGGAACCGAGCCCGTGATCAGGGTAATGATCGAAGGTGATGATAAGGATAAGATCGGGACGATGGCACAGGACATCGCTGACCTTATCGTGAACAGATTCGGTAATTGAACATGAGAATGGAGAACTGCTGATGTTTGAGATCAATGAATATCTGGACCTGACACATACGATTGCGTCGGACCTTCTGGAAAATGTCAAATACCCCTGGGAAGCGCTTCCCAGGATTGGTGAGTTTGTCACGGCTATAGGCGCGTCCCTTGACCCCGATGTTTATGAATACAAAGGTGATAATATCTGGATCGCAAAGAGCGCCAAGGTCTTCGATACGGCATATATAGCACCCAATGTGATCATCGGCCCCGATACCGAGGTCAGACACTGCGCTTTTATCAGGGGCAATGCACTGGTGGGCGCAAATGCCGTTGTAGGCAATTCCACGGAACTTAAGAATGTGATCCTGTTCGATAATGTTCAGGTGCCGCACTATAACTATGTGGGCGATTCCATTCTGGGGTATAAGGCTCATCTCGGCGCCGGATCCATTACATCCAATGTAAAGTCCGATAAGACCTTGGTTGTCGTAAAGTACGACGGCGGAGAGATCGCGACAGGCCTTAAGAAATTCGGTGCGATAGTAGGCGACTGCGTTGAAGTCGGGTGCGGTTCCATCTTAAATCCCGGTACTGTTGTCGGACGCAATTCCAGGATCTATCCTCTTTCTTCCGTAAGAGGTGTCATCCCGCAAGATTCAGTCTATAAGAAGGCAGGGGAGATTGCAGGGATAGTATAAGAGGAACAACGAATATTTGGGGGGAATATAACATGACTAAGAAACTATCAATTAAGACGGGACTTACGATTTTTACGATCTTAACGATTGCATTGACCGTTCTTTCATTTCCGGAGTTGATCAATTGCAAAGACGATGTGCTTGCAGCAAGTGACAAGGAATACGCAATATCTGTCTCAGGAATAGGCGTAAATGATGACAACAAGGACGACATACTGGGCCAGGGCAACAAGGAAGCAGTATATTATCCCGAGACGAACACGCTTGAACTGAACGGGAATGTTAATTGCATTCACCACAGTGTGCCGGGTCTTACGATAAAGGTCGCGAAAGACGTTAAGGTTTCGACAGAAGATGAGGTTGCGATCGGAATCACGGCTGATACTACCATTACCGGGCCCGGAAAATTTTATGTAAGTGGAGATCCTTCCGTAACTGTTTGCATTGCCTGTTTTGCTGATCTGACGATCAAAGACGCCAATCTGGATCTATATGGTCTATATGGTATTTTAGGTAATGACGGTGATGAAAACCTGACTATAGATAATTCCTTTATACATTGTCGGTCTAATAAAGCTTCTATTTGTTATTTTAATGGTGGCATAGAGATAAAGGATTCTGCTTTACTGGATCGGTATAAAGTCAGTTATACTGATGAAGTTTACAGAAGCGGTTATTCCGTATGCAAGCCTGACGGACAGACTATAGCGAAAAGTATAGATATCATCCCGGGCTACGGCCTTACGGTTGCAGGAATACCGGTTACCAAGTCAAACAAAAGCGATGTTCTCGGGAACGGGAAAAAGGAAGCAGTATACGATCCTGTAAACAATATAATTGAACTTAACGGAAATATTATTTCTCCTGAAAATGGCGGTATTAGGAGTTATGTTAAGGATCTTACCATAAAGGTTAATAAGGATGTTAAGATTACATGCGGTGACGATTATTGTGAGGAACCTTTAAGGCTTGAAGAAAGCGCAACTATAACAGGTCCCGGGAAACTCATTTTAAAGTCGGAAGAAGCAATAGCTTCGTGTTGTTTTAATGGAGGTCTGAAGATAATAGATGCGGATATTGAATGTCTGTCAGACATTTATGGGATTGCGAGGGAATCCAATAGAGAACCTCTTGTCATAGAAAATTCTTATGTTCATGCAACAGGTGGTTGGTCTGCGATCGGATCTGTGTATGAGGGAATTGATCTTAACTGTGTGAAGATCGCGGAACCCGCAGGTGCAAAGGTATTTTACAATTATGTTGAATATTATATTGCTGTTGAGGCTGATACCAGACCAACAGAAATCAAACTCGAACCTTCTCACAACTGGGGTGAATGGAAGGTTACGACGAAAGCTGAGGTAGGTAAGAAGGGCGTTGAGACCCGCACGTGCCCTGATTGCGGAAGGGCAGAGCATCGTGATATCCCCGCGATAGAACCTTCTGCAACGCCTACAGCTACTCCCGCGCCTACCACGGCTCCGACTGCATTTCCCACCGGCGCCGCTGCCGATGTTACATTGAAGATCGATAAAGAGACTGCAAATGTTGTCTGCGGCAAGACTCTGACACTGAAGGCAACACTTACCGGATCTTCCGAAAAGTTATCCTGGAAGACATCAGATAAGAAGATCGCAACCGTAGATGCTAACGGTAAGATCTCTGCCAAGATGGCCGGCGCCGTAACTGTTACCGCTACAGCTGCAGGCAAGAGCGTTGAGTGCAAGGTAACAGTGCTCTACAAGGATGTAACCAAGTCCAAGGACTTCTGGTTTGCACCTACAAACTATCTGACAGCTAAGGGAGTTGTTAAGGGCTACGACAACCAGACCAAGTTCAAGCCTGCGAATAAGTGTACAAGAGCACAGATGGTAACATTCATCTGGAGACTTATGGGTGAGCCCGCACCTAAGGCAAAGACCTGCAAGTTCAAGGATGTAAAGAAGACAGACTACTTCTATAGGGCATGTATCTGGGGTAATGAGAAGAAGATCGTCGAAGGTTATAAGGACGGAACCTTCGGACCTCAGATCGTGTGCGCCAGACGTCATGCCGTCACGTTCCTTTGGAGACTGGCAGGACAGCCGAAGCCTAAGACGACCAAGAACCCGTTCAAGGATGTAAAGAAGTCTGATTACTTCTATAAGGCAACTCTTTGGGCATCCGAGAAGAAGATCCTGGCAGGGTATTCCGACGGAACCTTCAAGCCTAACGGTGACTGCCTGAGACGCCAGATGGTTACATTCCTCTACAAGTACGATAAGTTTATTAACGGCAAAGGATAATCAAAGATAATAACGCAAAAAAACTGCCCCGAAAGGGGCAGTATCTTTGAGAAAATCAAAATATCCTGTTATACAAGGTTTGTCTTAAGTCTGTCGAATGCTGCTTTGGCAACCTGACGGACATTAGGATCTGAATCTGCGAAAGCAAGCTTCTTGACATATTCTTCACAATGCTTTGCATTGATCTCGGCCGCGGAAGTAGCAGCGGCAGCTCTTACCATAGGATCGGAATCGCGAAGAAGGGGAATGAGAGCCATGCCTGAATCGTAGGTTGGGATCATGCCCATTGCGATCGCTACTTCGGCCCTGACGGAAGGATCTGCGTCGGACGCAAACTTAAGAAGAGCACCAAGCTTCTGCTTGCCTCCAAGCTTACGAACCTTATCGATTATTGCATCAGATCTTGCCACTTTGTAAGCCTCCGTCAATCTTGCTATCACGCATATTCATTGACTATATTATATATGAAATGGTAGACAATTCTATAAATATTTTGTGTACAAAGTATTAATCAATAATCTGTGCAAGTGCAAATAAAAGGACCGCAATCCCTTGGGATTACGGTCTTCTGGTGCACCTTCAGGGACTCGAACCCGGGGCCCACTGATTAAGAGTCAGTTGCTCTACCATCTGAGCTAAAGGTGCGTGTTTGCTTTCGCAACGGACACAATTATATATATAAGTAATTTCTAAGTCAAGAGCAAATTGTGAGCAAAATAGAGATCAGACAAAATAATCTGTCATATCAAGGGAGGAGAATCCCTCGGTGAGAGGCAGTTCAACGGCTTTCCCGAGCTTTGCGGACTTATATATGCCCATGAGAGTATCTACCGAAGAATAACCGTCATAAGCTGATGCTATCGGTTCTTTATCGTTGATGATGCAGTCATAGAGGTCTTTATAGATCCCGAGATGCGGGTTCAGTGCCGTCTTGAAAGATCCTATGCCTCCGGCTTTCAGCTGAGCCGTAAGGTAACGGGAGTTGAGTTCCTTCCCGCGTTCGTCTCTGATGTCTATATGTGCTTTGCCGGACACGAGGCCCATAGTGATCTGGCCTTTCTCGCAGAAGACCGAGAACTCGGCGGAGTGTCTGGCAGGAGAGGTTGCTGTTGTTCCTTCTATATGTGCCAAAGAACCGTCTTCCATTCGAAGGATGGCATATCCGAGATCTTCTGCTTCGATGTGGCGGAGTCTTTGTGCGATCATGGCCTGGGCTTCAACAGGTTCTGTTCCCATAAGCCATACGAGAAGGTCTATCGCGTGAATGGTCTGGTTCATGAGAGCCCCGCCGTCAGCTTTCCAGGTTCCTCGCCAGGCGGCAGAATCGTAGTAATCGTCGCCGTGTCCCCATCTGACATAGATCGACCCGTGAGTTACCTTTCCGAAAACTCCTTTGGATATGTCATGCTGAAGGAGTCCTACAACGGGAAGATACCTGTAGATATGTCCCATCGCGATCTTGCGGGATGTCTTCTTTGAGATGTCGTAGATCGCGCGGGCTTCATCCTCGGACATTGCCATGGGCTTCTCGAGGAGGAGATTCGCACCTGCTTCCATAGCATATTTGGCAGTTTCATAGTGAAGACCGGAAGGCAAGGTGATAGATACAACATCGGGATGAAGTTCATCGATCGCTTTCTTGTAGTCATCGAAGATCTTGGCAGTGGTTCCTGCTTTCCCGCAGTTTGCGATCATCTGCTTTGCCGCGTTTTCATTGACGTCGCAGGCTCCTGCGAGTTCATATTCGGATGAGAGAGTCTTTATCGCTTTGGCGTGCTTCTCGGATACTCTGCCGCAGCCGCAGACAAGAACCTTAAGTGTTCGATCTTCCACTTGACCTATCCTCCATTTTTTTCGATAAGATAGTTTAACATAAAATAATATATAATATTCGAAAAGGCAAACCAGCGGCGGAGGTATGTTCTTATGAACATGAAGGATCTGATCGAACGCAAAAGATACGGTGAGGCGCTTACCAAGGAAGAGATAGAGTTTATCGTCAAGGGCGCCACGGATAAGAGCATTCCCGACTTTCAGATATCGGCATTCCTTATGGCTGTTGTATTCGCCGGCATGAACAACGATGAGATCACTAACCTTACGATGGCGATGGCACACTCCGGGACCATGCTGGATCTGTCTTTCGCAGGAGACGTAACGGTAGATAAGCATTCCACTGGAGGCGTGGGAGATAAAGTCACACCGCTCCTCCTGCCGCTGCTCGCGACTTTCGGGATAAAGACGGTCAAGCTGTCGGGCAAGGGTCTGGGCTTTACCGGCGGTACTATAGATAAGTTTGCATCGATAGAAGGGTTCCAATACAAGATCGCGCCGGAAGAATTCCGGGATCACGTAATGAAGTGCGGAATGGTCATTGCGGGCGCGACTACGGATATAGCGCCTGCCGACAGAAGGCTCTATGCGATCCGTGACGTTACCGGGACCGTTGATTCGATCCCGTTGATCGCATCGAGCATCATGAGCAAGAAGCTTGCAGGCGGTTCAGATGTGATCGTTCTGGATGTTACATGCGGGTCCGGCGCGTTCATGAAGACCTTTGACAGAGCGCACGAGCTTGCCCGCGCCATGATCGAGATCGGCAACGGAGCAGGCAGAAAAACTGTTGCCGTTATCACCGATATGGATCAGCCTTTGGGCGAATCCTGCGGCAATACCCTTGAGATGATGGAAGTCATGCGCACATTTGCCGGGAGGGGCTCGGCGGATGTCATAGAGGCTGTCTGCCGCATCGCCGCGGAATGCATCAAAGCTTCCGGCAAAGCCAACGGACTTGCGGGAGACGATCTGCTCTATGCCTGCGCCGACAGGCTTACGAACGGTCAGGCTCTCGAAAAGTTCTACGAACTCATCGATTCCCAGGGCGGTAAGATAACCGCGGCCGGTCCTGTCTATAAGACGATGCCCTTCGAGGCCATGAGAGTGACAGCTCCTTCTGACGGATACGTCAGTTCCATCAAGACCGACACCATAGGCCACGCGACCAATGAACTGGGGGCGGGAAGAACGGACAGAGGTCAGGAGATCGACTACGGTGCCGGCATCAAGTTCTATGCCAAGAGGGGCGATAAGGTGAGAAGAGGAGATGTTCTCTGTTCACTTTGTCACGGTGAAGGCAGGCAGGTAGAAGAAGAACTGCTTTTCGATGTGATGGAGGAAGTCCTCGGAGCATATGTTATAACGGAAGAGCCTCCTGAGGAACGCCCGGTTGTAATGGAAGTGTTATCTTAATCTTCTTGCGTTTTGACTTCATTAATGTATAATAAAACGAACAAATGTTTTAAGAGGCGGATATGGCAGGACCAGTAACACAGACGATAATCGGGATCGACCCGGGTTATGCGATCACCGGCTACGGTATCGTATCCAAGGCCGGGAACAAGCTCAAGGTAATAGATTACGGAGTGATCGAGACCAAGGCTCATACGGAGTTCCCGTCGAGGCTCCTTACGATCAACGAGAAGGTAAGGTTCCTGCTCGAACAGTACAAACCTGATCTTATGGCTGTTGAAGAACTCTTTATGGGGAATAACAGGACGACTGCCGTCGGAACCGCGCAGGCCAGAGGTGTTGTGATCGTTGAAGCTGCAAGGCTCGATATTCCCGTATATGAGTTTACTCCGGGTCAGATCAAGCTGGCTGTTACGGGATACGGGAAGGCCGACAAGAACCAGGTCCAGCAGATGATCAAGTCTTTGTTGAGTCTGGATAAGATCCCTAAGCCTGATGATGCCGCTGACGCTTTGGCTGTCGCGGTGTGTCTGGCCAATACGGGAACTGCCTTTGCAGGCAAGGCCGTATCAGGTTACCAATACGGAAGATACGGTTACTCCAAGCGCAACGGGTTCGGCTGACGACATCAACAATATAATACAGGAGACAGGATATGTATTCTTACATCAAAGGAACTTTGGAAGAACGGGACGAACTGACCATTACGGTCGAGAACGGCGGAATCGGTTATCTTATCAATATGCCTTTCGCGCTGTCATCAGAACTTGGGCACTTAGGGTCTGAGGTCAAGGTATATGTTTATCAGTCGGTCAAGGAAGATGATATCTCTTTGTTCGGATTTAATACCCGGGATTCCAAGGATATGTTCATGAGGCTTATCTCAGTATCGGGTGTCGGCCCGAAGGTCGCGCATTCCATATGTTCCCAGCTGTCTCCGGAGAAATTTGCCATGGCAGTCATTTCCGGCAATGTCGCATCCCTTACTCAGGTCAAAGGCCTGGGCAAGAAGGGCGCCGAGAGGATAATTGTAGATCTTAAGGACAAGATGAAGGAAGATTCCATCGCTAACCGCGGTAAGAGCGTTGCCGTGGTGGAAGATACGGAATCCGGTATCGACCGTACAGTTATCAGCGGCGCTGATACATCTGTCATCAAGGATGCGGAGGATGCTTTGGTAATGCTAGGTTATAAGCCTGATCTTGCAGTCGTCGCCGTAGCTCAGTCCTATGAGGAAGGAATATCTTTGGAAAATCTTATCAAGAAGGCTTTGAAGGCCGCCTCAGGAGGCAAGTTCGCCTGATATCAAGGCACCAGTGTTATACTGAATACGGATAATTACGAAAACCCGAGAGGTCTTATATGGATTACGACATGTATGAAGATGAGGAGAGAGTCATAGGCCGTACCGCCCAGCCCCAGGATGCTGACGAGAAGAGCCTAAGACCATATACTTTTGAAGATTATGCAGGCCAGGAGAAGGTCAAGAATAATCTCAAGATCTTTATCGAGGCAGCCAAATCCAGAGGGGAAGCTTTGGACCATGTTCTGCTTTACGGGCCTCCGGGCTTAGGAAAGACGACCCTTGCAGGCATCATCGCTTCCGAGATGGGTGTTGCCATGCATATAACTACAGGTCCTTCAATAGAGAAGGCAGGAGACCTTGCGGCTCTTCTTACGAACCTGAATGAGAATGAAGTCCTGTTTATTGACGAGATCCACAGGCTCAACAGATCAGTGGAGGAAGTCTTATATCCCGCTATGGAAGACTATTGCCTGGATCTCATGATCGGTAAGGGCCCTTCAGCAAGATCTGTAAGACTTGATCTTCCTCACTTTACTCTTGTTGGTGCGACAACCAGAGCCGGAATGCTTTCCGCGCCTCTTCGTGACAGGTTCGGCATGATCCACCGCTTAGAGATCTATGAACCCGATGAACTCGCAGTAATACTTAAGCGTGACGCGGCTCTCCTTGATATAGTCATAGACGATGACGGACTTGCCAATATCGCTGCAAGATCAAGAGGTACACCCCGTATCGCCATAAGGCTCCTTAAGAGAATGAGAGACTATGCCCTTTATCTTAAGAAGGATGTTATCGATAAGGAAGTATCCGACTTCGGACTTAAGGCTCTCGATATAGACGAAGCAGGTCTTGATGCGGTTGACAGGAGAGTCCTGATGTCGATCGCCGATATTTTCAAGGGCGGCCCGGTAGGCCTTGAGACACTGGCTGCGGTAACGGGCGAAGATCCCGTAACCATAGAAGATGTTTACGAGCCGTTCCTTCTTCAGAAGGGATATCTTGCCAAGACCCCCAGAGGAAGAGTCCTCACCATGAGGGCATACGATCATCTGAATATCACGCCTCCTCCGGAAGTTACAGCGCCTAAGAAAGGCCAGGCTCCGGATAACATGACTTTCGATCAGCTAAGTTACGATCCTGCCGACGATTAGGAGAACAATATATGAGTATGCTCCTTCACGCATGCTGCGGACCTTGCGCAATGTATCCGCTGGACCTGCTTACAGGGCAGGGGCGGGAGCTGGATGTTTTGTGGTATAACCCTAACATTCATCCTCTTTTCGAGTGGGAAAGAAGGCTTGAGAATCTCCATAAGGCATGTGACCATTTCAATGTTAAGCTCATTGAACTTGAAGGCTTCGAGGAAGAATACTGGCGTTCCAAAGAATACGAACAGGAATTCGGATCCAGATGCGCCATGTGCTACGACAAGAGAATGGATACTGTCGCAAGATATGCTGCAGAACATGGATACGATTCTTTCTGCACGACTTTGTTCGTAAGTCCCTACCAGCAGCACGAACTGATAAAGAGCACATGCGAGAAGAAGGCGCAGATCTATAATGTCAGTTTCGAATATATGGATTTCAGGCCGGGATTTCGGCAGGGGCAGAACATGGCAAGGGACATAGGCCTATACAGGCAGAAGTACTGCGGGTGCTGTTTCTCCCTTGACGAATCGGAATTCCGGGATAAAATTCTCAAGTCAATGGAAAATGTATGATATAATCCAATTAGTTATGAAGAAGGAGGAACTTGTTGTTTATGTGGCTGGTATTCATTTTTATTGCAGTTATTCTTTCCGTTATTAATCTCATAATGAGCCTCATCGGACGCACCAGACTTCGTAACTGGCTTACCATCGGAGCATTGTCATTCACTGCTTTCGAAGCATGGGCTCAGTACAATATGATCTCACAATTCCTGTTCTATAACGACTATGTTGCGATTAATACTACCGTTCCCGCAATGAACGACATGATCATTTGGTTCATCATCATCTTGGTCCTGATCAACATCCTTGCAAACGTCCTTTATAAGAGCCGCGCCGGCAAGATCGGTATGGCATTCGAGGGAAGAGAGTATCACTCCAGATCAACAGATGCTCCCGCACCCGACAAGAATGCACAGGCAAAAGAAGAGAAGAAGGAAGAAGCGAAAGCTTAACTTTGTCTCAACTATATTATTCAAAATGGTTTAAATGTTAATGCCGCCACTCAGGCGGCATTACTTATGTTTGATTTTTGTCAGCAATTATATTGCATTACGCGTTCAGGTCTTCCCCAGGTGCTTCCGCGGTAACGGTTATCGAGTAGTAGCCTTCGTATATGACCATGCCGGGTTTGGCTCCGGGGATCTTCTTGATGTGTGAGACTTTGCAGTAGTCCACATCGCACTTCATGTCAGCTGTCTGATGCTGTTCCAGGAGTATCCCTTTGGAGAAATATGCGGCGATGGATGCGGCTTTTGTTACCGCTTCGTCCGAAGGGAATTCTTCCTGAGGGTGAGATCTTACGATTACATGGGTTCCGGGCATTCCTTTGACGTGGAACCAGTAATCGTCGGGGTCTGCCACGCTGAATGTCAGGCGGTCGTTCTGGATGTTGTTGCGTCCGCATAGGATCTCGTAGCCGTCGGATGTCAAATATTTTCGATAGGGAAGAGGTTCTGTGGAGCTCTTCTTTTTGTTCCTGTTCTTTCTGTCTGCCGCAGCTTTTGCTGCCTGACGGAGAGCTCTCGAAGATGCCTTGCCGGATTTGGCTTTCCCCACCATGCGGTTGGGGTCGCCTGATTGGGATATCTCTTTCCGTTCAGGTTTGGAATCCTGCCTTATCTCTTCTTTGAGGGCCTCTATATCTGCCTGAGTATCGGCGGCCAGGATCGCGGCTCTTAATGTTCTTAAGTATTGAATGGAATCTTCGTCGTCCTTTATGTATTCGGCGCTCATCTCATATTTGCGCTTGGCTTTGCGGTATCTTCTGTAGTAGTCGTTGGCATTGTCGGTAGGCGTGAAAGCCGGGTTCAGAGGAACTTCGACAGAAGAAGGGGAGCCGTCAGGCATAAGGTTCGTGTAATCCGGAAGGATGCAGGATTCGTCACCTTGTTTAACCGTGCCGATAGATGTGAGTATCAGATCGCCCCATTGGCGGTATCTGTCGGATCTTTGTCCTTCTTCCAGATCCGCTTTATGAGCTTCGTATTTCTTGGACAGCCTTGACAAAGCCGAATCCACATTGGCAAGAAGGGCTTTTTTGCTGTCGTTCAGACTCTTACTTACCGTGTAGGATTCGTAACATGCATCGAAAACTTCGGATATGGATCTGAATTCCCTGCAGGAGGCAAAGCCGGACAGGGGTACGAGAGATACTTCGTATGAAGTATTGTTGTCGTTACTGTAAAGCCTGGGTGTATAGTCTTTGTTGATTATGGCTTTGAAGTAGCTGCACAGAACTTCGCAGAGTTTGTCGATGTCCTCGGACGACATGAGTTTCGGGGTGTTTCTTATATCTATGTCACACCGGCCTGCCAGCTGTTTTGCCATCATGGGTGACAGACCCAGGATTGAATTGACCAGGGCTTTATCGATGGGGCGGGCAACTTCTTCGTTGCGGATGGGAAGGAGACCGTCTTTTGCCATATCGAGCGCGGCATCTATGGTCATCTTGTCCTGGGCAGGCGGGTATTCGTAGATCCTGGCAGGCATGACTTCTCTTACACGGCTCATCTGTGAATCGACATGGATCGCCGAATCGATTATCTTTCCGCCTGGATTGATAAGGATCATGTTGGAGAAACGCCCCATGAGCTCGGTGGTGAGAGTATAGGATTTTCGATCCTTGAGTTCGTCGGTGTTGGACATACGGATCTCGATTATCCTTTCATATCCGGGGTTGGTTACGGATTCGATGCGTGCACCGCTTAAGTATTTGCGGAGAAGCATGCAGAACGAAGGCGGCATTGCCGGGTTCTCGGGCGCCTTATCTGTAAGCCTGATCCTTGCGTGACCGCAGTTAACGGAGATTATTAGGTGCTTTACTCCGGAATTTGTCCTGATGTGCAGGACTATCGTGTCCTGGGCAGGCTGGAATACCTTATCGACTCTGGCGCCTGCCAGGTCGCGGTTGAGTTCATATGCTATGACCGAACATAAGATGCCGTCAATGGTCATGCTCTATCCTGTTCGCTCTTGTGCTTGCCGATGCCGATCAGGGTGATGATGATCCAGCATACCAAGGCGATGAGCAGCTCAACACCCAATATGGTGAAGAACTTATTAAAGTCGTTCATGGAGAACAGGAAGTCAAGCCCGATGATCAATCCGATTACCAAGATCGTGATAATCGGGACGAAAGCTTTAGAGCGAATGAACATGTGGAGGTAGTCGCCGAAACCGACAGACCCCTTCTGTGGAGCTTTCTGCCTTGAACGGGAAGAAGACGCAGAAGACCTGCTCCTCGAAGATGAGGACTTCTTCTTTGCGGATTGCGTACGACCTTTGCTCCTTGTTGTCATCAGGCAAGATCTCCTCTTTCTCTGAGAAGTTTCTGGATCTTCTCTGTAGGATTAACAAGACCGGACAGGGACGCATCGTGGTTGATCGCATCGATGAGGAGCGCCACGAACTTGCACATATTGACATCGGCATACCAGGGAGCCTCGAGCAGTTCGGGTCTTCTGTATATGGCATTTGTTGCGAAGACCTTGTTGATGATGCCTTCTTCGTATGCCTTATTGAACTTGTCGATGCCTTCGGTGAAGAGACCGAAAGTAACGGCGCAGAACACGTCCTTAGCTCCGCGGTCCTTCATCTCACGGGCGATGTCGAGCATGGAATCGCCGGAGGAGATCATGTCGTCAACGATAAGGATATCAAGGCCTTCAACAGAGTCTCCTAAGAATTCGTGAGCGATGATGGGGTTGCGGCCGTTTACGATGGTCGTGTAGTCGCGTCTCTTGTAGAATGTTCCGAGAGGAACACCCAGGATGGATGCGAAGTACATGGCTCTCGGGATACCGCCTTCATCGGGGGATACGACCATGAACTTACCCTTGGAGAATGAAAGGTTAGGGATCTGTCTGTACATTTCCTTGATTATCTGGTACGTGGGCGGGATGCTCTCGAATCCTGCCAGAGGGATAGTATTTGCAACACGCTCGTCATGAGCGTCGAAGGTGATGATGTTGGCAACACCCAGGTTGTAGAGTTCTTCCAGTGCGAAAGCGCAGTCCAGGGATTCTCTTGAATTCCTCTTGTGCTGACGGGATTCGTACAGGAACGGCATGATGACATTAATCCTTCTGGATTTACCGGAGCAGGCGAGGATAACTCTCTTAAGATCCTGATAATGGTCGTCGGGGCTCATCCTGTTGTCCTGACCGAACATCTTGTAGGTGCAGGAACAGTTCATGACATCGCTGATAATGTAAAGGTCGTGGCCTCTTACCGTATTCTTGATAACGGCTTTGCCTTCGCCTGAAGAGAATCTTGTGTTATCGACATCGATCCTGTAATCTTCACGGTAGAACCCGGGGTAGGAGGAAACTATCTCTTCCTGCTGATACTCGGAACGTCTCTTGTTAAGGTAGAAGTTGACCTTCTCGGTAAATTCGCCGGAACCTACGAGCGGGATAAGTCCGATGGGACCTACGGGAGCCATAGGGTTCTCGCCGTACTGGTTATACCTTGAATAGGATTTCTCGTCTGCTGCTGATGTCATCTGTAAGCCTTCCTTTCGTACATAGTGAAGTCTACTTTAATATCTTCTCATATTATTCGTTAAATTCATCGAAAATTTCACCCAATCTGATCTGCTTTGTCACAGCCTCGATCCTCTGAGTGGAATTGATGAGGTCGTAAACCGATTCATCCATATTAATGGCGTCGATGATCCTTGCAACATAAGGCACCATATCAACATCCACATACCACGGGCGCGACAGGAGTTCTTCGGTCCTGTAGATGAGGTTCGTGCAGAGAACCGCCTTTACGGTACCTTCTGCATAAAGGTCATCGAAAACCTTAAGCCCGTTTGTAAAGAGCCCGAAAGGCGCAAGACAGTAAATGTCGCGGGCCCCGAGCTCCTTGAGTTTCCTGGAAGTCCTTGCCATAGTGCTTCCGGAGTTGATCATGTCATCAATGAGGAGCACATCCTTGCTGGTTACATCGTCTCCGAGGAACATGAACTCCTTGATCGGGTGCTCACCGGCGATCTTGACTGAATAGTCACGGTCGCGGTAGAAGATCCCCAGAGGAAGGTTAAGTACTGATGTATAGCGGATGGCGCGGGTAGCGCCCATCTCGTCCGGGCTTACAACGACAGTGGATTTGCCGTCGAGTTTGACTGAACCGAACCTGTCGAGCAGGGTGGAGATGATCTTGAACCTGCACTGAGGCATCTCGATATCCATGAGCGGTACGGCATTGGCGATCCTCTCGTCGTGGGGATCGAACATTATCAGTTTGGACACTCCGAGATTATAAAGATTCTTCAGCATCTCGGCGCAATCATAGGATTCTCTGTGGGAGTCCAGCTTTTCGCGCCTGCCTTCATAGACGAAAGGCATGATCACATTGACTCTCTTGGCTTTGCCCATACAGCAGGAGACTATCCTGATAAGATCGCGATAGTGGTCGTCGGCGCTTATGGTGTGTTCACCGACAACAAGATCGTGGGACATATTATGCGCCAGGACATCAGTAAGGATGAATATATCGTGGCCCCGTGCGCTCTCTCCGAGGACAAACTTACCCTCGCCGGTTTGGAATCTGACCAATTCCGAATCGAAAATATAGTCTTTTCGGGAATATCCGGGTGAATGTACATAAGGATTTGCTGCCTTCTCGACGCGGTTTGCGCGCTTTTCCGCTAAGACAGCGTTAACTTTGTTGACAAAATCGCTGTTTGCCGAGTGACCGATTATACCAATCGGTCCGAAAGGCTCGTGTGCAGCAGCTCCGAATCTGGCGGATGAGTCGATTAAGTCTGACATATGACCTCCGAGATCTCTTATCACAAATAGTATCAACTATCTTATTTTTATTATCAACAAGAAGATTGGATAAATTAGCATAAAAAAACTCGCCGAAAATCGTCACTGTTTTTGTAAAAATATTCAAAGAATAAATAGATAGCTTATGCTAACCCGTTGACGAATGCCGCGATACCGTCCGCAAGATCGGTTATCCCCAGCTTTTTGTCGGCTGAGACGGCATATATCTGCGCATCCTGAGCGAAATCGAATTCCTGTGCGAGCTGCCTTTGCCTTGTCAGACATTGAGAACGGCTCATCTTATCGCACTTGGTAAACACGATGAAGTAGGGAATATCAGCAGAATTCAGGTATTCGAGCATCATTATGTCCTTGTCGGAAGGCTCGCGTCTTATATCCAGAAGGACCAAAGCCAGCGTTATCTTGCGCCCCGAAGTGAAGTAATCGTCACAAAGTGCCGAGAATTCGGTGTTCTTCTCGCGGGATACCTTAGCATACCCGTATCCCGGTAGATCTGCGATAAGAAGGCTCTTATCCACTTCAAAGTAGATGACCTGTCTGGTCTTTCCGGGAGAAGATGATGTTCTTGCAAGCTTGCTGTTATCGGCCAGCGCATTGACCAGGGAAGATTTGCCCACATTGGATCTGCCGCACAGTACAATCTCGGGAAGGTCCTGGGCAGGGCACTGCGAGATCTTTGCTGCGGCTTTTAAGAATGTGGTCTTTCTGAAATTGATGTTTCCCATGCCGAAGATTTTACCATATCGACGGCGGCAAAAACGACAAAATCTCGTAAAGGTACAGATTTTTATAGTGGTTTTTGCAGGATTTCGCAGGTTTTGTAAGACGATGTGAGACGATTCTACGTGACTTTTGGCCACGGATGCTATATGCCCGAAGTATGAACAGAAAGGGCACAGCAGAGTTGTTAACCAAGGCGGGGCGGACCCCTGCGGTCCTTGCGGCATTCATTATCTTTTTGTCGCAGGTGTCCTTTTGCTGCGGATATTATCTGCCGGGTGTGGTGATCGTTGTATTATGTGTCGGGACAGCTGCTGCCGCGATAGTGCTCGGCTGCAGCGATGCCGGAGCTTCGCTCCTTATGGCAGCGGTGTTTTCGGTGCTCCTTGCGATCCCGGTGATCGATAATGCTTCCTGTGCGATTGATGCTCCGACGGGATACGGATCATACAGGATATATGTGACATCAGCACAGCAAAAACTGGACGGTAAACGCAGGTTATACGGGAAAACCATGTCCGGAATACTTGTATCGTCTGTTCTTCCCGTTGAAGCCGTTGCCTGTTACCCGGCTGATATTATCGAGATCGAAGGAGAATTAGAGATCCCGTCTGTTGCGACCAATCCCGGTGAGTTCGACTATAAAAGCTACCTTTCGAACCGCGGGATAACAAGGACCGTGAATGCCGAATCGGTCCGGGTCATATCCCGGGGCGGGATCCTTGCGGGTGCTGCGTCATTTGCAGAAGAGAAGAGGCTGTCTTTTATCGGGTTTTTCACTTCCGGTATGGACCGGGACACTATGGCTCTGGCTTCAGCCCTTCTTTTCGGAGACAGGAGCCTTCTCGGAGACGATATATCCCGGAAGTTTACCGTGACCGGACTTAATCACCTTGCGGCTGTCTCAGGAACACATTTTTCGGGCTTTCTTATACTCTTCCCGGCCCTTATGAGCCTTGCGGGGGTACGTGACCGCAGGATAACCGGAACTGTCTATGTCATCTTTTGTATCTTCATAGGGTTCCTGACATCCTGGACGGAGTCGGTGACCCGCGCGGCATTCATGAATATCTGTTCTTTTTTCGGAAGAGACTCCCTGTCTTCCATGAGCATAGCCGCGATATTGATCATATTCTCCGATCCATACAGTGTACTGTCTCAAGGATTCCTTATGAGCTACGCGGCCTGCCTTGCAATAAAGTTTATCGTCCCGAGGATCCGGGGATCCGTAGTAAAGATTGTCATTGACCTTATCAGACAAACCCCGTGGCGTGGTATCTGTACACACAGGTTTGAGATCAGGGTTTCCAAGGCGGTATCAGTCTTTGCCGTGTTTATAGGGTGTTCCCTGATGATGTGCCTCTTTTCGGGAAGCGTTGAAGTCAGGATCGGGCCGGCGATGATGCTGATCAATGTTATCGCAACACTTCTGGTGTCCTTTATCTGCGCATGTTTCATGCCGGCAGCGCTGCTGTGCTGTATCTGGTCGGTCTTTGCCTCCGGTACGGGTCCTGCCCGGCTACCGCTGACCTTTATGCTGGAACTGTTCAAAGCCTTTATCTACAGAGTATCTGAACATGCTTATTCGTCTATAGGTATTTCCTGCAGTCCGCGTTACCTGATAATTACCTTAGTCATATTCATCATCCTGGCACTGCTGCCGAGGTGCATTCTCAAAAAACTCCTGTTCACATCGTCCTGCCTGGCCCTATGTGCAGCTTTGGGAATATACGGAGCAGACGTCATAAAATACGGTGCGGTCAAGATCGTCTTTGTCGATGTCGGGCAGGGCGACTGTGCCCTTGTCATGTCAGGTGGAAAGACCGCACTCATAGACGGCGGAATCGCAGACGAAGGTATGAAGACACTGCCTACAGTGCTTGACCACTACAATATAGACAAAGTCGATTACGCGATAATGAGCCACTGGGATTCCGACCACGTAGGCGGTCTTTTGTCCCTCGCGGGTCAGGGAAGAGTGAGGAGGCTCTATTCGCCATACACAGTCTGTGATGAACAGGTCTGCGGGGTACTTTCAGATTCCCTCGGACTTTCTCCTTCAGAATGCAATATGTTCCTTGCGGACAATGTTACCGGGATCAACAACAATGACACATTCACTCTGTCCGATTCCTGCCGGATCCGGGTCGTTGCTCCGGACCTCGCCGCATCCGGCGGTAATGAAGATTCAGCAGTTCTTATCCTTGAAGCCTGCGGCACCAAGATCATGTTTACCGGGGATATCGGCATTGATACGGAAGACAAACTTGCTGCGGCAGGCAGGCTTCCGGATATCGATATTCTCAAAGTTGCCCACCACGGCAGCCGCTTCTCGACGGGGACCGGCTTCTTGAGCGCAGTTAAAGCAGAGTGCGCGGTCATCTCGGTAGCTGCCGATAATCCCTACGGGCACCCGGCGCCCGCCACCTTGGACCGTCTTACCTCTGCCGGATGCCGAGTTTTTCGAACATCAATATCCGGCGCGATCACCGTCGATATCGGTAGATCCGGCTATCGGATAACCTGCTTCATCCCTGACACCGGATGATTTCGACTAAATGCCGTTTGCATCCTAATTTAGTCGAAATAATCATTGTGTTTTTCGACTAAACAGCAATAAATAAAGGCTTTAGTCTAAATTTAGCTATTCAATCAGCTGATTTTTCGACTAAACACGTTTTGAAAATACATTTGGTCTAAATTATAGCTTTTTATTTAGACTATCTCGTCGAAAATTGATCATTTAGTCGAAAAGAAACGGAGGACATATGAACAGCAATAGTGCAATAACAGGTCTGAACTTCAGATACAAAAAGCTAATTGGATTGATAGAACAATTGAATGTAAAGATTAGCATACTGCCACCAGGCAGGATCAGGATTGACAGACACTACAAACAACCGTACTTTTACCATGTCGATGAAACAACAGATGAATTCGGGAGACGACTTGGCCCAAACGACCAACAACTGATAGATGATTTGATTCAAAAGCAGTATTTTACGAAAGTCCTAAGGTCAGCAGAACGGGAAAAACGATTCTTAGAGAAGCTGATAACTCAATACCCCGACCAACTTCCCGAAGATGTTTATGATAGGCTTTGCCCTGAACGCAAGGCCCGCGCTGTCCCGATAATCAAGCCTGACGACGAGTTTGTCAGGGAGTGGCAGAACCGTCCCTTTAAGACTAAGGGAATCAAGGACGGACTGCCGAGATTTACGACACTGAAAGGGGAAGAGGTCAGATCTAAATCCGAGAAGATTATCGCGGATCATTTTTACTTGAATAATGTGCCGTATAAATATGAGTGTCCGCTTGTCCTTGCGGGAGAAACGATACATCCGGACTTTACGATCTTAAGGGTCAGTGACAGGAAGGAGATATACCATGAACATCTGGGCGCAATGGACAGTGAAGATTACACTGCGGATATTCCCAGAAGAGTTAATCTCTACATTGCGGGAGGGATATATCAGGGGGACAGGCTTTTTATGTCATTTGAGTCATTAGAGTATCCTTTGGATATGAGGCAGATAGAGGAAATGACACGAGAACGATACAGGTGATGATATCCGGGATCGAATACATTTACTACATAACGCTCGGCCAGATCGACCGTACATCTTCCGCAACCCGTGTAAGCCCCAAACTGCAGATCGGACCTGCGCAGTCAACCCCGTAAGCATTCGAAGAATGTGCCCGAAGGGCAGGGTTGACGGCGGAAGGCCCGATCTGTACATACATGATAACGGGTTGCGGTCGATAGTGAAGTAACCCCCAAAGTTGAACATACTTTGGGGGTTCACTTTAGGTTGTGGCAGCCCTTCTGACAGTATTGCGGGAATAATGAATGAATATTTTGCCCTTCTTTGACAGGCAATAAAGAATGGTATAATTATCCCGTGGCGCATACTTTTCGCGCCGAATTTTCGAAGGGATCGGTAAAAGTGAAGAAGAGCAGCAGCAAAGACAATCCGGGATCTGTGGAAGACAAGGACGGCAAGTCTTCGGCGGACAAGAGCAAACCCCAGGCAAGGGATTCCAAGAAGAAGCCCGCGAAAGGCCGGGGAGGCATCGGCATACTCGTTGCGACGGGTATCGTTGCGGTTGCCATAGTCTATGCGGCGGTAGCGGCTCTGATCATTTACTTCAGAGATCCCGGAGACGATGTTGAGGCAACGACCCCGGTACCTGAGAGCTCCGGGGCACCCGAACCGACGGATCTTACTGCCGTAACCGCCGAGACTTCCGGCAGGGGCACTAGAAATACCGATCCTGCCGTGCTAAAGGGGATCGATGCCAATGCTCCGTACATCCTGGATAATAAGAACATCACCCTCGACATCGCCAAAGGACAGAAGATGGATGATACGGCTCTTGACGGGGCTTTGAGCTATATAGACGATTACGACCCCAATCCGGCAGTCACATATACGGGTGAGGTCAACGATGCCGCATCGGGGACATATCCGATCAAGGTAACGATTACCGACTGGGCGGGGAATTCCGTGTCCTGCGATATTAAAGTCAAGGTGTGGGATTCTACGGGTTACACACCTCCCACGACCCAGTCTACGAAGGAGCCCGAGCCCAAATACTTCAAGTTCGAAGATTTCGTCGCAAAGTATGGAAGCCGCGGAACGGCAGTCGGCATAGATGTTTCCAAGTGGCAGGGCAATATTGATTTTAACAAGGTCAAGGCTGCCGGATGTGACTTCGTGATCATGAGGTGCGGCGTTTATTATGAGAAGGAGTTTAAGCTGGACCCGACTTTCGAGGCTAACTATGCCAATGCCAAGGCGGCAGGACTTAAGGTCGGGATCTATTACGCGTCTTCTGATGCTACCGTTGATGAGGTCAGGGAGAATGCCAATAAGCTCATTGATGCTCTGAACGGGGATAAGCTTGATTTCCCTGTGGTTTTCGACTGGGAGAACTTCGGGCATATCCAAAGATACAAAGTGAGCTTGAACGATCTTTGCAATCTGTATGATGTTTTCGAGCAGGCATGCAACGAGAGAGGATATGAGACGATGCTTTATGCCAGCAAGTATTACCTTACCGAGATCTGGAAACCTTCGGATTCCGTTACGGTATGGCTGGCACAGTATAACGAGAAGATCACATACAAGGGGTCGTTTTATATGTGGCAGGTATCGGACTGCGGCAAGATAGACGGTATTGACGGACCTGTGGATATGGATATCCTCATGCCTCAAGGAGAATGATATGGCATTTAAGAGTGACAATAAGAGATCCAAAGCAGGGATAGACTATAGAGCATTCACGGACCTTATGGACAAAGATCCCGATAAGTCCCGTCTCGTGCTGGTGCACGGGGATGAGAATTATCTGGCAGAACAGGTGATATCGGCTTTGGAAGACTACTGGATCGCCCCGGGAGCCAGGGATATGGATATGAACGTGATCGATACCAGGTTTTCCGAGAAATTCGATATGGATAAGCTTATCGATGCGGCGATGTGCGTGCCGTGGATGTCCAAGGCAAGGCTTGTTGTCGTAAAAGGTGCGGATATTACTTCATACCAGGCAACTGATAAGCAGATAGCTTTTCTTAAAGAACTTCCGTCTTCCAGTGCGGTCGTGTTCTGGGATTCTGACGCAAAATTCAAGGCGTCAACCCCGGTGTATAAAGCTATTGCCGGAGCCGGAGTTGTCGTGTCGACTCCGATAGGAAATGACAGGGAAGTTGCCGATTGGGTAAGAACGAAGGTTTCCAATGACGGATATAAGACTGATGACCGCTGCGCCGTGTCCATTGCCGGCAGGTGCCAGAACTCCCTGATGACGGTGTCTCACGAGCTCGACAAGCTTTATTTGTTCTGTGAAGCCCGCAATACAAGAGTTTTGACCTATGACATGATAGAGGAATGCTGTCCTCCGGATCTTACGGCAGTGGTGTTCGACATCATGGATTCCTGCGGTACCGGTAGCGCGGACAAGGCCCTGTCAACACTGTCGCGGCTGCTTGCCGCCGGTGAGCCCGTGGCAAGACTGAGGGTTACTGTCGTGGGATACCTGAGAAAGCTCATCTGCGCCAAGGAACTGGGCAATGCAGACGCTCTGGCTCAGGAACTCGGAATGCATCCCTATCCTGCGGGCAAGATGGTCCGTCAGGTCAGGAACTTCAGTATGGATAAGCTTATCAAGCTCTATATTGACGGTGCCAATTACGATTCTGAGTTCAAGCACGGCAATATCGATGAGCGCGCGGCGCTGGAACTGCTGATAATCGCGGCCTGCGGAGCAAGATGATATGCACAGGTTCCTTGTCTGTTCGGATATTCACAGAAACTGTGAAGGTTTTGTCAAAGCCCTTAATATGGCTGCTCAAGAAGGCGTCATAGAGAAGATCTTTATCGCCGGGGACTTGGAACTCCCGCCGGATTCTGTTGCCGATGCGATCTATAACTGTGAAGGATTTGACAAGACCCCTGATTTCTACATGGTCAAAGGCAATTGTGACGAATATAACTGCGGCCAGGCGGGGGATATCGTTATTGACAATATCCCCGGCGGTCACAAGATCCTGCTGACTCACGGACACAGATATCAGGTAAAGTCGGATCATTCGATCCTTGCTGCCATAGCCAAAGCCAAAGGCTGCGATATTGCTATATTCGGGCATACCCACATGTTTTGTAAGGAATACCAGTTCGGAGTGCACCTTCTGAACCCGGGGGCAATAAACTTCGGATACATGTGTCCCAACGGATTTGCGATCCTGACAACTGACGGGAACGGCGCTTTGGACTTCGTTCATATCGATATTTGACCTATCCCTTATATTAGATTAAAATTATCAAGTTATGGTATCGGATAGTGTTTTTACGCTCTGATATCTCGAAAACATTACTTCGGAGGATATGATGGCTGACAAGATCAAGATGACGACGCCCCTGGTAGAGATGGACGGCGATGAGATGACAAGGATCATCTGGAAGCAGATAAAGGATATCTGCATCGAACCTTTCGTTGAACTTAAGACCGAATATTATGACCTGTCCCTGCCTAACCGCGAGAAGACGGGAGATCAGGTTACTCTGGATGCGGCGTTAAGGACAAAGGAACTGGGAGTTGCAGTCAAGTGTGCAACGATTACCCCCAATGCCCAGAGAATGGAAGAATATAATCTTACCAAGATGTGGAAATCCCCCAACGGGACGATCCGTGCAACTTTGGACGGTACGGTCTTCAGGGCTCCTATCCTGGTCGACGGCATCAAGCCTTTCGTATCCTGCTGGAAAAAGCCCATTACCATTGCCCGTCACGCTTACGGCGATGTTTACCGTGATACGGAATTTGCAGTGCAGGGACCCTGCAGGGCAGAGCTTACGCTGAAGTTCCCCGACGGCCGCGAGGACAGTTCGACTATTTTCGAATTCGATGGCAACGGTATAGTTCAGGGGCTTTATAACACGGATAAGTCGATCACGGCTTTCGCGAAGTCCTGCTTCAATTATGCCCTCGACACCAAGCAGTCACTGTGGTTTGCGACCAAGGATACCATCTCCAAGACCTATGATCACAGGTTCAAGGATATCTTCGCCGAAGTGTATGAGAAGGAATACAAGGATAAGTTTGAAGCAGCCGGCATTGAATATTTCTATACTCTCATTGATGATGCGGTTGCCCGTGTAATGAGATCTGAAGGCGGGTTTGTCTGGGCTCTCAAGAACTATGACGGAGATGTCATGAGCGATATGCTTGCTTCTGCCTGCGGTTCCCTGGCTATGATGACATCTGTTCTCGTATCACCTGACGGTAAGTACGAGTATGAGGCTGCCCACGGTACGGTTACCCGTCACTACTATAGATACCTCAAGGGCGAGAAAACCTCGACGAACCCTGTAGCGACGCTTTTCGCGTGGTCAGGTGCTTTGAGGAAAAGGGCACAGATGGATGGACTGTCCGATCTGGAAGATTTCGCAGACCGCCTCGAGAAAGCCACACTTGATACCATAGGACAGGGTATAATCACAGGTGACCTGAACAGCCTTCTTGACCGCGAGGACAAGAAAGTCGTAAATACGGAAGAGTTCCTTACCGCTATAAGCGAGAGGATCTGAAGATAAAGGAGAAATTGACATGAGTTATTACAAGACATGGATCGACAGATCGGAGACCATTACCAATAAGCAGATCTACGCTGATTACATCAAGAAGTACTATACGATGGAAGAGCGTGCTTATAAGACTATCCTCGGCGCGTATCCGGATAATTCCGAATATGTTGAGGGTATTGCCAAGCCCCTTGCATATAAGCTGGGTTTTGACGCGGATACCATGGATATCTTCGTAGGATTCTTAGACGGCATCAAGACGAGCCTTAAGAACCAGGATGACCTTGATGTTGAGAATGTGGATGACGATGCTCAGATCAAACTTGATATTGACTACGAGAAGCTCTTCTACAATATGCTGGATGCAAAGGCCGAATGGCTTTACAAGATGCCTGAGTGGAAGAGCATCCTTGAAGAAGATAAGATGAGACAGATCACACGTGATTACCGCGAGGCTAACATGGCTCATTCCGACCATATCGGCCGTAACGACCCTTGTCCCTGCGGTTCAGGCAAGAAATACAAGAACTGCTGCGGCAAGAAGAACTGATCCTTACGGCCTTTATGAGGTGATCCGTTGTGCGCAAACTCCTGACATCCAAGTGGTTCATCATATTGGTAACGGTCCTTATCCTGATCGTTATCATAGGTGTCGGTTTTATTCCGGGGAGCCCGGTAAGGAACCTGGTTAAGCCCGTGTCCGGATTGGCAAGTCCTGTACAGGGATTTGTCAAGAACATAGGTGACATGATCGGGGATGCCAGGTCAGCGCTTTTCGACGGTATCGCCATAAGGGAAGAGAACGAATCCCTCAAAGAACAGATTGCCCAGCTTCAGTATTCTCTTACGCAGAGTGAGGAAGCCGCTATCAGATACGAAGAACTCAAGGATGCCCTGCACATCAAGGATACCTTCAGTAAATACGATGTTTACGGCGTGGCGATCCTGTCCCGAGATGCTGATGAGTGGTTCTCCGTTATCCGTGTTGATGCCGGATCCCGTGACGGGGTGGACTTAGGATCAGGTCAGGCATATGCCGTTGTCGATGTCGAGATGAACCTCGTAGGAAGGGTCATTGAGACGGATGCCACTAATTCCAAGATACTGACTCTCATGCACGAGAGTTTCCGTGTGTCCTGCAAGGTCAATGAGGTTAACGGCGCATATGTAACCATGTCGGGTGACGCGACTCTCAAGAAAAACGGATTGTGTCTACTAACCGATATCAACCCCGATGTTGTTTTGGAGGAAGGCGATGTTATCGTAACTTCAGGCGAGGGAGGTCTGTTCCCGGAGGGTATTCCCGTAGGTACGGTAGAAGCCGTTGACTATTCCGACCCTCTGAATGTTACTGCTACGTTGAGACCTTATACTGATGTATCTCAGCTTAAGGATGTATTTATCATGATTCCTGTTCAGGATGAAGAAGGAGAGACTGACGGGGCGCCCGACACAACGGAAAGTGAGGCTTTGAGATGAGAAGATTTCCTTTCCGTCAGGTTATTGCTTACACGGTCTATATCATCCTGGTGTTCTGTATCCAGGTATCTTATTCTTCCGAGATGAGCTTTATGGGACAGATCCCTGATCTCATGTTCGTATTTACCGTGTTGACGGCTTATTACTTCGGATTCCGTGACGGAGTCATAGTCGGCCTGATACTCGGTCTGTTAAGGGACTGTTTCTGCGCGCCGTGTGTTACCGGACTGGACGGATCCCTCGTGGTGACCTGCGGTATCGGGATGCTGGTAATGTTTCTTGCCGCATCTGTCGCAAGTGCGTTCTTTACGGGAAGGATGAAGCGTAATGTGCCGTTCTCTTTCGTTACCGTAGCCGTCGTGACCATGCTCTATAAACTGTCGGGTTATGTTTTGACGGTGTTTTGGTATATGACCGTTTCCCGCGCAGGAAATGCCGAGAGTTTCACAGATCATATCGTTCGTTCGCTCCTGCCTCAGACAGGACTCAATCTGTTGGCGGCTGTTCCATTGGTATTTCTTCTGAAATTCCTGGGCCCTTACAAACGTGGTCCTGCTAAGAACAGGGAAGATGACAAGATCATATCCGGAGAAGGAAATTGGGTGACATATTGAACAATCTGAATAATGTGACCCAAGAGCAGGGTGACAACGAGAGCAGGAAGGATCAGGGGCTCCTGTCTGCTGTTTGGTCACGCCTGACCAACAGATATTTTGTATTGTCTTTTATCTACTGTGTGTTCGGGATCATAATCCTGGTTATGACCACCAAGCTCCAATTCTCGGGATATCAGAAAACGATATCCGAAGGCTCGAAAGGTGTATCCCGCCAATATAACACCCAGGCTCCCAGAGGAGATATCTATGACGCTTCCGGTGTGCTTTTGGCGTCTACATCTTCCTACAATACTGTTATGATCGCCAATTCGTATATGGAAGATCATGACCTGAATGCCATGTGCCTCGAACTGTCCTATCTTTTCGATGAATATTATTGCTCACAGCTCTCGTCGCTGGATGATTATTTCGTTTTCGATAAGGAGACGGGTAAATTTACTTTTGTGAAGGAAGAAGAAGATATAAGGCTGTGGCAGTCGGATACGAACCTTTTTGCCCTTGACGATTATTCGCCCGGGATAATCGTTACATTCACTGATAATTATGTAAAACTGGATCCGAATCTGTTCTTCCTTTATCTGCGCAACAGGTTCTCGATCGATAATTCATACACCGAAGAGGAAGCCTACAGGATAGTTAAGCTCAGGTATCAGATATTCCAGGATAACTGGTCTTTTCAGAAGGGTACGCCTGTTCCGATAGCAGACAATGTTCCGGATGAGCTCATAAAGATCTTCGATGAACAGAATTATCACTACAAGGGAATAGTTCCCTGCAAAAAGTATGCCAGGACATATTCCCCGTGGGCCTTGTATTGCTGTCACGTTCTCGGTTATGTCGGAAAGATATCGGAAGAGTCCTACGCGACTTTGTCAACCTTCGGTTATACCAGTGAAGACATGGTCGGCAAGGGCGGAGTGGAACGCCAGATGGAAAGGTACCTTCACGGAGCGGGAGGTATTGCTTCCTACAATGTCTGGACCGATAAGGGAGAAGAGGGTATGTTCGTATCTTCGGACTACGGTATCAAAGCAGTCCCCGGCGCCAAAGTCACACTTACAATTGACTCAAAGTATCAGAGGATCGGAACAGAGGCCTTGAAGGATTTTATCATCGAGGCACAGGAAGCCGAGGAAGCCAAGCCTGAAGACAAGAGGAAGAAGACGGCTTCTTCAGGAGCCTTCGTTATGATGGATGTCAATACCGGTGCTGTGCTTGGCATGGGATCTTACCCGAATTATGACCCCAACGACTTCCTGCTGGCAACTTACGGAGATAAGCAGGCTGCAGAGCAGGTCAAGTACTATCTGGGGGTCGGCGACTATAAGGATCTGAAGGACTATCCGGTGCTGAACCGTGCCGTAATGTCCCAGTATGCACCGGGATCCACATTCAAACCCATAACTGCGTTGTCGGGACTTGAGAACGGGAAGATAACCCCGCATTCGAATACCTACACTTGTGTCAGTCCTATCAAGATAGGCGGCTGGCCCTTTAAGTGCCTTGAGATGCCTGATACCGGCCACGGCGCCCTCGAACTCAATTCTGCTATGGCAACATCGTGTAATATCTACTTCATGCTCTTAGGCGTTGATACGGGAATCGATAATATCTCCGCCATGGCATATAAGTTCGGTCTCGGCGTCAAGAGCGGGATAGATCTTCCCGGTGAGATATCGGGAGTCATGTCTTCCCGTGAGACCAAGAGGATCCTGCATAAATCCGAATATGACAAGACCTGGTTCCCGGCCGATACAGCTCAGGCATCGATCGGTCAGTTCGATGACTGTTTTACGATCCTGCAGCTGTGCAGATATACTGCAGGTATCGCGACAAATAAGCTCGTTACGCCCTATGTTGTGGACAGCGTTGTAGCATCTGACGGCCAGATCCTGTACAAGGGCCAAAAAGACCCCGTAGATCTGGGGATCGATGAAGATAATCTTGAAGCCGTAAGAAATGCCATGAGATGCGTTGTTACCGGTACATACCGTTGGCCCAGTACAGCCCAAAAACAGTTCAAAGATTTCCCTGATAAAAAAATACAGATCGTCTGCAAGACGGGTACGGCGGAAACCGGTTATGAAGAGATCCGTAAAGAGTATTCCAACGGACTTTTCATCTGTTATGCTCCGAAGGATGATCCGAAGGTAGCGGTTGCTATTGTTGTTGAGAACGGTGAGTGGGGAGCCTCAACGATCATTATCGCCAAGAAACTCCTGGCTGCCTATTTCAGTGAAGATTATGATACGTCCACTCCGGTTATCGAGAATAATCCCGTTGCGGCTGACTTCATCAACAGTAATGTTGCAGGTATGTCCAGGCCGGACGATACCGGAACCGGCACGGATACCGGAGCTGTAACCCCTGACGGCGGTAATACGGGGAACACGGATGGTAACGATACCCCTGCAGAGGAATGATTTTTGCAAATTATACAAAAAAATATGTAAAAAACACGCCGTTTATTGTACAATAAGTTTGGATTTGTATTTTCAGAGGCGAAAACTGCAGGAGATATCTGATGAAGATCGTATTAATGGCTGACAATCGTAAGATGGAATTGCTCGTCAATTTCTGTATCGCATACAGGTGCCAGCTTGAGAAACATCAACTTATTTCCATCTATAACACGGCTAAGCTGCTCAATACGGCGGCAGGTCTTGATGTGTCCGGTCTGTCCGTTGATTATTCGACGGGATTTAAGCAGCTGGCATCGAGAGCCGAATTCAACGAGCTCGACTGTGTGATCTATCTTCATGACGGGAATTCCGAGCAGGATGCCGGACAGCAGGATCTTCTGAATGCCTGTGATATCCAGAATATCCCTTATGCCACCAATATTGCCAGTGCCGAGATACTGATCGTCGGCATCGATCAGGGATATCTTGATTACCGTACATGGACGGACGAGCCTGATCCCGGGCCTTCCGAAGATGCCGGAGACGAAGGCTGATATTGTAATGAAGATCTATATGATCCCTTTGGGACCCGTTCAATCCAATATGTATCTTGCAGAAGCGCAGGATGCATTTTTTATCGTGGATCCTTCCTGTCCGTCCGATGCCGTAACCGGGGAAGTGAGGGAACGCTTCCTGGCGCAAGGCCCTTCCGCCGTCTTTATTACCCATGCCCATTTTGATCATATGTATTTTATGGAACAATGGAAGGAAGAATATCCTGATACCCCGTTATATATGTCGGCCAAAGATGCCAAACTTCTTAAAGATCCCGATCATAACTGTTCTTCTCTTACTTTCAGAGGAAGGTCTTTTGAGGATGTAACAAGCGACATCATGGCAGTTGACGGTAAGTTTATCGCAGGGGACAGCCGAAGTGGAGTGAAGACCACGATTTATTCGACTCCTGGCCATACATCCGGTTCCTGTTCGATCCTGCTGGAAGAATATTCCGGGGATAAAGTGACCGACAGGGCCCTTTTTACCGGCGATGCCCTGTTTTGCGGCAGCGTAGGCAGGTGTGACTTCGAGACAGGATCCGAATCAGAGATGCGACAGAGTGTTGCGTTTTTCGCTTCCTTACCGAAAGACCTGAGAGTGTATCCCGGGCACGGACCTTCCACCGACATCGGATCGGAGATAAGGCATAATCCGTTCTTTTAATATTTTCTCTGTTATGGTATATTAACTTTTACGCTTTTAATCATTAAAAGCGATAGTCCTGTCGGAGGTTATATACCATGAGTGACATGAAAGAATCGCTGCTTGCGCTGCGCGATGAATTCGATAAGCACATTGAAGAGATACAGGATTCGGATCTTGCGGAGAAGATGCGTGTAGCATATCTCGGTAAGAAGGGATCCCTTACCCAGGTCTTAAGGGGCATGGGCGGTCTTTCTCCCGAAGAAAGACCTGAGATCGGCAAGATCGCCAATGAGGTAAGGACTCACATGGAAGAGTCCCTTGAGAAAGTAACTGCCAGGATCAAGGCGTTCGAGAGCAGTAAGAAACTGGAACGTGAGATCATCGACGTTACTCTTCCTTCACAGTTTAAGGGCGCCGGAGCAAGGCATCCGCTGAATATGGCGATCAATGAGATCTGCGATATCTTCCTGGGACTCGGTTATTCCATCGGTGAAGGTCCCGAGGTTGAATACGACAAATATAACTTTGAACTCTTGAGGATTCCCGAGGGACACCCTGCAAGGGATACACAGGACACATTCTACATTAACGACAATATCCTTCTTAGGACCCAGACATCTGGTATGCAGATCAGGATCATGGAGCAGACCAAGCCCCCGATCAAGGTTATCTGCCCCGGTAAGGTATACAGGTCAGATGCTTTGGATTCCACCCATTCTCCGGTATTCCACCAGATCGAAGGACTTGTTGTGGACAAGGGCGTTACCATGGGTGACCTGGTCGGTTCTCTGAGGCTTTTCGCCAAAAAGCTCTTCGGAGAGAAGACGGAGATCAGATTGAGACCCCATCACTTCCCGTTTACCGAGCCGTCCGTTGAGGTCGATCTTACATGCTGGTCCTGCGGAGGATGCGGATGCCGCGTCTGCAAGAATGAGGGCTGGATCGAAGTCCTCGGTGCAGGAATGGTCCATCCCGAAGTCCTGTCGAACTGCGGTATCGATCCTGAAGTCTACAGCGGCTTCGCTTTCGGTATCGGTGTTGAAAGAACTGCCATGGGCCGTTACGGAATAGACGACATCAGGCTCCTGTACGAGAATGATGTCAGATTCCTGGAACAATTCAAGTGATAAGGGAGGATCGATAGTATATGAAAGCTCCTGTTATTTGGCTTAAAGATTTCACGGATATAGATGTGTCCGCCAAGGAATTGGGTGACGCCCTGACGATGTCGGGGTCCAAGGTCGAAGAGGTTATCGACTGTAAACTTTCCGGCGTTGTGGCTGGTAAGATATTGTCTGTTGCCGAACACCCCGATTCGGACCATCTTCATATCCTTAAGGTTGACCTGGGTGACAAGTACGGCCACGATGTTCAGATAGTGTGCGGTGCCCCAAATGTATATGAGGGAATGCTGTGCCCGGTTGCGACTGTAGGTGCCGAACTTCCCGAGATCACGATCAAGAAGGGCAAGATCCGCGGCGTCGAGAGCTTCGGAATGTGCTGTTCCGGAGAAGAACTGGGCGCTGCTGCCGCCGGTAAGCCCGGTGCTGATGTTTACGGGCTTTGGGATCTCAAGGATCTGGATCCGGTTCCCGAAGTCGGAGCTGATCTTCGTGATGTATTGAATCTCGATAATCTTGTAACATTGGATTTTGAGATCACTTCCAACCGTCCCGACTGCTTCTCCATTGAAGGTCTTGGCAGGGAGGCAGCCGTAACTTTGGGCAAGCCTTTCCGTCCAGTAAAGTCTGAACTGAAGCTTGAGGGAACACGTGATATTAATGATATCGCCAAGATCGATATCGAAGATCCGAACCTTTGCTACAGATATTGTTCCAGAGTCGTAGAAGACGTTACGATCGGTCCTTCTCCCGACTGGATGGCAGAGCGCCTTCTTGCAGCCGGTATGAGACCCATCAATAACATCGTTGATATCACCAACTATGTCTGTCTCGAATTGGGACAGCCCATGCATGCGTTTGACCTGGATTACCTTGCGAATAACCACATTATCGTAAGGCGTGCCAAGAACGGCGAGATCGTAAAGACTCTCGATAACAATGAAGCTGCCAATGAGCATGTGCTCACATCAGATATGCTCGTTATCGCGGACGAAGAGAAGATCTGTGCGCTGGCAGGCGTCATGGGCGGCGCTAACTCCGAAGTCCTTCCCACGACGAAAGAGATCCTGTTCGAATGCGCAACCTTCAACGGCGTATCCGTAAGAAGAACCGCGATCAAGAACGGTCTCAGGACAGAGTCTTCATCCCGTTATGAGAAGGGGCTTGATCCCGAGAATACCATGCGGGCTCTTGACAGGGCATGCGAACTGGTAGAACTACTGGGCTGCGGTAAGGTCTGCAAGGGTGTTATCGACAACTACCCCACAAAACTTTCCGTCAATCATATTCCTTTCCGTCCTGCAAAGATCAACGAGTTCCTCGGTATCAATGCCGAAGAATCTTTCATGGTGGATACACTTACCGAATTGGGATGTACATTTGCCGATGAAGACGGCGTGCGCATGGTAATTCCGCCCACATTCCGTCCCGATCTTCTTGCCGAAGCGGACATTGCGGAAGAAGTTGCAAGATTCTACGGATACAACAAGATCGAAGCGACACTTCTTTCCGGCAAAGAGACAACTCTTGGCGGACGCAACAAGGAACAGTCCGTTACCGAGAAGATCCGCGATACTCTGGTGTCCTGCGGCTTCTATGAGGCGATCACATATTCTTTCGAATCGCCTTCGGATCTGGATAAGCTCAGGCTTCCGTCTGATTCCCCTCTGAGAAAACAGGTTGTTATCTCCAATCCTTTGGGAGATGATTCATCCGTCATGAGAACCTCAATGATCCCTTCCATGCTCCGCATCGCATCCCGTAATGCCAACCGCGGAACATCCAAGGCAGGTGTTTTCGAGGCGGCATATGTTTATCTTCCCGATGAGGATCCTGCTAAACTCCCTTATGAGAGAAGGACACTTTGCGGATTCTCCTACGATACTGATTCTTCTGCCGACAGCGCAGACATCTTCTATGAAGTCAAAGGTATCATCGAGGAACTGCTGACGGTGCTCGGAATAAGATCTTACAGCTTTGAGGCTCTTACCACAGATCCGGTATACCATCCCGGCCGCACGGCATCACTTGCAGTCAACGGCAAGGTTTGCGGTACAGTCGGTGTTATCCATCCCGAGACTGCCGATAACTTTGACTGTCCTGCGAAGCTTTGCATATTCGATATCGATATAGAGAAACTTATCGACGCTGCAAAGTCCGCCCGTGTCTATAAGCCTCTTCCCAGGTTCCCGGCGATCACCCGTGACCTGTCACTGATCGTCGATAAGTCCGTCGAAGTAGGTCAGATCATTCGCACCGCAAAGAAAGCAGGCGGCAACTTCCTCAAGGAAGTCAACTTCCTCAGCGTTTACGAGAATGCGGTTCTCGGGGACAAGAAGTCCGTTGCGATCTCCCTTGTGTTCAGAGCTGATGACAAGACCCTGAGTGACAGTGATATCACTCCCGCATATAACGATGTACTTGCCGCTTTGGACAAGACACACGGTGCTAAGCTGAGATAATAAAGTCTATTTATGACATAAGGCGCTGCTCTTTCGGGAGCAGCGTTTTTTTGCGTTCTTATCGGGTGAATGTAAACCTAGTATTTCCTTATGTTCAGTGGAGTTCCAAACAATTTGTCGTTTTTCGTAGGTAAATTTGCCTGAATTGTCGGTAATTGTGAGACTTTCGTAGTTTTTTTTCGCTTTTGAAAAGCAGATGATATTGATATATCCCGAGGGCAAATAGAAGGAGTCCTCCGGGATGATCATCTTGATGAAGGAGGCGGCAGTTTATGGGTTCGAGCATAGAGACGGCAGTGGTCTTTACGGCCATTATGCTGATAATCACTTTCCTTATCACCGGGTCAGAGAATATGGCCTTTGACAGTGTTGACAAGACCCGGTACGGGATAAGGGAACTTGCGTATATGGAAGAAGACGGGGATATCTGTTCAACAAAGGATATCGGCGGTGCGGATGCCGTCAATACTTCTCCGGAGAAACTGTGCACATTGCTGTCCGGGATCTCCGACAACTACAGGATCCTGTATGACGCGGTTGGAGGTTTATGATGGCACACAATAAAGCATTGCGGTCTAAGAAAGACAGGAAGAACAGTGTAAGGCTGATTGCTGCAAAGAAGGATTCCTGGCGGGGGCGGCGCAGCAAGCGGGGAGGGATTACCCTGTTCCTGGCGATAATGTTGGCGGCATTGATCTTCCTGGAGTGTACATTTGTAACTTTTGTTTGGAATCTTGACCACAGACTTGCGGTAAACAGGGCGCTGAAGGCGCAGGTTGAATGTATCCTGGCGGACTATAACAGGCAGTTGTTTGATGTTTACGGGATATATGCATATTCACTGAATGAAGTGGATGACGAGGTTTTCGAGCGTGTCCTTACGGCAAACGGTTATGACGGAGGTCAGGAATTGACCGTGTACGGATCCGAAAGCCTCGATAAAGACTGTATAAAGAGGGCGATATCGGAATACTACGGATACAGGATGCCCGGGGTGTGCGGAAGCATCCTTGTTGAGCAGTTCGGAGAGATCCTGAAGGAACTTGATAAATACGGGGTGATCGATAAGCTTCAGTCTCTCAGGGGAAGCAAGGCATCCGAATATCTTGCCGAGATCCTTTCAGGCGCATCCAAATTGGAGGATTATCTGTCGGATGTTGATGAGAAGTATGATGTCTCGGGAATATTGGATAACTCGGATGTGTTTGATTCCTTCAGGAAAGGCCTTAAGGATGACCGCAATGACCTTTCGGATTCGGATATCAAGGCTGATCTTTCGAATGCAGACTGGATACTGGATTCCCTTAACGCGTTCTCTGACATCAACAGCAAGGTCTCGGATGTGGGCGAACTTACGGGAATGCAGCTGTACTGCGCACATTACGCTGCATATAACTTCGACTGCAGGCTGCCTAATGAAGATGATGCGAGCATAAACGGGACATTATTCTCGGATATACATGAGGGTAATGAGTATGACACGGAATATCTCATCACGGGGATCAACGGGAAGGCTGCTTGTTTTACGATGTCGGTTCTTATCCACGGAGCTTTGTCCGGTATGGAATTCCTCAAACTTAAGCAGGACAAGAAATTCCAGGCTGTTGTCAAGGTCGTCGCTGTCGTTCTGTCGGAACTTATCGCGGTAATAAGCGAAGGCTCCGTTGAGATCCCGCCCAAGGTAATGGAGGTTTGGCTTACGGGGTTTTGCGCTGCTTTGATCGCTCTTAAGGACCTTAATCAGGTTGAGAAAGGGGAGAAGATAGCAGTCTTCAAGGACGGTGACACCGAATTCATCAAAGTCGGATACCGGGATTTTATGTTCTCATTCGCGCTCCTGTCGCCCTATCCTCTGGTTATGCCCAGGATCCTTACCGTTCTGAAGAGGGATTACGGAGATCTATATGTTGCAGCGTCCGCGGTAACTTCATACGGCAGTTATGAATATGACTGTGACAAGAAATATCACATGTACACGAGGGAGGCGTTCTATGAGAAAGACGAACAAACGGCATAACGGCTTAAGGATAAGTCCGAGAGGATCATCGTCATTGGAAGGAGCGATATCATTCTCGGCGGTCCTGGTGTTCATTGTGGTCATGATCAATATCCTGGCATTTGTCAGAGCGGATATCATGATGCAAAGATCCTGTGAACAGACTGCCGAAAGGCTTGCGGCTGCTCTTCCTGCCATGACTTCGGCCGGAGATGTGGTCTCGACTGTCGCAAATGCCGTTCCTTCAGCAGACAAAAAGACTGATGCAGGTGACAAGGCGGTAAAGGCCATGGCGGCATTGAGCAAGCTGGGTATAGCGGCGGATGACATGACGGGAGGCTCGATCAGGGAACTTGTGCTTGAAGGAGTCCTGGCGAAGAAAGCGGCATCCGACATAGCCGCGTGTTATAAGGTCCGAAACAACGGGTCTGAACTTATGATGCCGGATTATATCAATATCCTGTTCGATATCGATGACGATCACAACATCATATACATGACAGCAGAATACAAGATCCCGACTATATTGGGTGATGTCGGCAGGAGCGTTGAGACCGCCATCCCCGTTTACGGCAGTTTCTCGCTGTTCCTAAACGGTTCAGGATCATCTTCGGATGAGGAAGACGATATTTGGAGCCGTGACCAGATGGACAGGGGAGATGAATTCCGGGGAATGTACAATGCGAACCTTCCGAAGATGTTTCCTGTGGCAGACAGGTATGAGAACGGTAATGTTACATCCATCAGGTCGATAGACCTTACCGCTCCTGACTATACCTCCGGCAACGGCCTTAAGAAGACGATAAAGTATGATATCAACAGATTGGCTAAGTTTTCGGGGGATAAAATGAACTATAAGGGCACTGATTATGTTGTGAAAGACATCAGATCCAAGACCCTCCTGGTGGTGATCCCTTCCAACAGCGACCCTTCCGTAAAGGCAACCCTTGCCGGTCTTTCGGATTATGCGAGGTCCCGCGGGGTTAAACTTGATATTACCGAGTACGGAATATCCCGAAAATATGAGGCAAATGCACAAGACTGAATTTGTCTTTGTAATATTATAATATTTAGGGTATTATGTATGGGTATGTTCGAAGGAGGATTAACTGTGAGAAATACCAATGCGGTCAGACGCCCTAAATTGGCGCACTCCAGTATTAAGACGGATAAGCATGAAGAGCTGTCTGTCGGTGATGCTTTGCGCAAGGCCAAGAAGGACTTGTTCTTCTCAAGATGCGTAATAGGTATCCTTATCGTCTTGCTCGTTACATCCGTTGTGGTATTCTGGTACTTCGGATATTTCGACAGGATCTGGGATTATCTTACCGGGGTTATGCAGTAAGGCTATGAGTGATTTTGATAACAATAAGCTCGGCAAGGATGCGCTTCCGGGGATAAAGGCAGATGATGTCAAGGATCTTGAAGGCCTTTATGAGGCCATATTGACCCTCAAGGACCCGAATGAGCTTCATATGTTCTTCAGAGATCTTTGTTCAGTCAATGAGATATACTCTTTTCTGCACAGATGGCAGATAGTAAAGCTCTTGGATGAAGGCAAGAACTACGATGAGATCCTTAAGGAACTGACGCCTGATTCCGACGATCTCGGGGGAACCGGAGTCAAGAGAAATAAGACAACAGTATCTTCGACTACCATAGCCAGGGTCAAGAAGTGTTATGTCAATCCGTACGGCGGATACAGGACGGCATTATCAAGGCTTGCTGAAGAAGGCAGGGACCCGGCCGGGGACAAAAACTAAGCTACAAAACAAAAAGAAAATAAAGCAGGAGACAAAACAAACTGGGTTTATTCAAGACGCACAGCGAGAAAGAGATCAAGAAGATCAAATCCACTGTTGACAAGATCATGGGGATGGATGAGGAGTATCAGAAGCTTTCTGATGCTGAATTGATCGGCAAGACAGAAGAATTCAAGAAGAGACTGGCTGAAGGTGAGACATTGGATGATATCCTTCCCGAAGCATTCGCAACGGTAAGAGAGGCATCCATGAGAGTTCTCGGCATGAAGCCGTACAAGGTTCAGGTTATCGGCGGTATCATCCTCCATCAGGGAAGGATCGCGGAGATGAAGACAGGTGAAGGTAAGACGCTCGTTGCTACGATGCCTGTTTACCTCAATGCGCTGTCCGGCAAGGGTGTTCACGTCGTCACGGTCAATGATTACCTTGCAAAGCGTGACTCCGAGTGGATGGGCAAGATCTATAAGTTCCTTGGACTCACAGTCGGACTCATTATCCACGATATTCCGAATAAGGACCGTAAGGGCATGTATGCATGTGATATTGTATACGGAACCAATAACGAATTCGGATTCGACTACCTCAGAGACAACATGGTCGTCAGGAAGGAGCAGGTTGCCCAGAGAGAACTGAACTACGCGATCGTCGACGAGGTCGACTCGATCCTCATCGATGAGGCAAGAACACCTCTCATCATCTCCGGACACGGCACAGAGTCTTCCGAACTGTACGGCAGAGCCGATACATTCGTAAAGACCTTGAAGCCTTACACTGTTGTAGAGACAGACGATAAGGTCGATATGGACGATATCGTCGGTGATGCCGATTATGTTATCGACGAGAAGGCAAATACATCTGTTCTTACTGCCAACGGTATTGCCAAGGCAGAGAGGTTCTTCAATATCGAGAACCTGTCAGATCCCGATAATTTCGATCTTAACCACTACATCAATAATGCTTTGAAGGCTAACGGCAATTTCAAGAAAGACCAGCAGTACATCGTCAGCGATGAAGGCGAAGTTGTTATCGTTGATGACTTTACCGGCCGTCTTATGCCGGGCAGACGTTACAGTGACGGTCTCCATCAGGCTATCGAGGCCAAGGAAGGCGTTAAGGTCGCAAACGAGAATAAGACCCTTGCTACCATCACATTCCAGAATTTCTTCCGTATGTACAACAAGCTGGCAGGAATGACCGGTACCGCTTTCACAGAGGAAGCCGAGTTCAGGGAGATCTATTCGTTGGATGTTATCCAGATCCCTACAAACAATCCTGTTATAAGGGAAGATGAAGTAGATGCAGTATTCAAGACTGAGAAAGGTAAGTATTCCGCTGTCCTTAAGTATGTTAAGGAAGCTTACGACAGAGGACAGCCTGTTCTTGTCGGTACTGTTAATGTCGATAAGTCCGAGTTCCTTAGCCGCGCTTTCTCCAAATACGGGATCAAGCATAATGTGCTGAACGCCAAGAACCATATGCGGGAGGCTGAGATCGTAGCTCAGGCAGGCCGTAAGGGAACAGTAACCATCGCTACCAACATGGCTGGCCGTGGTACGGATATCCTGCTCGGAGGTAACCCCGAGTATATGGCGCTTCAGAAAATGAGACAGGACGGATATACCGAAGATCTTATCGATGCTGCAACGGCGCATAACGAGACAGATGATGAGCTTATCCTTGAAGCAAGAAAGAAGTTCTCCGAACTTGAGAGCAAGTTCGCAGAAGAATTAAGGCCTGAAGCCGAGGAAGTAAGAAAGCTCGGCGGCCTTCTGATCGTAGGTACGGAGAGACATGAATCAAGGCGTATCGATAATCAGCTCAAGGGACGTTCCGGACGTCAGGGAGACCCCGGAAAATCCAAGTTCTTCCTGTCTTTGGAAGATGACCTCCTGAGGATTTTCGGAGGTGACAGGGTTACGGCTCTCGCTGACAGCATGGGTCTTGAGGATGATATGGAGATCCAGGTCAAGGCTCTCGGCAAGATCATCGACAGTTCCCAGAAGAAGCTTGAAGCTATGCACTTCGGTACCCGTAAGAACGTTCTCGAATATGATGACGTCAACAATGTCCAGAGAACCATCACATATGATCAGAGAAGACAGATCATCGACGGCGCCGATGTACATGATATCTTCCTCAAGATGACTGATGCCGTAGCGGCCAGGACTGCTAACAGCTTCGCTCTTGACGGTGTTATCTCAGACTCCGAGCGTCTTGCTCTGTCCATGAAGCTGGCGGATACATTCGGAGATCTTCCCGTGATCGCAAAGATCAAGGACGAGAGTTATGAACTGCCTGAAGCTTCCGATCTCGCTGCAGATATTGCCGATCAGGCGAAAGAAGTCATGGCAGCCAAGGAGGAGAACATTACTTCCGAGGTTTACAGGGAAGCAGAGCGTCAGGTGCTCCTGCGTACAGTTGACCTTAAGTGGATGGATCATATCGATGCAATGGATCAGCTTTCCTCTGCGATCCGTATGAGATCCGTAGGTCAGCATGACCCTGTTGTTGAGTATAAGCGCGAAGGTATGGCAATGTTCGAAGAGATGAACGAAGCTATCCAGAATGATGCCATCAAGTTCATGATGAGAGCTAACTTCTCACAGGAGAAGACGGTTGAAGCAAAGTCTGCAGCAACTGATATGAAGGAGAATCATCCTTCGGATAACAGTATGCCGGCTCCCGCTAACCGTGATGTTCCGCAGCCCGTGCAGAGCGCGCCTTCGGCTCCCATCAAGAGAGCGGACAAGAATATCGGAAGGAACGATCCTTGTCCCTGCGGATCAGGCAAGAAGTATAAGAACTGCTGCGGTAAGAACTGATAAGAAAGCAGGTGGGTTATGAACGGCTTCGATAACAAGGCATATTTGGACAGGATCAACAAAGCGGCCGAATTTATCAAGGAAGCCGCAGGCCCTGACTTTGCTCCTAAGATCTGTGTAGTATCAGGTTCCGGTCTGGCATCTCTTTCCAGGATCTGCGAGATCAAGACCGTGATCCCGGCATCCGATATCCCGGGATTCCCGGTATCAACGGCGCCCGGACATGAAGGCAAGATAATGGCAGGAAGAGCCGGGAACAAGGATATCCTTGTAATTAACGGCCGTGTGCATTATTACGAAGGCTATGATATGAGGGATGTAACCTTATATGTCAGGGTTGCAGCCGTTCTCGGCGTCAAGTCCATGATCGTGACCAATGCTGCAGGCGGTATCTCCGAGATGTTCAAGCCCGTTCAGTATATGGCAATATCCGATCATATCTCATTCCTGACGGATTCTGTGCTCAGGGGTCCTAATCTTGAAGAGTTCGGTACCAGATTCCCGGATCAGTCCGGTATATATACCAAAGAGTACATTGATTATCTTTTCGATATCGCGGACAAAAATAACATCAATCTTAACAAGGGAGTGTATGCCTATACCAAGGGGCCTCAATACGAGACCCCTGCGGAGATAAGAATGCTCAAACTCGCAGGTGCCGACGCAGTCGGAATGTCCACAGTGCCGGAGGTTATCTGTGCTTCCCATTGCGGAATAAAAGTTGCCGCTATATCCGTAATAACGAATTTTGCGGCAGGTATCCAGAATGCCAAACTCACCGAAGAAGAAGTAATAACAAATGCCAAAAAGGCTTCTGAAGAAGTCGGCATACTCATTGGAGAACTCATTGAAAGGATAGAGGTCTGAACATGTCTTTACCTGAACACGATATCAAGGATATCAAGCTTGCTCCCTACGGTCACGAGAAGATAGAGTGGGCATACCGCAATATGCCGGTCCTTCGCAAGATCGAATCTGAACTAATAGCAGATAAGCCTTTCAATGGAATGAAGATATCCATATCCGTTCATGTTGAGGCTAAGACTGCCTGTCTTGCAAGAGCATTGGCCCGTGGCGGCGCGGAAGTTGCAATAACCGGATGCAATCCGCTCTCTACCCAGGATGATGTAGCTGCTGCTTTGGCGGAAACTCCGAATATCCACGTTTATACAATCCACGGAGACAGCGAAGAGGATTATATTAAGCATCTTAAGATGGCATTGGAGTTCGGTCCCGACATCGTTATAGACGACGGCGGTGATTTTGCAATGCTCCTGCATTCTGACATGAGACATCTCGTGCCGAACCTCATAGGCGGGTGCGAAGAGACAACAACAGGCGTTCACCGCCTGGAGATATTGGAGGCACAAGGACAGCTCCTGTATCCCGTCATCGCAGTCAATGACGCAAGATGCAAGCATCTGTTCGACAACAGATTCGGTACAGGTCAATCCGTATGGACCGGGATCATGGCAACGACTAACCTTGTCGTTGCAGGCAAGACCGTTGTCGTCGCAGGTTACGGTATGTGCGGCAGAGGCGTTGCCATGAGGGCAAAAGGCCTCGGAGCAAGGGTAATTGTTACCGAGATAGATCCTGTTAAGGCTTGTGAAGCAATGATGGAAGGCTATTCCGTAATGACCATGGATGAAGCCGCTCCTTTAGGCGATTTCTTTGTTACCGTTACGGGCTGCAAGGATGTTATCGTTGCAAGACATTTTGAGATGATGAAGGACGGCGCTGTCTGCTGCAACGCAGGACATTTCGATTGTGAAGTCAGCGTTAAGGAACTGGAAGAGATGGCAGAAGATGTATCCGAACTTCGCCACAATGTTAAGGGTTATAAACTGGCAAACGGCAATACCGTATGCATAATTGCTGACGGAAGACTCGTAAATCTTGCATCCGGAGACGGACATCCCGTTGAGATCATGGACATGAGTTTTGCGCTTCAGGCACAGTCAGCCCGATACATTGCTGCCAATAAGGGTGATCTTCCGGTCGATGTCATCATGACTCCCGAGCAGATCGATAACCGTGTCGCCGAGATCCTTTTGGAGACCAAAGGTATCGATATCGATGTTCTGACTCCCGAGCAGGAGAAATATGTCAATTCCTGGGATTTCTGACGGACAGCAAGAGGGAATATCCTGATCTTTTGATCTGAATGTAACGGCGTATGGAACACATTAACGATTATGTAAAGTGGAGAGGCGACATATCATTCGAAGACAGAGGATTCTGTGATATCGATAATCTTGTCCTGTGCCAGTTTTCGTATCTTGATATTCCGAAGCGTTTTGCTGAGGAACCGGATGTAACCATTGCCGATATCATCAATATGATGTCCGAAGAAGGGATCCCGCTACGGAAGAAAGCAGCCGATGATTCCGAACGTTTCAGGGATTTTATATCCAAGTTGGCCAGGTCTTCAAGATTCGGGGAACTTAAGGTCCATGATTTCGAAGATGTCATAGATGAAGATAAAGATGTCCAGTTCTCCGCAATGACTATTACCGGTCACGGGATATGCGCTGTCGTATTCAGGGGAACAGACGATACCGTTGTCGCATGGAAAGAAGATTTCATGATCTGCTTTACCGAGCCCAAGGCTCAGAAATATGCTGCGTTCTACCTGGCAAGAGCAATTAAGAGATATGGAGATGCCATTGTCTGCGGCCATTCCAAAGGCGGTAATATGGCGCTTTATGCCTCATCTTCCGTAAACGATTCCGTCAGGAGCAGGATAGTCCATGTTTATTGCAACGACGGACCCGGATTCTGTCCGGAGGTTCTGGATCCTCAGGCTTTGAGCATCATCGATCCTATAACGACCAAGATAACTCCCGAATTTTCGATAATCGGCGGTATCTTTGAACCGGAGATAACCGACTCCTATATTGTTAAGAGCGACGGCAAGCAGTTCGACCAGCATGAACTGTGCAGCTGGGGTATTGACGGAACGTCGCTGCTTACGACAAATGAGCATGATCCTTTATCTGAACAGATAATATCAGGCGTTAATTCCTGGGTAGGCACCGTAGATATCAACGGAAGGAAGGAATTCGTAGATACGCTTTTCGATACTATCCTGGCAACTGGAGCCAAGACTATCGAAGATCTTACCGCCAAGGGTGAGCCTGTTATAAGGAGTGTCTTCCGAAAAGTAATCATCGAGAACCCCGATACGAGGTCTGCTGCGGCGAATCTCCCGGACAACATCCTGTTTGACGGAGCCGGGGCCAGGGCCAAAGAAAAGATCAAGGCGGATCCCTTCTATAAACAGGTGATGGAATCGGAACTGATCAAGGGCGTGATAACATGCGTCGCCGGCCTTGCTGCCGTCCTTCTTCCGGACGACCTCATCTTTATTGCCTGCATCGGAATCCTTGCAGCTGTTGCCATAGTTGAGAATATATATGCATTTATCAGGCTTAAGAGATGTTATTGGAACTTCCGCAAGGAGGCCATCCATCTGTTTCTTGCCTCGTTCCTTCTTATCGTTACGCTTCTTACACTGTTCAAGGAAGGCGCTCTTTTTGTAATGTCATCAGGACTTTTTGCTCTGTTGCTTCTGTGGTTCTGCGGCAACACGGTCATCCGTGCCAGGAGATACCGCAAGCATGTCGGCATAAGGATCCTTCTCATAATCATGGCAACACAGTGGGGGGGAGCTGCCATATTCATTATGTTTGCGCCTGAGGTTACGCTTAAATGGTACATGATCGTAGTCGGTATCCTTGCCATTATCGACGGACTCCTGAGAATAGGGATCGAGGTGGTCGCGAGGATGCGGAAGAAGAGGAAAATAAAGCTCGAAAATAGTATAATCAATGGGAGTACATCCGAGGGAGGATCAAGATGAAAGATAAGTTCCGTAAATTCATAACACGAACCGCTGTGGCAGTGCTTGCGGCTGCAGTTGTCCTGCCGGGAACCGGAGTGCTTGCCGATTCGGGCGTTAAGATCGATGCGGCATATTTCCCGGATTCGAATTTCCGCAAATATATAAAGTCTGAGTTTGACCAGGATTCCGACGGATTCCTGTCTTCCGGAGAGATCTCTGATGCCGACCTTATTGATATTACCGGAACTAAAGTAAAGAATCTTACCGGTCTTAATTACTTTACATCGTTAGAGATCCTGGAGTGTTCGGGATTGGGCCTTACGGAACTTGATGTATCCTCCAACACCAAGCTCAAGACTCTTATTGCCGATGCCAATAAACTGACGGTTATCGATGTCACTAAGAATAAGGATCTGACGGAACTGATCGTTGACGACAACAAGCTGGAATCCTTGAATGTATCAAAGAACCGTTCTCTTTACGAACTGTCCTGTTCCGGCAATCTTCTGAAGGAACTGAACTTCAAGAATAATCCTGCTCTCGGATATCTGGACTGTTCGGATAATGCAATATATAAGATTACATTTGCGGAAGGATCTCACGGTCTGACCACATTCAACTGTGCATCGAACGAACTGGAGAGGATAAGTCTTCCGAACGCGTCATCTCTTACGACTGTCAGGTGCGAGGATAATCACCTGAATTATCTTGATCTGTCCGATTCATATAAGCTTATGTATCTGACATGCTATCAGAATAATCTGTCAGCCATCAAGCTCAGTGAGAGCCTGCAGGATACACCTTATATAGATTCCGCTTCCAACGTTTATCATGTTGAGGTTGACTGCAACAGACAATTCGACATATCCGATATGCCTTCCGGCTTTGAGGCGGACAGGACTTTCGGTTGGGAGGGCGCTACAAGGGACGGCAATACCGTTACCGTCGAGCCTGCCAACACAACGGTTACTTACTTCTATAACATGGGTTCGGCTATGTCGGCAACCTTCACGATCGACGTAACTAATCCTTACTGCCTGTCAGTGTCAGGTTCTGCCATAGACCTTCTGCCCGGCAAGTATGTATATCTTACGACTGATTATCCCATCGACAACTGGACCACTTCCGATAAGTCCGTTGTCTCGATAAACAGCAGGGGTAAGGCTGTTGCCAAGAAGGCAGGTTATGCTGAAGTTACTGCCAACCTGACCGACGGTAATACTGTCGTATGCAAGATCACCGTTCAGTATAAGGACGTTACCAATAAGAAGGATTTCTGGTATACGCCTACATATGCATTAACTGCTCTTGATATCGTCAAAGGCTACGACAAACAGACTCTCTTTAAGCCTGAGAATAACTGCACCAGAGCTCAGATGGTAACTTTTATCTGGAGACTTGCGGGATGCCCCGAGCCTGATACCAAGGAATGCAAGTTCTCCGATATCAAGAAGAGTGATTATTTCTATAAGGCAGTCCTGTGGGGTAACGAGAAACATATCGTTGAAGGATATAAAGACGGAACCTTCGGACCGCAGATCGTCTGTACGAGAAAACATGCGGTTACATTCCTTTGGAGGCTTGCAGGCAAGCCCGTTCCCACATCACCTACATGCAAGTTCAAGGACGTTAAGGCAACGGATTATTTCTATCAGGCTGTAATCTGGGCTTCGGAGAAAAATATAGTCGCAGGATATAAGGACGGAACATTCAAGCCTTCCGGAGAATGCACAAGACGTCAGATGGTAACGTTCCTTTATAAGTACAACAAGACCGTTAATAAAGCCGGATAATAAAAGATTGGAGATAACAAGATGGCACTTCGCAATATCGTATTAGAGAATGATCCGCTCCTTCGCAAGACATCGAGGCCTGTCGATGAGATAACACCCAGGATAATCAAACTCCTCGATGATATGGCTGAGACCATGTATTACGATAACCGCGGTATAGGTCTTGCAGCTCCGCAGGTAGGAGTATTAAGAAGAGTGTTCGTTATCGATGTGGGTGACGACCACGGCCTTTTGGAATTCATTAATCCTGAGATAATCGAAGCAGACGGAGAACAGGAATACCAGGAGGGATGCCTCTCTGTTCCGGGGAAGACTGCGAAGGTCTGCCGTCCCGCAAAGGTAAAGATCAAGGCGCAAAACCGCAATGGCGAAGAATTCGAACTCGAGGCTGACGGCCTTTTGGCAGTGTGCATCTGTCATGAGAACGATCATCTCAACGGCATCCTCTTTACCGATAAAGCCGTTGACGGCAAGATCTATTACGCCGAAGAGGAAGAATGATAATGTCAGATATCAATCCTGCCGATATTAAGATCGTATTCATGGGGACTCCGGAGTTTGCCTCGGAGTGCTTAAGGGTTTTACACGACTCAGGATACAATGTCGTTTTGGCGGTAACCCAGCCGGATAAGCCTGTCGGCAGGAAACACGTCCTGACTCCTCCGCCGGTAAAGGTTCTGGCAGAAAGTCTTGCCATCCCCGTATACCAGCCTTCGTCGTTCAAGGATGAGAATGCGGCTGAAGAGATCGTCAAAGTACAGCCGGATCTTATAGTTACCGCTGCATACGGCAAGATCCTGCCGCAAAGAGTCTTGGATATACCCAAGTTCGGATCGGTCAATATACACGGATCCCTGCTGCCCGCCAAGCGCGGTGCGGCGCCTGTTCAAAGGGCGGTCCTTGAAGGCGATGAGAAGACCGGCGTAACCTTAATGCTCATGGATGCGGGAATGGATACAGGTGATATGCTGGCATCCGAAGAATATGAGATCCCGCAGGATATGCATGCCAAAGAACTTATGGAAGAACTTGCCAAAGAAGGGGCAGCCCTTCTAGTAAAGACTTTACCCGGATACCTTGCGGGCACGATCACTCCGGTGCCTCAGGATAACGATCTTGCAACTTATTCTCCGCCGATAGAAGCGGCCGAGGGCCTTATAGACTGGTCAGAAACGGCTCTTGCCGTACATAACAGGATAAGAGCCTTATCCGAGTGGCCCGGCGCATATACATTCATGAACGGAAAGAAACTCAAGATATACGATTCCAAGATCGCAGATACCGATACTGAAGGCATTCCCTTCGGAAAGATAATCAAGCCTGATAAGAAGACTCTGATAGTCTCCTGCGGGACCGGGGCGGTCAGGATCCTTACACTGCAGCAGGAGGGCGGCAAAGTCCTGCCTGTGTCAGATATAGCTCACAATATACCCGAAGGTACGATGCTCGGAGAATAAGGTGAGTCATGTTCGATCCCCGCAAAAGCCTTTCTGCCGAAAACATCAGCAAGCTTGTAAGAGATAAGAACGAGAGGGAACTGTGTTTCCTTTTGCTCTGTGATGTTATCGGAGACGGCGCATTCTCGAATCTTGCAATTAAGAAGGCTGATAAGGAAGCTCAGTTACAGGGGATCTCTTTAAACTTTGTAAGGGCCATGTTCTACGGGACACTGACATACCTTTATGCCATAGATCAGATCACCTTGCGGATAACCGGGAGGGACCTTAAGGATCTTGATATCGTATCGCAGGTTGCCATCAGGATGTCTTTCTGGCAGCTTGTCTTCTCTGAATCAGACATTCCCTCATACGCTGTCGTATCATCGGCGGTGGATATAGTGAAGAAGTATAATTCCAGGGCTTCAGGTCTTGTAAATGCGCTTCTTAGGAAGATCGATTCCGCAGCACCTGAACTTAAGGACATAGATTCATATAATCCCAATGTCAGGACTTCACTGAAGCCGGAATTGTACGGGATCCTGAAGAAGAGCTATGGACAGGATAAGGCCTGTTCCGTCGGAAAGGCTTTGCTGTCTCCTTCGCCGACAACGGTAAGATTCGACCCTGCTAAGATTTCCGGTGAAGATCTTATCGAAGATCTTGTCCGCTTCGGGATCGAAGCGGAAACGGGATCTTTTATGCCCTGTGCCCTTACGGTAAAGGGAAGCATATCCGGTATCGAAAACAGTCCCGCCTATAAGACCGGTCTTATATCTGTCCAAAACGAAGCCGCGCAGCTGGCATCTTATATTGCATCGCCGTCTGCAGGAGATAAGATCCTGGATGTGTGTTCCGCGCCGGGAGGCAAGAGCTGCCATATGGCCGAGATAGCATCTGACGACTGTGACATAACATCTCTTGATATCAGCTCATCCCGGCTCGAACTTGTTAAGGCAAACGCGGAACGTCACGGCTTAAAGTCGATCAGGACGGTTGTTGCAGACAGTACGGATCTTTCTTCTTTCGAAGATTCGTCTTACGACATAGTCCTTTGTGATGTTCCTTGCTCTGGATTGGGTCTGATGGGCAGAAAGCCTGATATCAGGCTCAATATGACATATGAGAAGATACAGGATATCATCGAAGTGCAGGGAAAGATCCTGGAGGAAGCTTCACATAAGGTAAGACCCGGAGGAACTCTGATCTATTGCACCTGCACTCTGAATGACGGGGAGAATGAAGGGCGTGTAAAAGAATTCCTTAAGGTTCATGATGATTTTGAGGTATGTCCTGTCGGTAAGTTTATCCCTTCGAACCTTGCGGTAAACGATCAAAGAAATGGTGAGTTATCCCGCGGATGTGTTACACTCTTTCCTGATACCGATAAAGTTGACGGGTTCTTCATAGCGAGAATGGAGAGGAGAAAATGAGCGATAAGAAGTTTTGCTTAGATCTTACCAGGGAAGACCTTCTTTTGTTCTGTGATTCGCAGGGGATCGCAAAATACCGCGCGGATCAGATATTCTCATGGCTTTCCCGGGGAGTCGTAAGGACAGACGATATGAAGAATGTTCCCAAGGATATCAGGGGTCTTCTGGAAGAAGAATTCATTTTCGAGGGGTTCGATGTCATCCATAAGTTTGTTTCCGAGATCGACGGGACTACAAAATTCGTTTACAGGCTCTGGGACAATAACGTTATCGAGACTGTAGTCATGCCGTATAAGACGGGACTTTCTGTTTGTATCTCATCACAGGCCGGATGCAAGATGGGCTGCAGATTCTGCGCTTCTGCGGATGCCGGGTTCGGAAGGAGCCTGTCGGCCGGTGAACTTTTCGGACAGATCGTCGTAACTTCCCGGAACCTTGGGGAGAAGATAAGCAGTGTTGTCGTAATGGGGATTGGAGAGCCTTTCGATAACTTCGATAACCTTATGGCATTCATAGATCTTGCGACATCCCCTGAAGGACTTAACCTCGGAGCCAGACATATAACCGTATCCACATGTGGGCTGGTGCCGATGATTCATGAATTTGCCGACAGGAAACTCTATGTGAACCTGGCAATATCGCTTCACGCGCCGACGGATGAACTTCGGAGCAGCATAATGCCGATCAACAGGAGATATAATATCGAAGAACTGATACCGGCATGCAGGAGGTATACGGAGATAACGGGCAGAAGGATCACTTTCGAGTATTCGCTGTTTGCCGGAATCAACGATGACGAGGAGAATGCCAAGGCTCTCGTAAAGCTCCTTCGCGGAATGCTGTGTCACGTCAATCTCATAGCTGCCAATGAGTTCCCGGGCTCTGACTTCAGAAGGAGTCCGAAGGCAAATGTTGAAAAGTTCAAGGATTATCTTAATTCCCACGGCATCAATGCTACTCTGAGAAGAGAGATGGGAACTGACATAATGGCGGCCTGCGGGCAGCTTCGAAGATCCGTGGAGGGAAGGTCATGCTGACGGGTTCTTATACGGATAAGGGTACATACAGGAAGAAGAACGAGGACTTTGTATTGTGCGGTTCTTTCGGCTGCCATACTTTCCTTATCTTAGCAGACGGCCTCGGGGGAATGCCTTACGGAGAGGTCGCAAGCAGGATGGCCTGCGAAGAAGCAGCGGGTATCTTGGAAGATGGGTGGACGGAGACTGCAGATGCTGAGGACAGGCGATCTTTTTTGTTACGCCTTTTTAATACAGTAAATGGTAAAATATTAAGAAGGTGTATTGACGAGCCTGAATATTGGGGGATGTGCACTACACTTACTGTGGCTGTGCTTACAGATGAACGGCTCTGTGTCGGGCATGTCGGAGACAGCCGCGCGTACCTTGTAAGAGATGATGGAGTGATCAGGGTAACTGAAGATCATAACCGTGCCGCAAGACTCGTGGCTGAGGGCAGGATCACTGAAGAAGAAGCTTTAAGGCATCCTGGACGCAATATGCTCACGATGGTGGTAGGCGAGAATACATACCTTGATCCGTATGTAAGGGAAGAAGATCTGAATGACGGGGATTGCGTGCTCCTTGTATCTGACGGTGTGTATTCCGTATCGGAGAACGAGGCGTTCGCAGGCATCAGGGATCATAAAGATGACCCGGGAGCATTTTGCAGGGATCTGGTCCTTGCGGCCGTCAACGGAGGAAGTTTTGACAATTGCACTGCCGCGGCAGCAGTCGTGGGCGGTAAGGACATAGAAAAATAACGGGAGACAGGTTATAAGATGAATCAGAATCAAGGCCCGGAGGGCATGATATTTGCAGGTAAATACCGTATCGTTAAGCTGATCGGCAGAGGCGGTATGGCCAATGTTTATCTCGGAATAGACATGAATACCGGGATCAATGTTGCCATCAAGGTCTTAAAGCCCGAATATTCTGCAGATGAGGACTTCATCAGAAGATTCGATACAGAGGCTAAGTCGGTTGCATCCCTTAACCATTCCAATATCGTTAAGGTCTTCGGCGTAGGACATGAAGGCAATTACAGATATATTGTTCAGGAATATGTAGAAGGTATCACTGTCAAGGAACTCATTAACCAGAACGGTCATCTTGATTGGAAGGTTGCGGTTCCCATCGTTATCCAGGTTGGTCTCGCGCTGGACTACGCGCATCAGAACGGTATAGTCCATAGAGACATCAAGCCCCAGAATATCCTTATATCCAGGGATAAGATCGCCAAGATCACGGACTTCGGCATCGCAAGAGCTGCTTCGTCTACGACTATAACTATGGCAGGCGGCGCCATGGGTTCCGTTCATTATTTCTCGCCCGAGCAGGCAAGAGGAGGCAATGTCGGACCTGCATCTGATGTTTATTCCCTGGGTGTCACTCTTTTCGAGATGATCACGGGAAGGGTTCCTTTCGACGGAGACTCAAATGTTGCGATCGCCGTAAAGCACCTCCAGGAGACACCGCCTGTGGCTTCTTCTCTTATGCCCGGAATCCCTGCAGGACTTGATGCCATCATTAATAAATGTATGCAGAAGTCACCCGATAAGAGATATGCCACGTTGGGACTTATGGTGGCGGAGCTCGATTCACTCCTTGTCGATCCTAACGGTATCTACGGTGTTATAACCGCGACTCCCAAGGATTCCAGCACTCCGGAGCAGAATATCTCCTTCAGGCAGGATCCTAACTACGAGAAGATATCGGATATCGAGAAGTCGGCTGAGTCCAGAAGAAGATCCAGGATGAGGGATAATGTCATCCTTGCTCTTATAATCCTTTGTATTGCTTCAGTCCTGATAGGTTTGGGCATACTTGTTGTCAAATCCGTCCAGAACGCGACGGTCGTGGAACAGAACACGGATTATACTGTCGAAAACTTTGTTGGTATGAGTGTCGATGATGCCGAGGAAGAACTGAAGAAATTCGGTGTTAACTATAAACTGGAATACAAACAGACGGATGATGTCCTTCCGGGAACGGTAATAGCTCAGAGCATCAATGAGGGCGTTGTTATCAAGCTCAACAGCGCATTGAATGTGCTTATACTTACCGTGGCATCTGAGAGCGAGAAGATCACATTGTCTGATTATGCAGGCCTTACCTATGAAGACGCATTCAAAGCCCTTACCAGTCTGGGTTTGAGCGTTACCTGGAGAACGGAGACATCGGAAGAGTTCACTCCGGGACTTGTTATCAGGACAGAGCCTGAGGCAGGCTCCGTTCTGAGCAAAGGCGATTCCGTTGTTATCGTCTATGCGACAGAGCCTACCAGCAGCGTTGTTCCCGATATCAAGGGCATGACAATGGATAAGGCAGCATCCAAGCTCCTTGAGAATGCTCTCACGTATAAGCTTGCCGGTGCTGAAGACGTTCTTAATCTCCCGCCTGATAAGCAGTATGTAATGATGACTGATCCTGCAGCAGGTAATTCCATCCAGCGCAATTCGACCATCAAGGTCTATGTAGGAACCAAGGAAGACTGGGAGAACGGCGGTACTCCGACTCCTACCCCCAAGATGACCAACATCAATGTTGTTGCCAAGGGCGGCGGAACGGCAGAAGGCGGCGGACCATACCTGCCGGGCACGACAGTAACCTTGACTGCAGTTCCTTCCGAAGGCAATGAATTCGATTGCTGGCTCGACGATCTCGGCAACAAGATCGCTGTGTCCAATACATATACTCTGATCGTCGGAGATAAGGACATAACGATAACGGCTGTATTTAAACCTAAGCCGACGGATGCACCTACACCGACTCCGGAACCTACGGCAACACCTACTCCGACTCCGGAACCTACGGCAACGCCGACCCCGAAGCCGACGGATCCACCTCCGCCGCCAACGGCGGCACCGACGGATCCTCCGCCACCTCCGCCGCCGGATAATACCGAACCGTCATCTGACACTTCCGAGACTCCGCCGGACGGCGTCGATGATGCTGCATGATGGAGGATAATACGTTAAGCGAAGGCATAATCACAAAAGGTGTCGGCGGTACTTATACCGTCAGACGCGATGACGAGGAGAGGATCCTTTGTCAGATAAGAGGCGGCATCCGCAAGTCGGGTGTCGTTCCTGCTGTCGGAGACAGGGTCAAAGTTTCTGAATCCGGAGATCCCGATATTCCTTATGTTATCGATGATATCCTACCCAGGTCCAATTATCTTATCAGACCTGCCGTTGCAAATATCGACTGTCTGATATTAACGTTTGCCGTGCAGGATCCGGTACCGGATCTTACGCTGACTGATAAGCTGATCATTATCTGTTCGAGTCTCGGGATCAGGGTCGCATTGTTATTTACCAAATGCGATCTGGACCCTGAAAAAGCAAAGGAACTTACGGATATCTACAGGAAAGCGGGATTCGATGTCTTCGTGTCTTCCAAAGATGCGCTGTTCGGTCCGGATGATCTTGTCAGGATATCGCCTTCCGGGATCGCCGCTTTCGCAGGACCTTCCGGAGTTGGCAAGAGTACGATATGCAATAATATACTCGAAAATGATATAATGCAGACCGGGTCTGTCAGTGACAGGCTCAAGAGGGGAAAGCATACGACCCGTCATGTCGAGCTTTTCGATACCAAGACGGGATTCATAACAGATACACCGGGATTTACTTCTCTGTCCCTGTTCGATATCGGGACTGATTACAGGGAAGTAGTATCAGGGTATCCCGAGATCTTGAAGTCCGCTCAAAGATGCCGCTTCGACGACTGCAGGCACATATCCGAGACCGGATGCGCTGTGCTGGAGGATCTTGCGGAAGGGATAATAGACCGGGGCCGTTATGAGAGATATAAAGATGAATACGAATATCTGTATGAGAACAGAAACAACTACAAGAGGAGAATAAGACCTGTATGAGAAAATGCTATATCGCGCCGTCCATATTATCCGCAGACTTCGGATATCTCATGGATGAGGTCAAAGCCGTAGAAGGCGAAGCAGAATACCTTCATGTCGACGTTATGGACGGGCATTATGTGGATAACCTGTCTTTCGGTATCCCGATCGTAGAATCACTTAGAAAACACACTGACATGATCTTGGATGTGCATCTGATGATCACTAACCCCGCAAAGTACATCAAGCGTTTTGCAGAAGCGGGAGCTGACATCATCACATTCCATCTGGAGTGTACCGATGACCCGGAAGGCTTATCACAACAGATCAGGGACATGGGGCTTAAGTCCGGTATCGCAGTTCATCCCGACACCCCGATCGAGAAGATCCTTCCCTTTGTTGACAAGACTGACAAGATCCTTCTCATGACCGTTCGTCCGGGGTTCGGCGGCCAGGGTTATATGGAGATCTCTGATGACAGGATCAAAGCAGTAAGGAAAGCAATTGACGACAAGTGTTGCAACACTCTGATCTCCTGTGACGGAGGCATCAATCACGATACTGCCGCAAGGGTCTACGGTTCAGGCTGTGACATCCTTGTAGCAGGAGATGCAGTCTTCAGGAACGATGACCATGCCGCCGCGATAAGGGACCTTCTGGCCAGTGCGGTTAAGTAAATCGGAAAAAACGGAAAAACTTTCTGCTGATTTCGTAGATTTTGCAGGTTTTTTCCGAACTTCGTAGTTGTTTGAGACAGGCATAGCATAGTATCATCATAGTGAACATGAATGAACGCATTCGACGCACTGCGCCGGGTGCGTTTTTTTGTGCCTCAAAATCTACACATAAAGGAGAACGACAATGAACTACGAACAATTCAAACAGAAGGTCCTTGATGAGTTTATCGGAAATCTTGATCCTGAGTTTTCCGGCTATGTCCTCAGGGTGAATGAGATCAGGAAGAACAATGAGAAACTGACGGGTGTCAGCGTTGCTCCGGAAGACCCTTCCGACATATTTGCTGCTCCGACATTTTATATCGAGTCGATGTATAAGGAATATCAGAATTGCGGTAATTTTTCTTTGGTTATATCAAATACCGCAAGGATCATATCAAATGCATTGAAAGGCGCTAAGCCTCAGGTTCCGGCGTTTACTGCAAGATCATTATTGGATAATGTTGTATTGCAGCTGATCAGCGTGAGAGGTAACGAAGAATATATCCGCAATCTTCCTCACAGGTATTTCCTGGATATGGCTGTGATATACAGGCGGATCGTATCCGTTGACGATCACGGTGTCATGAGCTTTGTGATCGATAACTATCTTGCCGAACACGCGGATCTTACTGAAGATATGCTCTTTGATAAGGCCTACTCCAATACCAGAGTCTTGTTTACACCTCAGTGCCGGGATATGAGGAGCATATTAAGTGATATGACACCGGAATATCCCGAGGCAAACAGAAGGCACGAAGATGATCCGACGATCATGGTCATAACCAATGATCACAAATACCTGGCTGCAACTGCGATGCTGTATCCGGATGTTTTCGAGAGTATTGCCAAACAGCTGGATTCAGATCTGGTGATACTTCCTTCCTCAGTACATGACCTTATCGTTCTTGCTGATGAAGATGAGTTTGACTCGGACATGCTCTTAAGGATGGTAGATGATGTTAATTGTCATAATGTTTCGAGGACCGAGATACTGTCATTCAATGTTTACGGTTATAAGAAGGGGGATATGGAGGTCACATACTATACAGATCTTGTCGAGAAAGAAGCGGTGTGAGGGAGGTGATACAAATGAGAACCAAAATCAGCATAAAGAAGATCATAAGTTTTCTGCTTTCTTTGATCACTGCGGGATTGTTTATCCTGCAGGGTTATTGCTGCCCTGATCAACCTGTATTTGCAGCCGGAGATAAACTTAAGCTGTTTGGTGTCGATCCCGATATGACACCAAAGGAGTTCAAGGATAATATAGCAAAGCATGCCAAAGCAATGTCGGGATATAAATACGGATTGACAGGGACAAGATACGATTCTTCCGAGACTACACTGGACTGTATCAGTTTCGTGGAATTAGTCTATAAACTTGCAGCCGGCACAGCCAAAGGCAAGAACGCATCTTCGACCGTTGTATCAGGCGACAGCTGGCGTACTGACGTCAAATATTATAAGGATCCGCAAAGCACATCACCGATAGACATTTCCTCATGGACTGTCAGCGCGAAGGATATCTATGGTCTTAGTAAACCCTACACACATAATCTGAGGACTTTCAGGTCAAATGTCCTCGATAACCAGTCGTCAGGCGTATCTCATACATCGTTTACGAATATAACTGATATGAAATACTTTTCGAACAGAGTGATAGACGGCACTGCTTCTTCTAACAAAGATGAAGCTGATTCGGCCTGGAAATCTCTTCTGAAGAATATCAAGTTCAATGACGGTGCTGTCGGGGCTTCCAACGGTGACTTGATCATCTTCTATGAGAATGACAAGACTTCATATTCTGACATCGCGCTTCATGTGGGGATCTACTATGCTGTCGACGGAGTTCCCGGTGTGTACCACTGTTCAGACAGCAAGGGGGTTACATATATCAAAGACGGTAATAAAGTAAGTTATAAAGTTACCAAGGATTCTTCCACCGGTCATTACGGAGTAAGATGGGAAGCTCTGTCAGACGGCATCTCCAAGGACGCTGCGCTTACACATATTGCGGTATATAAGACAACCGAAGAACAGCATCCCGTAAACTGTTCTTTTTTCATCAATAAGACATTTAAGACAAATCAGTTCCTGGGTGCAGAATTTACCGTATATGAATCCGATAAGACAACAGTTCGCGGTAAGCTTACCGATAACGACGGTAACGGAGTCTATTCGAACTATATGGATATATCGGGAGATACATGTCTTGAACTCGGTATAGTGGATTCTACGGTAACATCTGTAAGCGGTACATTCTCTATAGGTGAGACGAAAGCCCCCACGGATGTCGTGACTGACGGAGGTGCATTCAGGGCTAAGGAAGAATATTCCGATAAGAGCTTATATAAAGTCGAAGTCAGTTATAAGGCTTCAGACTCAGATCCTGCCACGGGCACATTTACTTATAAAATATCAGGAGGCCTGTTGGGATCTTCGGTATCCAAGACCATATCGGGTTACAAAGCTGTCGATTCATATAAAGACAACGACAATAAGATAAGGATCGCAAATAACAGTGACGATTATACGAAGTTTGGCGAAGCGAACTGGCTCAAACTTACAAAGGAGACCAATGACGGATCAGTCTATGATACTAAGGTCACAAAACTCACGTTGCGCAAAGCGGATAATACGGCGCTTGCCCATTACATGTATTCCGGATCCGGCTGGGGATGGTATCTTAATGACGGAGCGACTTTCTACGGAAGTTACTATCCTCTGAAAGCGGATACTGACTACAAGATAACCGAGACTTATACCGTGCCTGTTTTTTATTGTTACGACGGTAAGACGATCTCATACAATGTCACCAATAATGAATGGCAGGATAAGACATACTCTTTCTCAACCAAAGGGAAAGATATCGGAAGCATAATATCGATTACATGTACGAATAATGTTGATTCTTCATCATTCAGATTATCGAAAAATGTAAACTACGGAACCCGCGAAGGTTTTGTCTTCACTCTGTTGACAACAGACAGATCCAAGACATTGGCTAAGGGGATCTCTGATTCGAAGGGAATCGTCAAGTGGAAATACTACGGCAACAGCGCATCCGAGTTGTTAGAGAGCGATAAGATCATACTGCCTCAGGGCACATACAGACTTGAAGAGACTGTTCCTGCCGGTGTTGTAACATCATATGGCGGTATCATGTCCTACGATGTTCCGCAGGGATTTGTTCTTGACCAGTCCGGCAAATATGCTTACAGGAACATAACCGTTAACGGGCAGGGACTGGAGTTTTCAGCTGAGAATCATCTTCCTTTCGGAAGTATCTCCGGAACAAAGAGCGTTCCTGCAGGCAATGCTTTTGACAGAACCAAAGCAACTTTCACTTTGTACTATGACAAGAATGCAAACGGCAGATATGATGCAGGAGAGAGCACGGTATCAACGGGTACGGTTGCAGGTGACGGGAATGTTTCCTGGAGGGAAGATGTTACGCATCTTGCATATGGATACTATGTAGTAAGAGAGCAGTGGATCCCTTCAGAATATACTTGTCCTGACGGCACAAAAGGACATTATCCCGCGCACAACGAATCAGGATGGACTAAGATTTCCGATACCTGTTATGAGAAAGGATTTGAGATCTCGGGTAATGCTAAGTCCTTTACATTCAATGCAACAAATGCTGAGGACTCGGGGATCATCAAACTGACCAAGACGTTCCTTACCGATGGAGATAACGGAATCTCCGAATTTGATCTCTTGTTTAATGGCAAGGTTATCGCACACGGCACTGCAAAGCCCTCGGGAAAGTCCGGATATTCAACGGCAGTGATATGGGAATTCAACAATCAGAAGTCAGAAGAGATAAGGGTTCCTGCAGGAGAATATGAGATCAGGGAATATATTCCGCAAGTGTTTTATAAGGATACGAAGATCCCCTATTCATATGCAACCCCGGAAGGCTGGACAAGATCTTCAGACGGCAGTAATTTCTCGAGAAAGATCTCAGTTACCCGGGATGCATCCTGCAAAGTCGCTGCTGCCAACACAATGCAGAAAGGAGAACTTATGATCAATAAGAAAGATGAATCTGAAGGAAAGGATAATGAATTTACATTCAGATTGTATTGGAGGGGCAACGGAAAGGAACCCGTCAATATCGGTAAGTTCGAAGATGAATTCCTTCTGGATACCGTAAAAGTAATTACAAAAGCTGACAAGGACGGTAAAGGCACAGTTACACTGAAAGATATTCCCACCGGGTTCTATGAGATACAAGAAGAAGTTCCGGAAGGATATGTTCTTGCCTGGGATGATGTGGAGAAGAACGGTATAGTCCATATTGCTGAAGGGTCTTCCGGATCGACAGGAAGTGTAACCGGAACAAACAAGATAAACATCAAGGTAACCGCGGTCAAGAAGGATGAATGGACGGCAAAGGTTATTACGGATCCGGATAAGTATTCCAAAGAGCATCACTTGAAATACACGCTGTATCAGGATCTGAATTCCAACGGAAAACTGGATGACAATGAAGCAGCGACAGGAAAAGAAGTCGAAGACAGTGATAATGACGGAAGCATTGTTTTCGATAATACAGGCAAAGGGGATTATCTCCTGAAGGAAACCGGTACGGTCGACGGTTATTATCTGTCGGATAAAGTCTTGAGCTTTACTGTCAGAAAGTCAGAGGATGTCGTCCTTTATCCTGAAGATAAGCCGTACTCCGTGCCCCTGAGTATCGTAAAGCAAGATCACGATGATAATTCATTCCTTTCCGGAGCCGAGTTCGAATTGTATATCGATTCGAATGGTAATCTCGAACTGGATGAAGAAGATAAGATCGCCAAAGTCCTGGTCGGCGGTAAGCTGGAAGACGCAAAGATCATTGAAGTCTCTGAAGGTATCTATGAATGTTCCGGGCTCCTGCATTTTAACGACGGTTCGGAAGAGTTCCGCGAAAACTACATTCTCGTAGAAAAGAATGCCCCCGAAGGATACTTTTTTGTCGATGAAAACGGATACTCCGGAAATAATACGGTGGTGGTCTTCAGCGTAGAAGCCAAAGACACTTGTGGCAAAGAGTTCGAGATGACAGCTGAGAAGATAACGGTAGCTAATAAAACCGGGTCCGTTAAGGTGTATAAGTGTGATGAAGAAGACCGGGTCTTAAGGGGAGCTGTCTTCAGCATATTCTCTGACGAGGAATGCAAGGATAAGATTACGGACTTTACCGATCTGGACGGTTCCTATATTTATAAGGGACTGAATACCGGAAGATACTATCTGTTGGAAACTGCTGCCCCTGAAGGATATGAAGCAGATCCTCATGTATATCCTTTTGATATCACATATGATATGCCCGACGTTATCGTTGAAAACAAACTTGCCATCAAATATGAACTTGACGGCAGATTCGTAAACACAACTCTCAGGACTACTGCCCGTGACTCAAAGTTTTCAGGTGAGTATGAATTGATGCTCGGCAAAGATAAGGATACGGTGATTACGGATCGCGTGTATTACGACGGTCTGGTAACGGGACGTGAATATATACTTGAAGGCACGGTCACATATGCCGGGGATACCTATTCTCCGGATCTTGATGTGATTGAGGCTGGCACGCCCTGCTTATCAAAAGACGGGAAGCCTTATACTGCCAGGATAGAATTTACTGCAGGTAAAGACGGAACTTTTGTCCTGTCTGAAGACCGGATGACTTCCGAAGGGTATATCGATATCAACATCCCGTGTGATTCAGAGTATCTGACATACAATTGTACTCCGGTAGTTATATGTGAGAAACTCTATCGCAAAGATACAGGTGAACTCGTCGGATACCACAATGACATTGATTCGATACGTCAGACCTTGATCCCGGTAGACATCTATACTGAACTGACTGCGTCAGACGGGGAAAGCCATGTTGTTCCCGTAAATCATAAAGTGGATCTGATTGATAAAGTCTATTGCAAAAATCTCTCTTGCGGAAAGAAATACAAACTTACGGGTATGCTCGTAGATACGGATACAGGTGAACCCTATCTTGACGGACAGGGTAATAAGATAACGTCTGATGTTGAGTTTGTTATGTCACCCGATATCGCAAAAGATATCAGGACTTATGAATATACGGATGAGAAGGGGAATCTTATCAAAGAGACGATTGCAAATGCTACAATTGATGTTCCCTTTGTTATGGATACTACGGGTATTGAAGGCAAAAGGATCACCGCGTTCGAATATCTTTTTGTAGAAGATGCAGGAAAATATGTGAGTCTTGCAAAACATGAAGATGTTAATGATACCGAGCAGACAGTAACTTGCGACAAGAAGATCCCCAAGATCAAGACGCATCTTAAGGATAAAGCATCAGATACCAAGACCGTATCTTACGGGACCGATGTCGAGCTTATCGATACGGTAAGCTACGAGGGCCTGTATCCCGGCGTTGAATATGTTTTGGAGGGGACGATTGTCGATAAAACTTTCAGTGATATTACGGGAATAGATGATTATCTTTTCGATTCACGTGTTGAATTCGTTCCCGAATCTGAATCCGGAACAATAGATGTTTCATTTGTTGTGGATTCTACACAACTTGCAGGTCACGATCTTGTTGCTTTCGAGAGACTCTACCGTAATGAGACAGTCGTGACATCCCATGAGGACAAAAACGATGAAGGACAGACAGTTACGGTGCCGTCATGCAAGACGTCTGCAGCAACAAGTACCGGTAAGAAGGTTATAACCACCGCGCGCAAGACAGTGGTCGTTGATTCGATAGAATATACGGGACTTACTCCGGGTCAGAAATATTGTGTTGTTGCAACTCTTTATAAGGATACCGGTGAAAGATTAATGAATCCTGACGGATCCGGATTTGAAGCTGTTTCTTATTTTACGCCGACTGAACCGAACGGCAAGACAGATGTGAATATCGAGTATTCGTTCAAGGGACTCCCCGTCGGTACGGTAGTCGTCGTTTTCGAAGAGATATACCTTAGCGATTATACAGGAAGTAAAGATGATGTTCTTGTTACCTGTCATAAGGATCTTAATAGCAGGGAACAAAGTCTCGGGATCGAGCTGCCTGCCACAGGAGAAGAACTTCCGGCCGCAACTAAGTTCGCGGCATTGACATTCATGCTTATTGCCGTATCGATCTGGTTGGATCTTGATGAGAGGAGGCGTAAAGGCAGATGCGCATCGGAATGAGCATACATCATCCCGTAGTGACCGGGATCAAGATCGTAATATTATTGGCCATGCTGGCAGTGATCTTGTATCAACCTGTGATCAGCCTCATAAGACAGCGTTATATCGACGGATACATAGAACAATTTGAATATAGTCTTGCTTGCGGCGGGAATTCTTCTTCAGACAATTTCATTGTTCCGGATTCGCCTGTTTTTGCGATAGAGGGAGAGTATGGGCAGAGCGGAGAAGGAGAGTATTATGAAGATCCATCATCGGTCGGATCCGGATACGATGACAAGAGAAAAGGCTTGAAGCTGCTGGGCGTGCTGAAGATCCCGTCTATAGATACGGAAGTTCCGGTGTGGGAAGGCGTATCTGTCAAGGCGTTGAGATTCGGTGTGGGCAGATATCCTCTGTCATCTGATCTCGGTTCTGACAGCGGCAACTGTTTTATCATGGGACACCGGAACCGTCATCTGTCCACGATCTTTTGCAGACTTCAGTATGTTAATGTCGGAGATCAGGTGGAGGTTACGACCCGCGACGGCGGGACTGTCGAATATAAAGTCGCAAAGACAGCGGCAGTTCCACCGGATAAAGTCGAAGAATACATAACCGGATCCGGGGACGGGCAGCCGAAACTTACTCTTTGCACATGCTTAACAGAGCGTGGAAGAGGCTGGAGGTTTATTGCCGTATGCACAAAGTCAGAGTTCTGATCTGTGAGGGATACCGAGCTTATCCGCAATTGCGAAGAATGCTTTCCTCGAGTTTTGGATCGTCTTCTCCGAGACGCAGAAAGCAAGTCTTGCATAGCCGGGCTTGGCGAAAGCAGCGCCTCCAACGATAAGAAGGTTCTCTTCGTGGCAGATGTCGGCGAATTCGTCGTCGGTTAAGCCCTGGGGGGTATTCATGAATATATAGAGTGCTCCCTGAGGCTTGACCGCATCGAATCCGGCATCAACGATATTCGAATACAGCTGATTGCGGCGGTTCTCGTAATTGGAGACATCGACCTTGGCATAAAGGGATCTCTCGATAACTCTCTGCCAGATGGCAGGTGCGTTAACAGAACCCAGCGTCCTGTTGGAGATGGCTATGGCAGCAGTAAGGTCGTTATAGTCTTCGTTCTTAGGTGATACCAGGGTATAACCGATACGCTCGCCGGGAAGGGACAGGGATTTGCTCCATGAGAAGCAGATTACCAGATTGTCGATGAACTTCAGCGCGGAAGGAACCGTAAGACCGTCGTAGACAAGATCAATATAAGGCTCGTCAGATATTACCTGGATAGTGTGATCAGCGGCCTTCAGGACATCGTTGAGTTCTGTCAGGAACTGCTCACTGTAAACAACGCCGGACGGATTGTTGGGTGAGTTGATGATTATCGCTTTGGTGCGGGATGTGATCTTTGCCTTGATGTCTTCAGCATGGGGCACGAACTTTTCGTCGGTGTCACAGATGACGACCTTGCCGTTGTGGTTGGCAATATAGCCGTTGTACTCCATGAAGTAGGGAGCCAGGACTATTACTTCGTCCTCCGGATCCAGGAGGGAATGGAGGACATCGTTCATAGCGGCTGCAGCGCCGACGGTCATGCAAACAGCAGAAGCATCGATCTGAAGCCCTGATTCCTCTGAACGCTTCTTGGCGATCGCAGCTCTTGTGGACTCGTAACCGCTGTTGCTCATATAGCCGTGCATGCCGGGGATGTCTTCGTTCGCGATATCGATTAGAGCTTTCTTGACTTCAACAGGAGGCTCGAGATCCGGGTTGCCGATAGAGAAGTCATAGACGTTATCAACGCCGTAAATGGACTTAAGGCGGTTGCCCTCTTCGAACATCTTGCGGATCTTCGACCCGCCCTGCAGTGCTTTGACCATATTGTTAGCGATCATATCCGATACCTCACTTAAACATTATTGCAAGAAATATAACACAAAAATCTACCGGGAGGAATACTGATGGAAATAAGAAGCGATACAAATACCAATAAGACATACTTAAGAACCATAGGCGACAGGGGTGAAGAGGCCGTTGCCCGGTATCTCGTCGACCGCGGGTTCAGGATCATCGCCAGGAACTATAATGTCCCCGGCATAGGAGAACTCGACATCGTAGTCGAGAAGGAGGGGGTTCTTTATATCACGGAAGTTAAGTCGAGACGCAACATAGGCCCTTTCCCGCATTCGGCGGAAGCTGTGGATTTTCGCAAACGCAAGAGACTTTATAATGCCACCCGTCACTTTATGGCTGCAAGAGGCTATTTCGGCAGGGACATAGTTTTTCAGATCGGATGCGTAACCCACGACGAGACCGGACGGATCCTCAAAGTAGAAGTTATACCGTTCTGAGGATAAGGAGGGGTAATATCATGACTGTAATCAAGAACCTAAGAAACGAACTGGATGAACGATATGAAATCCTGTTGAAGACGATAAATGCCGTGAATATCCGCATGGCTCAGTTCCCTGAGGGCAGAATAAGGATCCAAAAAAGAGGGAAAGCAACATATTACTACCTTATCAAGGACGGTAATGAATGCGGAACTCTTTTAGATAATTCATATATGCCACTAATTATGCAACTTGCTCAGAAATCCTATCTTACAAAAGTCCTAAGAGAAGCGACGGCTGAAATGGATATCATAAAACGGATGATAAAGAAATATCCCAAGGAAACCATAGAGGAGACTTACTTGTCTTTGTCATCGGATCGGAAAGCCCTGATAAAACCGATTATACTTCCTGATGCTGAATTTGCAAAACAGTGGCTTGAGGAAGATTATATACATAAACCGATCGGAGAAGATATTCCTGTATTTATGACGGCCCGAGGTGAGCGAGTAAGGTCAAAATCAGAGCAGATAATCGCAGATCATCTTAATTCATACGGATTACCCTACAAATATGAGTGCCCCTTGAAATTGAGGTCAGGAACTATCCATCCGGACTTTACCATCATGAGATTGAGTGACAGAACGGTAATCTATCATGAGCACTGCGGACGAATGGATGATCCGGAATACTCTCATAAATTGATCAGGAGGATAAACGATTATGCGGAATCCGACATTCTGATAGGCGACAGGTTGTTCATGACATTTGAGGATTCAAAAATACCGCTAGATATCAGGATATTGGACAAAATGATCCAAACCTGTTTCAGGTGAGTTTGTATACCAAACTCAATTAATTGCGAAATGGGAATACTTGAAATGTACCAAAATAGTAAATACATATGTTTGGTATATCAAAAATATACTTCAACAATGGTATTGACCAGTTTGGTATACAATTATTGATTCGAAAAATGAAATTGATTGAGTCAGATATAAGAATGGAGGGATTTTGTATACCTTCACATCAAAAAAGATCGTTAAGGTATACAATACCGTGTACCGAACTTCGTAATATTAGTCTTATGGTATATCGTGTGTATACCAAGCTGGATGAAATGAAGAAAAAGTATACTTAGATTCAGTCGATGTATATCGTAACCTGCGTAAACACCGTCTACAGATCCGGCTTTGGCAGTCAACCCCGCAAGCATTCGGAGAATGTGCCCGAAGGGCAGGGTTGACGGCCTTAAGACGGATCTATATAAAGACGATTGCAGGTTGCGATTGGATTGTTTGATTAATCTACCTAAAATCCAGGGGGAATGGGCTGCTTTCTTTGTAATACTGAATTTTGAAATTCTCTTGCAAAAGAATTTCGTTTTTATATAATACTCACGGCTAAATATATATATTATTAAGTGGTTGTGCAAGATTGGATGTTCAAACTTGCATAATCAGGCAAGAAAGAGGATATCACATGAAGAAGTTTGCCGAGATGAGTAAGGAAGAACTTAAGAGCTTGAGGGACGAGTTGGCCTCCAAGTATGAAGAGTATAAGGCAATGGGCCTGACTCTTGATATGACCAGGGGTAAGCCTGCGCCGGAGCAGCTCGATCTGACTAACGGTATTTACGATTCTCTCAAGGATGGCGGTTACAAGACAGGAAGCGGCGTTGATACCCGTAACTATTCGGCTCCCGCCGGTATTGATGAGATGAGGAAGACCTTCGGTGAGATCCTCGGGACCGATAAAGATAATGTATTCCTCGGCAACTCATCCAGCCTTAACATGATGTTCGACAGCCTTATGAGGGCGATGGTCTTCGGTGAGGTTGATTCTGACTGTCCCTGGTATGAGATCAAGAACCGCAAGTGGATCTGCCCGGCTCCCGGTTATGACCGTCACTTCAGAGTAACTGAGACCTTAGGCTTTGAACTTCTCACAGTTCCCATGACCGAGAACGGTCCTGATGTTGAAGCTATCGAGGAATTGGTAAAGGATCCGACGGTGCTCGGTATGTGGTGCGTGCCTGTATATTCCAATCCTGACGGTATCGTTTGTTCCGAAGAAACATGCAAGAGACTTGCCAATATGAAGACAGCAGCTCCTGACTTCAGGATCTACTGGGATAATGCTTATGTCGTTCACCACCTGTTCAGGGACGAGATCGGCAAGGTTCCGGATATGCTCGCGCTCTGTGAAGAAGCAGGTAATCCCAACAGAGTCTATGAATTCGCATCTACTTCGAAGATCACATTTGCAGGAGCAGGAATCTCATGCCTTGCCTGCAATAAAGAGAATATGGCTCAGGTCAAGAAGATCTCAGGAGTTCAGACGATCTGCTCCAACAAGGTCAATCAGCTGGCACATGCAAACCTCCTGCCTGATATGAAGGCAGTTGAGGAACAGATGAGAAAGCAGGCTGAGCTTATCCGCCCTAAGTTCGATGCTGCATTGAATGTGCTTTCCGAAGATCTGGAGGAGACCGGTATCGCAAGATGGACAAACCCTCTCGGCGGATACTTTATCAGCCTTTATGTGATGCCCGGAACGGCCGCTGCTACAGTCAAGCTCTGCAAGGACTGCGGTGTTGCTCTTACTAACGCCGGCGCAACATATCCTTACGGCATAGATCCTACTGATTCCAACATAAGACTGGCACCTACATTCCCGTCAGCAGATGACATCAGCAAGGCTACCCGAATCCTCGCCGTCTGTGCTAAAATTACGGCTATAGACAAACTCCTGGAGGCATGATCCCGATGAAAGACAGATACGAGAGCCCGCTTAATATCAGATACTCAAGCTACGAGATGCAGAACATCTTCTCGCCGGATAAGAAGTTCCGGACCTGGAGAAAGCTTTGGATCGCTCTTGCCGAGTCCGAGATGGAACTTGGTCTTAACATTACTCAGGAGCAGGTCGACGAGCTCAAGGCTCACGCCGATGACATTAACTATGATGTTGCTGCAGAAGAAGAGAAGATCAGAAGACATGACGTTATGAGCCATGTCCATGCCTATGGTGTTCAGTGCCCCAATGCCAAGGGCATCATCCATCTTGGCGCAACATCCTGCTATGTAGGAGACAACACGGATATCATCATCATGCGCGAAGGCCTGGACCTCGTCCGCAAGAGGCTCGTAGTAGTAATCAACGAACTTGCAAATTTCGCAGATAAGTATAAGGCTATGCCGACACTGGGATTTACACACTTCCAGCCGGCTCAGCTCGTAACTGTAGGAAAGAGAGCATCTCTCTGGCTTCAGGATCTGGTGTTCGATCTGGAAGAGGTCGTACATGTAGCAGATTCCCTCAAACTCTTAGGTTGTAAGGGAACGACCGGTACCCAGGCAAGTTTTATGGAATTGTTCAAGGGAGACCATGCCAAGTGTGTCGAACTTGATAAGAAGATCTGCCAGAAGATGGGTTTTGCAGATTCCTACTATGTATCCGGTCAGACTTATTCGCGAAAAGTGGATTCCATGGTATTGAACGCTCTTTGCGGCATTGCCCAGAGCGCCCACAAGTTCTCTAACGATATCAGGCTCCTTCAGCACTTGAAGGAGATCGAAGAGCCTTTCGAGAAGTTCCAGATCGGATCTTCCGCTATGGCTTATAAGCGCAACCCCATGAGATCCGAGAGGATCGCATCCCTTGCAAGATATGTCATCTCAGCTTCAACAAGCCCCATGATGACAGCATCCGAGCAGTGGTTCGAAAGAACTCTCGACGATTCCGCAAACAAGAGGATCTCCATTCCCGAGGCATTCCTCGCTATCGATGCAATCCTCGGCATCTATGCCAACATCACTGACGGTCTTGTCGTCTATGAGAAGGTCATCAACAAGCACATGATGGATGAGCTTCCTTTCATGGCAACTGAGAACATCATCATGGATACTGTTGAGAACCGTGGCGGTGACAGACAGGATCTCCACGAGAGGATCCGCAAGTATTCCATGGAGGCAGGTTCCGTTGTTAAGAATGAGGGTAAGCCCAATGATCTTCTGGAGAGGATCGCAAATGATCCCGTCTTCGGCATCAAGCTTGAAGATACGGACAAGTTCATGGATCCTTCTCTTTATATCGGAAGATGCCCCGAGCAGGTCGATACTTTCCTCAATGAATGTGTAAGACCTCTCCTTGAGAAGTATAAGGACGATCTCAACGTAAGTGCAGTAGAACTTAAGGTATGATCTATTTTGATAACAGCGCTACAACGGCACCTTGTGATGCCGTGATAAAAGCCGCAACGGAAGAACTTACTTCCAATGCGGCTTTCGGCAATCCGGGATCTTTGCATAAACTGGGAGTTGATGCCAAGAAGAGGTATGCATCATACCACGATGAGTGCGCAAAACTCTTAGGTTGTGCTCCGGAAGAACTGTACTTCATATCCTGCGCCACGGAAGGCGCCAACACCGCGATCCGCGGGGCTTTGGCAGCCAACAAGAGAGCGGGGAAGACCATAATCTCGACAAGGACAGAGCATAAGGCGACATTAAGTCCGTTAGAGGAACTGGCACAGGAAGGATATAATGTTGTTTATCTTCCCGTAGGATCTGACGGGATCCCTTCGGAAGAGACCTTCGAGCAGGCTCTTAAGGATAACGATGATGTTGCTCTTATCTGTCTGACTTATGTAAATAACGAGACCGGAGCAAAGCTTCCGGATGATATCTATATCGAACTTCGGAAGAAATACGCCCCCAATGCTCTGTGCTATGTTGATTTTGTGCAGGCGCTTGGGAAAGTCCCGTGCGATCTGAGACTTTGCGATATGGCATCTTTCTCAGGACATAAGATCCATTCCGTTAAAGGATGCGGACTGCTTTATGTCAGTAAAGACGCAAAGGTCAAGCCTCTTATCTTAGGTGGCGGACAGCAGGACGGCATGAGGTCAGGTACAGAGAGTCCGTTCCTGGCAAGCCTCTTTACGGCTGCATTGTCGGAAGCATATGCGAACATGGATGAGGCTTACGGCAGAGTTGCCGGGATCAACAGGTATTTGAGGGAAGAGCTTGCCAAGAGGAATGTTACGGTACTGTCTCCTGACAACGCGATACCTTTTGTGCTGAATGTGTCTTTCCCGGATTTCCAGTCAGAGACGATGCTTCACTGTCTTGAGATGTACGATATCTATGTATCGACGGTGTCTGCATGTACATCCAAATCCAAGAAGGTCTCTTATGTGCTCTTGGAGGCAGGGGTTCCCCAGAAACTTGCGTCCAATGCTGTAAGACTGTCATTCTCGCGTTATAATACGATGGACGAAGCGGCAAAGTTCATCGAGGCAGTCGATGATATATACGACAAATTCCTGGTAAGAAAATAAGTTAGGGGTAAAACATGAACGTTATACTGGCAAGAATGGGTGAGGTCACCCTTAAAGGATTAAACCGCGGCAACTTCGAGATCCGTCTCAAGGGGAACCTGAAGTACAGACTCAAAAAATACGGCAAGCTCAAGATATATCAGAGCCAGAGCAGAATCTGGATCGAGCCTGCGTATGAGGATAATGAGTTTTTCGCGAATGAGGAAAGCTGTAAGGAAGTAATGAACACGGTCTGCCAGGTGTTCGGAATCGTGTCCGTGTCTTTCGCAAGGAAGTTCGAAGGCGGATATGAAGAGATCGAGAAAAATGCGGTCGAATATGTAAGACAGCTCCTTATCGACAACCCGAATTTCAAAACTTTCAAGGTGGAATCCAAGAGAGGCAATAAGTCTTTCCCTATGGCATCCCCCGAGATCTGCATGGAACTCGGGCACACTATCCTCGAGGAATTCCCTGACCTTGTCGTTAATGTCAAAGAACCTGACTTCATTCTTAATGTGGAAGTCCGGGACTATAACTACGTTTATTCCGGCAAGATCATGGCTCACAGAGGACTTCCGGTTGGAACTTCCGGTAAAGGCATGCTGTTGTTGTCAGGTGGTATCGACAGCCCTGTCGCAGGTTATATGATGGCTTCCAGAGGAATGCCTTTGGATGCAGTTTATTTCCATTCATATCCTTATACATCAGATGAGGCCAAGGATAAGGTAATCAAGTTGGCTAGGATCGTATCGGGATTCTCCGGGCATATGAACCTTTATGTCGTAAACTTCACGCAGATCCAGCTGGATATGTACAAGAACAGTCCTCAGGATATGCTGACCATAACAATGAGAAGAGTCATGCTTCAGATCGCCGAGCGTCTGGCAGAGCAGAACTACTGCCAGTGCCTGATTACAGGCGAGAGCCTGGGGCAGGTCGCAAGCCAGACTCTGGAAGCAATCGCTGCGACCAATGAGGTCGTGAAGATGCCGATACTTCGCCCTCTCATCGGTATGGATAAGCAGGCCACCTGTGATATATCCCGGAGGATAGGGGCTTTCGAGACTTCGATACTGCCGTTCGAGGACTGCTGTACCGTATTTGTCGCAAAGCACCCTAAGACACATCCTCATCCCGAAGATGTAGTCAATGCCGAGAAGAATCTCGACATCGCTAAGATGGTTGAAGACGGCGTCGCAGGAACTGAAGTTATCGAGATAGATATCGACTGAGGACATAAAATGAGGATAGGAAAGCTTACAAATAAACAGTTGGAGGACCTGGTCCTGTCAAGGCTCCCGGCTTTATCATCCACGACCGTGGTGGGCGCCGGGATTGGTGCCGACTGTGCCTGGCTCAAGTCCGAAGACGGCATGATCGTAACCTCCTCTGACCCCATAACCGCCGGCGGCAATTGTGCCGGAACTTTGGCGGTAAGCGTATCCTGCAATGACATAGCCTCATGCGGAGTCCGTCCTACAGGACTGCTCCTTGTTCTGATCGCTCCTCCTTCGGCAGAAGAAGAGGACATCATCGATATAGTCGAACAGGCTTCCGCTGAAGCCCAAAGGCTTGGTGTGGACATAGTCGGCGGGCATACGGAAGTGTCTGATGTGGTAAATGACTTCGTTGTAATATCAACTGCTATCGGCAATGTCTCGAAGAATGATCCCGTTATCCGCGGTAAAGCTTATCCCGGTGACAGTCTTATAATCACTAAGACATGCGGCATCGAAGGAAGTTACATTGCAGCCAACGTCCACAGGGCAAAGCTCGAAGACAAGGTTCCCAATCAATACCTCGATGAAGCTTCAACTTACAATAAGTATCTGTCAGTAGTTGCTGAAGGCGTATGTGCCGGAAAGATCGCCGATCCCGAAGGCGCTGTTACGGAAACAGGCTTTAAGGCTTCTGCCGTAAGCCTTATGCACGATGTTACTGAAGGCGGTGTAATGGGTGCATCTTATGAGATGGCTTTGTTCTCTAAAGTAGGAGTTCTTCTCGATGTATCGAAAGTACCCGTTAGCGAAGCAACCCGTAAGATAGCACAGGCTGCTGGCCTGGATGTTTTGAGGCTTATATCGTCCGGTTCGATGCTTATTGCTACTGCTTATCCGGAACTGGTGCTTGATGCACTTAAGAGTGAGGGAATAGAAGCTTCTCTGATCGGCAAGTTTACTGATAAAGCAGGGATATATGAATACCTGGATGAAGATGGCGTGGTTTGTGAGATGCCTCCTCCGGGTGCTGATGAGATTTATAAGTTCTGATTAATATGATAAAATAATTCAATTGGATCTGGTTTTTGTTTCGTTGAAGTAGGGAGGGTTAAATGAAAAAGATCAAGATCTTAAGTTCTCTGATGTGTCTTGTTGTCGTGTTGACGGTGATATCGTCTTTTTCCTGCGGTATCAGGGCTTTGGACGATTCTGCAGATATCGCAACATGGAGAGGTTTTAGAAAATCTGCAGTTTCATTTACATTCGATAAAGGGGCTCCGAGCCATGTCAACAAAGTTGCTCCTTTGTTCGATAAATACGGATATAAAGCTTCATTTTATCTTGTTGCGAAATACAATCCTGATTGGGATAAATTTCAGGATCTTGCAGATAACGGACATGAGATAGGAAGTAATTCGAAAACCTATCCGGCTAATATATCAGGAGAAGAAGAGTCTTCTAAACTGGCGATCGAAGAAAATATCAAGAGCAAGTACGGATGTATTACTTTGGCTTACCCTAATGGTAATCTTCCTGAAGATTTTACCGCGGTTAAGTCCAATTATATAGCTGCAAGAACATATAACGGTTCATGGCATGGGCGCCCCGATTATATGGGAAAGGATGGCCCAACTGATTGGACCCAGGTTCCTGCACTGTTTACAGGATCGGAGTATACATTTAATACTTCGGACAGCTTTGTAAGTGAAATTAAAAAAGTCGTCAACATTAACGGATGGGTGGTGTTCACTACAGAAGCCATTAAGAATGAGCGTAATGGTAACGCTACTTATTCTCCAACAGATTTGAATGCTATTGATGGAACACTCTCCTGGGTCAAAGAAAACGATAGAGATGTATGGCTTGCACCCTTATGCGATGTTGCGATGTATATAAAAGAACGGAAAGCTTCCCGAATCGTCAAGACTGCCGAGAGTCAGAACAGCATAACATACAGTCTTACACATAAAATTGCTGATGATATCTGCAAATACGATTATCCTCTCTCGATCCGGTGCGCTTTGCCTACGGGATGGAACGATGTATATGTTACACAAGGGAAAAATGTTCTTGATTCGAAGATAGTAAATGGTATGGTCTGGTTCGATGCCGTCCCTAACGGTGGTGACATAGTTGTTGATAAAGCAGGAGCTATCGATCCCACGGTAATACTATCGAAGGATTCGTTCGAATACGACGGAACAGTTAAAACGCCGGGTGTTACAGTTAAAAATGGTGATACTGTTCTTAGGCAGGGAACTGATTATACTGTAACTTATGATTCAGGCAGGATCGAACCCGGTACTTATAATGTCAAAGTCGACTTGACCGGTAAATTCTCGGGGACCAAGACTGTATCGTTTACGATCAAGCCGGTCCCCAAACCCACTGCTGCGCCTACTGCAACACCCACCGCAACGGCTACGCCTGCGGCAAATCCGACAAAGACTCCTGCCAAACCTACAGCAGCCGAGCCTACAAAGGCTTCTTTAACGCTTTCAATCGATAAGGAGACTGCTTCGGTTGTCTGCGGCAAAACAGCTTCACTAAAGGCAACCCTTAAAGGATCAAATGCAAAGATCACATGGAAATCTTCTGATACTAAGGTTGCAACTGTTGACTCTAATGGCAAGGTCACTGCCAAGATGGCAGGAGAGGTAACAATCACCGCAACTGCAGCAGGGAAGAGCGCAAGTTGTAAAGTTACAGTTCTCTATAAGGATGTAACTAACAGTAAAGACTTTTGGTACGCTCCGACCAACTATCTTACAGCCAAGGGTGTTGTTAAGGGCTACGATAAGCAGACCAAATTCAAGCCTGCCAACATGTGCACACGTGCCCAGATGGTAACCTTTATCTGGAGACTCATGGGAGAGCCCGCACCTAAGGCTAAGACCTGTAAGTTCAAGGATGTAAAGAAGACAGACTACTTCTATAAGGCATGTATCTGGGGTAATGAGAAGAAGATCGTCGAAGGTTATAAAGACGGAACCTTCGGACCTCAGATCGTCTGCGCTCGTCGCCATGCCGTCACATTCCTGTGGAGACTTGCAGGCAAGCCAGCACCGAAGACAACGAAGAATCCGTTTAAGGATGTCAAGAAGTCTGATTACTTCTACAAGGCAACTCTCTGGGCATCCGAGAAGAAGATCCTGGCAGGATACTCCGACGGAACATTCAAGCCCAACGGCGACTGCCTGAGAAGACAGATGGTAACGTTCTTATACAAGTACGACAAATACATCAACAACAAAGGATAAAGCACTGATTGATTATTTGAATGTTTATTCATCAATATATGCAACATAATTCGGCACTTTCTCATTGTAGAAGGTGCCGATTTTTGATATAGTATTGAGAGTGTGTTTTCTTTGATTATGGGGGAATATTACGCAATACATCTTGAGAGGGGAATTCCTATGTTTAAAGAATTCAAAGGAAGAAGTATTATCTGTGTTCTGTTGAGCATGATCGTGGCTGCCGGACTCCTTGCAGGCCTTGGAGGAAAGGCTTTCGCTGATGAAAGCACAGCTGAGGTCAGCAATGCCGCAGAACTGACAGCTGCGTTGAGTAAAAATAACATAAAGACCATTATCATAACGGAAAGTTTTGACGTTCCTTGTATGACTGCCAGTGTTGGTAACGGAACTTCATATTTCACTGTGGATCGAAGTATGACCATTAAAGGCAAAAATGCCAATGTCACCCTTACTCGTACGATCGCTTCGGGTGCCACAAATGGTGAACTTCAGTCGATCTTCGGTATCAAAGGGGACGGCAATTACGATGGTGTGCAGGTATCTATGGCCAGTCTGAAACTTGACGGCGGAGCCAGATTCGGCACCACCAAAGGTCTTGCCCGTAACAGTATGTCGGCTAATGATGCGAAGGTTGCAGGCAGAAGTGTAGTCGATGTCTATTACAAAGCAACACTTAACCTGGATGATGGTCTTACCATTGAGAACGGGTATACTACATGTAATTACACCTCTGTAAACGCATCGGGCGGTTCAAATACATATGGTGGCGGAGTCCGGGTTGATTATGATACAACTACCGGCGGAGGAACTGTAAATGTGAAGGCAGGTTCTTGTATCAGAAGCTGTGTTGCAGGCGGTTATGGCGGCGGTATAGGATCTTATTCTTACTCAAGACTGAATGTATACGGGGGACTCATACAGGACTGCTCGGCGGATCTTGGCGGAGGAGTAGGCTGTACATGGAGAGCATCTCATAATGCTACAGTTTCAGGAACCTTTAAGATGTACGGAGGAACGATTAGGGAATGCAGTGCAGAGAAGGGCGGCGCAATACTTGCAGATGGTGATCCTGCTTATTGTTTTAATGCTCTCTACGGCGGTACTATTCTTAATTGCTCAGCTACAGAAGCAGGCAGCGCACTGGCATTGCGCGGGGGCTCAGACGATGGAGCACCTTCGATAGCGATAGCCCCTTACTCCGAAAACGGTCCGCTTTACATAAAAAACTGCGATAGTCTTGACGGAGATGTGGATCCGAAAAAGAAATTCGGTAATACCGAATTCGGATATAAAGGCATAAACCTTGCAGGACAAGAGGATACTGTATTAACAATAGAGTCCGCTATGTGCTCTGTTGTCTTCAAGACGTATAAAGACGATACAAATAACTATGCGGTTCTTACTGTCAAGACAGGCTCATCTCTCGGTGAATCTTTCCCGGAAAGACCCAACGTATTCAATACTTTCTTAGAATGGAATACTGCTCCTGATGGAAGTGGAATGACTGTTACTAAGGATATCCCTATTAAAACTAATATGGTCGTATATGCAAGATGGCTGTCTTACGTTGAGGGTACAACTTCGGAAGATCTTACCATAACATATGGAGACAAGGATAAATATATTGAGATTATTGATGCATATATTCCATATGGCGGAGAGATCCTTTATCAATGGTGTGAAGTTGTTGATGTTCCTGAATACGAATGGCCACTTGTTGATATAGAGGGAGAAACAAGCAGCAGATATAATCTCCCGATCCTTAATGTCGGGACTCACCGGTTTGCATGTCAATTATCTAATCATATTCCTCCTCAAACTCTTGGACATGCAAGTGATACGATTACGGTGACGGTTAACCCGCGCGTGCTTAATCTCTCATGGTCTGATGTTAAATTTGTCTATGACGGTCAAGCAAAGGTGCCTACAGCAACCGTTAATAATGATCTCGACGATGGTTACGCTGTTGCAGTTATCGGAACATATACACCTATCGGTATTGTCGAAGGAGACGATGTTAAAGTTGAGGTAACAGGTGCTCAGACCGATATCGGAACTTATAAGGCAACAGCTAAGCTTACCGGTAAGGATGCCGGCAATTATGTTATTGCTAATGGCACGGATACATGTGAGTTTACGATCGATCCTGCACCTACAGCCACACCTACAGCAACAGTAACTCCTGTTGTAACGGCAATGCCTACAACGGATCCTGCGGCAACGGCAGCACCTACTACAGCGCCTCAGACTACTCCTGCGGCAGATGATCAGGTTGCATTGACTCTTAACAAGGCTTCTGTCTCTGTTATCTGCGGCAATACCGATATATTGAAGGCAACGCTTAAGGGTTCTTCCGATAAGATCACCTGGAGCACATCAGACAAGAAGGTTGCGACTGTAGATGCTAACGGTAAAGTAAATACAAAGATGGCAGGTACTGTTACCATCACTGCAGCTGCAGCAGGGAAGACTGCGACCTGCACAGTAACAGTCCTCTATAAGGATGTAACGAAAACCAAGGATTTCTGGTACGCACCTACGAACTATCTGACAGCCGCAGGTGTTGTAAAGGGTTACGACAAGCAGACCAAGTTCAAGCCTGCGAATATGTGTACGAGAGCACAGATGGTAACATTCATCTGGAGACTTCAGGGCGAGCCCGCACCAAAGGCAAAGACCTGCAAGTTCAAGGATGTAAAGAAGACTGATTATTTCTACAAAGCATGTATCTGGGGTAACGAGAATCACATCGTAGAAGGATACAAGAATGGAACATTCGGACCTCAGATCGTCTGTGCAAGAAAGCATGCGGTAACGTTCCTCTGGAGACTTGCGAATAAGCCTAATCCTTCCTCCAAGACTAACAAGTTCAAGGATGTGAAGAAGAGTGATTACTTCTACACCGCAACTCTTTGGGCGTCAGAGAAGAAGATCCTCGCAGGATATGATGACGGCACATTCCGTCCTGACGGCGACTGCCTGAGACGCCAGATGGTAACGTTCTTGTATAAGTACGATAAATTCGTAAACGGCAAAGGATAAGATTATCGGTTAAAACACTGATCCAAAACGGCACTTTCCATTGTGGGAGGTGCCGTTTTTTGGTATATTAGTTAATGTGGCTTTGCCGCGAAAAAAATAATATTGAGGGGGATTGTATGTTAAGAGCAATCAAGGGAAGTAAACTGTTTTATTGTGCCCTGAGCATTCTGGTCTCAGCAGGCATTGTTGCAGGGCTTGGAAGTGGTACTTATGCTGCAGGTAAGACCGCGAATGTAGGATCTGCGGATGAACTGACCGCGGCGCTGGCAGATGAGGATGTTGATCACATTATCATCACGGCTAGTTTTGATGTACCGTGTAATACAGCAGCAAAACAAAATGGATCTTATTTTACAATAGATCGCACTATGACGATCGAAGGGTCAAGACCTGATGTAACATTGACCCGTGCCATTGGTGAAGGTGCTTCCAACGGAAGTCTTCAGTCGATCTTCGGTATCATGGGTGATGGTGAATACGACGGGATACAGGTATCCATGTTCAACCTGACTCTTGACGGCGGCGCGGAATTTGGAGAGACCAAAGGAATGGATCGACTCTATATTACTGCAAGCAATTTGAAGGTTGCAGGAAGAAGCCTGGTCGATGTCTATTACAAGGCTACTCTTAATCTTGAAGACGGACTTACCATTCAGAACAGTGCATGCACTTATAGCCTTGCTTCGATGAACACTACAAATGATGCAGATGGTTCATATAATTACGGCGGTGGTGTGCGTGTCGACTGGGATGAAGTAACCGGCGGCGGCACTGTAAATGTAAAGGCCGGAGCCTGCATTAAGGACTGTGTTGCAAGTGAAAAGGAAAGAGATACTACTCACAATCGTAATGGCGGTTACGGCGGAGCCATTGGAGCGTATTCATTTGCACGTCTTAATGTATACGGTGGTCTCATCGAACATTGCTACGCTGATATGGGCGGTGCAGTTGGTTGTACGAACAGGGCTGTTTACGGTCACGGTACCGCCGGAACATTTAACATGTATGGCGGTGAGATCCGCGAATGCGGTGCAAATCACGGCGGAGCAATATCCGTTTTCGGAACGAAAACATGTGTCAGCAATCTCCTTGGAGGAACCATCAAGGATTGCACTGCAAACAAAGGCGGCGCTGTATCTGTTGAGACAAGCGGAAGTGACATATCAACACTGAACATTACTCCTTATTCCAAGAATGGTCCTCTTCAGATCACAGGATGCGGCAATAATACTTATTCTACAGATTATGATGGGCAGTTTGACGGATATACCGGTCTTGCCCTTGGAACGAACAATCATAATGTTGTAGTTGACGATACTTATCATTCAGTTACATTCATGCTTTATAAGGATGATACAGAATATTATACAAAGCTTACAGTTACGGGTGGGGATTCCCTCGGAGAAGCATTCCCGGCAAACCCGGGCAGCCCCGATTTCATTGAGTGGAATACTGTACCTGACGGAAGCGGAGACAAGGTAACCAAGGATACTGTGATCACCGAGAATCTTACGGTTTACGCCAGGTGGCTTATGCCGGCTACCTTTACTGATCCTGAAAATGTAGTTCTTACTTATGGTGATACCGATAAGAAAGTAGAGATCAAGGATGCTTCTGCTGCATATGGCGGGACTATCACTTATCAGTGGTATAGCCGCACAAGCCAAAGCGCAACTGCAGTGATCATCGATGGCGCAACTGACAGCGAATATCAGCTTCCTAAGCTTGCTGTCGGAGATCATTACTATATGTGTGTAGTCAAGAACAGTACTGCTATCGGTGATACTTCAATCGAAAGCAATATGGCTAAGGTTACGGTTGAGCCTAAGACCGCAGATGTTACATGGTCAGATACTGTTTTCGAAACCGACGGATATTACAAGTCTCCGAATGCAACTCTAGATGGTATCCTTGACGGTGATGACGTACAGGTTGAGGTATCCGGTGCTGAGTGTGACGCAGGAACTTATTTTGCGACTGCATCTTTGAAGGGAGATGATGCTGCCAACTATGTTATAGCTGACGGTAAGTATTCCTGTGAATATACGATAAAGCCTGCTTTCGTTATGCCTGACCTTAAGGGCATGAACTATAAGGAAGCTCAGGCAGCAGTCGAAAAACTCCTTCAGGATAACGGCTTGACTGCAAAAGTTATTGTCGGATGGGGCCACAATTCTGATCCAAATAAGAACCTTACAGTTGCATCTACGACCCCGAACTCCGGTGAGACTGTTAATTC
>JAGCSR010000050.1 GCA_017964005.1 Clostridiales bacterium
TAACCAATCCACGAATAACAGAGTGGCTACATGTCGGAGACTGTTATATTGGCTCTTTCCTAATGTTGTTAGAAAAGCAGAAAGGAATTGATATGAGATAAATGGTAAACTGTTACTTGACAAAAGGTCATTTCATAACAGCCAAATAAACCTTGTATTTTTGAGATACAGGATAAGTATAACAACAAAGAAGAGCCATTACAATTATCATCCCGGTGCCCAAAAAAGAACAAACCCCGCAATGATCAGCATCGCGGGGTTTTATTCAAGATCTTGCTGTTATCCTTTTCCGTTAATGAATTTATCGTACTTGTAAAGGAATGTTACCATCTGGCGCCTCAGGCAGTATCCGTCAGGTCGGAATGTGCCGTCATCGTAACCTGCCAGGATCTTCTTCTCGGAAGCCCAAAGAGTGGCCTTGTAGAAGTAATCCGTATTCTTTACATCCGAGAAGGGATTCTTTGACGATTCGGGAGCGGGCTTGCCTGCCATCCTCCACAGGAACGTAACGGTCTGGGCTCTGGTGCATACATTCTGCGGTTTGAACTTACCGTCACTGTAGCCCGTTGTAATGCCGTTTTCGACAGCCCAGAGAACGGGCTTATAGAAATAATCCGAGGATTTAACGTCTGAGAACCTGCAGGTCTTGGCTTTGGGCGCCGGGCTTCCGGCAAGACGCCACATGAATGTCAGCATCTGTGCTCTCGTGCAGTCGTTAGCCGGCTTAAAGAGAGTCTGCTTATCGTAGCCTTTGACGACGTTGGCAGCCGTGAGGTAATTGGTGGGCTCGTACCAGAAGTCGGATTTCTTCGTAACGTCCCTATACAGGATCGTTATGTCAACTGTCTTTGTGATCTCCGGACGGTTGCCGTCGGGGTCGGGATTGTACACATCATCATAAGTGACCGTAATAGTTACCTTGCCGGCCTTCTTGGCATAATTATGAGGCTTCAGCATATCCGGGTCGGAAGATGACCAATTGATATGAGTGAATCCGGAGGCTCCGCAATTTAACACGACCAGATCACCGCAGACGACCGTAAGATAATTCTTCTCGTCTTTCATTGTATAAGTTACGATCGTCGGCGTCGGCAGCGGATCCTTGGTAGGTGTGGGCGTTACCTTAGATGACGGATCCTTATAATTGGAGGTTGCGGGCGGATACTTTTTCTTGAACGCCGCTGTGGCAAAATCAGAGTCCATCCCGTACCTGATCATCGAATCAAAACACTTAAGGAAATAACTGTACTCTTTCTTTCCAAGGTCGTTGGTGGCATCGATGTGATAGTATTTGCCGTTAAGCTTTACGATGTTCCAGCCGTGGCGGGCGCCGGCCAGGTCCCCCGAGACGATCCTGCAGTCGATCCCTGATTTGAGCATCATGTAATAGATCGACATCGCGATCCCCTGACATACCGCGCATTTATCGCAAAGCGCTCCGTAAGAAGAGAAAGCCACGCCTCCCGAGCTATTGACCGCGGTGTAATCGTATGACACTGTCTTGGTTATGTAACCATAGATCGCATAGATCTTATCGTAAGCCTTCTTGCCGTCGAGTTTCAGAGACTTAAGAACAGAATTGGCCTTCTTCGCAGCAGCCTGAGCCTGGGTCTTGGACATATTGTATTGCACATGGAAAGTAAATTTAGTTATTTTGTCCCAGTTCGCGTAATAGGACGCACTCATGGTGCCTACGGACCATCTGATATAATCGCCTTCATCAGGTTTGCCCGTATGCTCGACCGCCTTGGTAAAGACCCTTTCCGCCACTTTGTTGACAGTTTCACCGTTTTTGAGTTTGTAGGGGCTGCTGAACTTGATCGTAAAAGTCTTATTGAAAGCCTTAAGCTGCTTTCTCATGGCAAGACCGGCAGTCTCTATGACGCCCTCAGGATCAACATCAAGATCTGTCTCCCGGGCAATCCCGGGCTCGTTCGGGTCGATGGTGATCGTGCCTGTATCATCAGCTCTGACACCGGATCCGGGACCCTGCGAGATCCCCGCCACCAAGAAAGATACTATGAGCAGCAATGCAATCAATGCCCAAAAACGCTTCTTCATAAGCCCCTCCTGTTCACGCAATCGTTATGCTCGAAAAATCTATCCGTAGCATAACAAGAAACAATATACGTGTAAAGATAAAAAGGCTGCCTCAGATGAGACAGCCCTTTGGGTTTGATCGATACTTAAGTTTACCCTTTGCCATTTACGAACTTATCGTACTTATAAAGGAACGTTACCATCTGGCGTCTCAGGCAGTCGCCGTCGGGACGGAATGTTCCGTCATCGTAACCTTCGAGGATCTTCTTCTCGGAAGCCCACAAAGTTGCCTTGTAGAAGTAGTTGCTCTTCTTGACATCGGAGAACTTATTCTTCTTGGTCGAAGGCTCGGGCTTGCCTGCAAGTCTCCACAGGAACGTTACCGCATGGCGGCGGGCGCATACGATCTGTGGTCCGAAGGTTCCGTTCTTATAGCCTTCCACGATATGGTTCTCGTTGCCCCAGATGCAGGCTTTGTAGAAGTAATCCGTCTTCTTGACATCAGAGAACTTGCACTTGGATGTCTTAGGTGAAGGCTCGCCTGCAAGTCTCCAGATGAATGTTACCATCTGCGCACGGGTGCAGTTGTTGGCAGGCTTGAACTTCGTCTGCTTGTCGTAACCCTTGACGACTCCTTCCGCCGTCAGATAGTTGGTGGGAGCATACCAGAACTTTGCAGGATCCGTAACGTCCTTATAGAGTACGGTAACCTTGCAGGATACACTCTTACCGGCAGCGGATGCGGTAATGGTAACGGTTCCGGCCATTTTCCCCTTGACCTTACCGTTTGCGTCAACGGTGGCAACCTTTGTATTGGAGGACTTCCAAACAATAGTGTCTGTAGACTCTCTCAAAGTAGCTCTTAATGTCTCGGTCTTGCCGCAGGCAAATGCGGTCGTTTCCTTGTTAATGGTCAGGCTTATGCCGCTAACGCTGCCGTTGACGCTGCCGGATCTGGAAGCAGAACCTGTAGCAGTTGTATTCGATGCCCCCGTTGCAGCAGAAGCGGGCGCCTGAGTTGCCGTAGGCGTAGGAGTTGCAGTCGGCTTGACGGTGACGACAACTACATCCTTATTCATTCCGAGGAAATAAGTCTCATCGTCATAGTCGTATTCGATCCAGGCTATGCCGTGAGTAACACCCTCAGAGACTTCACCTTCCTTATATGCCGTCAGTAGATTCGGGCAGTTATATAGGTCGAGCTGCTTGATCTGCGAGAATGTAACAGTCAGATCGATCAGCTTGGCATTTGCAGTAACATCAAGTTCAGATATTTTCGTGTTGGAACAATCAAGTGTCTTGAGCTTGGTGTTATTGCTTACATCCAGGCTTGCAAGATTCGTGTTGCGGCTGCAGTTCAAAGTGGAAAGTTCGGTATTCTTGCTGACATCGATACTCGTAAGATCGTTCTTGCCGCACAGCAGCTGCTTGAGCTTGACATTCTTGGATACATCGATGCTTGTCAATGAATTGCCGATGCACTCAAGTCTTGTAAGTTCAGTAAAGAATTCGATACCCTTGAGGTCCTTGATCTCCTCATTGCTGCAGGCTATGTTGGTGATCCCGGCGATCTCTTCGGGTGTCAGGATCCCTGATCTGTTGGGATCAAGCTCTGCACGCACATAATCGCGGAAAGCCTCATCCGGGAAGTTCTTCTCGTTGATCGCGATGCCCACCTCAGTGTCATCGTTTATGATAAGCCGGTATACTTTACCGTCAACATCGTATGTGTACATGGTGATATTACCGTATTCATCATTCGAATAGCTGGTCTTAACACCTTCTTTATACGCCTTCTCAATGCAGGGACTTCCGGTGATATCTATACCTTTGAGATATTCGGAAGCTGCGTCAACATATACCAGATCCTTGTGATCGCTCAGATCCAGGATCTTGATCTCATTCCCGTAGCAAACCAACTTGGTAAGATCGGGATTATGGCTCACATCCAGTTGTACCAGATTGTTATCGTTGCAGATAAGGGACTTGAGTTTGGGATTCTCTGACAGGTTCATGCGTCTGATATCATTGTCGCTGCAATCAAACTCCTCAAGATTAGGCATCCACTCCTGAACAAACATCCTGTATATATTCATACCCTCTACATCCAGAGTCGTAACAGCTGCCAACTCTTGGGCTGAGAACCAATAGTTGTGATCAATATCACACGTACGAATGAGCAAATACGCAAGATCAAAGGAATCGATACAATCGTAAAAGTATCCGAAGGGGATTACACGGGTACCGACATTCATCATGAAATCGATCTCCTGCGAATCAATATCATGTTCAAACATCATATAATGATCGGAAGCAGTTGTCACCATGCCGGTATATCCCTTGGATATGCACTTTATCAGCTTGGTACAGCCCGTAATGTCAACTACCTTAAGGCACTCGTCATTACAGTGCACACATTCCAGATCAGGGTTATTTGTCAGATCCAGTTCTTGGATCTTATTGTAATAACATTCCAATCTCTTAAGCTTGGTATTATGCGACACATCAAGACTCGTAATCTCGTTATCCCTGCAAAGCAACAATTCCAGGTTATCGAAATATTCAATACCTTTCAACGACTTGATATGCAGGTCGTCTGCAAAGATCTCTTTAACATTTGCCAACTCGGTGGCGCTCAGGTATTCGTCACCGTCAGGATTGAATTCGGATATTACATATTCCCGAAAAGCTTCATCCGGGAACGCTTCCGATATCAGGACCCCGTCAGCGAAAACCTTACTGCCCGGAACAATGACCAGGCCTGCCGCAAGAACAGCCGCCGACAAACAAGCGGCAGTCCGCATCACAAAACTGCTTTTGAAATTCATATAAACCTCTCCAATACAAAATCTGCTCACGGACAGACCGTTACCCCTTGGTCATCCGTGAAACCATATACCAACTAACGCCACCAATTATATCCAAAGACCCTTCCAAAGTAAAGGCGGCAATCGAGTAGGGGGAGTTTGCCTCCCCCTCTCACACCACCGTACGTGCCGTTCGGCATACGGCGGTTCAGTTCTCGGCCTCACGCTCTTTAACGCTTCTACTTTTCCGCAATCTACGACTTCCTTCATTTGACCTCATATA
>JAGCSR010000051.1 GCA_017964005.1 Clostridiales bacterium
AGATAGATGTTTTCCCATAATCTGCTCCTTTCTGGTCAGACAGCAACATTATTATGAAGAGAAACCTGAATTTGTAAAAGTAAAAGTTCAATTTGCACAGGTAAATTTTGGAAAAAACAAACTTTAATTATGCAATTAAGTAGTAAAGTCGGGCAGATCAGTCCCATTAATGTCAACTTCGATCTGATAGAATACGGACAAGATGGACGGGAAGACAGGATCGACGGAAGACATTAAGGAGGTAATCATCATGGCTAAGCTTTATTTCACGATAACAGGAACTAATTTCAGATACGGTGATTCATTCCTTGAGAAGGATATGAAGGTAAGGCTCATCAAGGAACCCGATAACGAGTTCGATAAGGAAGCTATCAGAGTGGAACTCGAGGGTCTCGGAAAGATCGGATATGTTGCCAACAGCACAAGGACAGTTATCGGTGAGTGCCACAGCGCAGGATATATCCTCGATAAGATCAAGGATGATGCGGAAGGCAAGATAATGTACGTTACGGATAACGGCATCGTCGGAGTCGTATCCAAGAAGAGCCTTGTCTGAAGAATCCCGGTCACTGACCGGAAGTTGACATAACATTGATACCCGCGCGGCGGAACTCGTCCATAATGAGTTCTGCCGCGATCTTATCTTTGCAGGGGAAGCGGGATGACATCTGATCCTTTTCGACGATCACGATGAAGTGTATGACTTGCTTGGTGTCGTTTAAGTTATATTCTTTGGTGAAGTGTTCGACATGGGAGATGTTATTCATGTCGCCGACGAAGCAGGACTTCTGCATGAACAGGACATAGTAGCTCTGACCGATCGCAAGAAGCCCGCGCTTAAGTTCGTGGTAGGTTGCCATCATGAAGTCATTATTGACATAGAACGGATCCAATTCCGATTTGATTATCTCAGCCCTTAGATGATCGCCTGTTATGAAGCCGAAGTCGTACTTGAACGAGACAGCGACTGTTATCCCCATGATCACCGCCGATATGGCAACTGCGCCCCAGACCGGGATGTTGAAATTGTCATAGTCGTTGAGCTTTAATATGATCAGGAACGGCAATATCAGGGCTGCTGCTGCGAGCAGCATTATCGTTGTCCGAAAATACTGACGCCTGTAATTGTCGCACACTTCGAACATGTCTTTGCCCTGCGGGCGCTCATGTATCTTTGCTGCCCGTATCTCGTAATCCGTGCCTCCTGTTTTGCCGTCAGTCCGGGCAGGCTTTATATGATTCCTGTATGTCCAGACGATAACGTAGATCCCCATAGCCCAAAGGACCAGTGACAGCACGGCCATGGAGACCAGCTCGGATGTGCTGAACGTGCCCCTGAATATAAGATAGACCATGGCGATAAGATCCATTGCCATCAATACGATGAACAGGATCATCAGGGAATAATTGCGGTTGTTGCTCGAGTCTTTCATGGATTGATTATACAGCAGGATGAAGATTATTTGATAAATACCTATTGACATATAGGTTTAGTAGGTTTATAATCCGCACCATAAGTTTGTTTAACCTCGGAAAGGAGAGGCATGAAGATGAGATACATGTGTTGTTGTCAGTGTATTAAGCGGGCTGATCGAGCTTTGTGCCTCGATATGATTCGATGTTGCTGAATCATTGATGACGCGTGACGTGATGCCCGGAGCTTCCCCCAGCCCCGGGCGTTTTTATTTTCAAAAACAGAAAGAAGGTAAATACCATGACCCTAAAGAAAGATTCCTTACTGATACACGGCGGCATAGACGGAGATGAGACTACGGGTGCCGTAAATGTCCCTATTTATCAGACATCAACTTATAAGCAGGACGGCCTCGGGAAGACCCGCGGCGGCTGGGAGTATTCGAGGACCGGCAATCCCACGAGAGCGGCTCTCGAGAAGCTGATAGCAGACCTGGAAGAAGGCGGGTACGGACTGGCTTTCGCATCAGGCCTTGCCGCGATCAACACGGTCCTGTCGCTTTTCAAGTCCGGCGATAAGCTCATCGTGTCCGACAATATCTACGGCGGTACGTTCAGGATATTGGACAACGTATTCAAGAATTTCAATATCACATATAAGATCGTAGACACATCTGATCTTAAGGCAGTGGAAGACGCGATCGACGACAGCGTGAAGGCTATCTATATTGAGACTCCTGCCAACCCTCTTCTTACCGTGACCGATATCGAAGAGGTATCCAAGATCGGAAAGAAATATGATAAGCTCGTCATTGTTGACAATACTTTCCTTACGCCTTATCTGCAAAGACCCTTGACTCTCGGCGCAGATATCGTCATCCACAGCGGTACCAAATACTTAGGCGGACACTCGGACACTATATCAGGTTTTGTAGTGGTCAAGGATAAGGCGCTTGCCGACAGGCTCTACTATCTGCAGAACGCGATTGGAGGAGTTCTCGCACCCTGGGACAGTTTCCTGATCATAAGAGGTATCAAGACTTTGGGTGTCCGTATGGACAGGCATGTTGCCAATGCGGGCAAGATCGCAAGATGGCTTTCTGAGAGCGGTTATGTAAGCAAGGTCTATTATCCCGGCCTTGAGACTGACCCGGGATATGAGGTGCAGAAGAAGCAGGCAGACGGTGCCGGCGCGATGATATCTTTTGTACTGAACGATAAGTACGATTATAAAGTGTTTTTCGAGAAGCTTGAACTTGTTACGCTGGCAGAGAGCTTAGGCGGCGTGGAGTCTTTGGTATGCCATCCTGCGACCATGACACATGCGGCGATCCCCGCTGACATCAGGAAGAGCGTCGGGATCGTGGATGAACTGATAAGACTGTCCGTCGGAATAGAAGACGCGGATGATCTCATAGAGGACCTGAAGCAGGCGATCGAAGCTTCGGCCAAAGCGTGATAAGGAGAATACCATGAATAACGTATATGAGGATATAAGGCAGATGATCGGCAACACTCCGATCCTAAAGATCAATCATATGGGCGTTAAGTCCGGAGTAAATGTATATGCAAAGCTGGAACTGATGAACCCCGCAGGATCCGTAAAGGACCGCGTAGGAGTATATATGATCGACGATGCCGTATCCCGCGGTATCTTAAAGCCCGGCGGCACGATAGTCGATGCGACCGCAGGCAACACCGGGATCGGAATAGCGATAGCTGCTCTCAATCAAGGCTTCAGGGTCATCTTCACTGTCCCTTTGAAGTTTTCGATCGAAAAGCAGAAGATCATGAAAGCACTGGGGGCCGAGATCGTTCATACCCCGAGAGAAGACGGGATGCTGGGCGCGGAACAGAAAGCGGAAGAGATCCTTGCCACGATCGACGGCGCTGTGTCACTGAGGCAATTCAGAAACCCCGCAAACCCCCTGGCTCACTACGAGACAACGGGTCCTGAGATCTATAAACAGCTGGAAGGCAAGATCGATTATCTTGTCGCAGGCGCAGGATCCGGCGGAACTTTCACAGGTGTCTTGAAGTATTTAAAAGAACAGGACCCCTCTATTACCGGAGTTCTTGCGGACCCATTCGGATCAACGATCGGAGGCGGCGAGCACTTCGATTACAACATCGAAGGAATAGGCAATGACTTTATAGCTGACACCATGGATATAAAGCTGGTGGATAAGGTCATCAAGATCTCGGACGATGAGGCTTTCGAGACGGCAAGGGAACTTGCAAGGCATGAAGGGATCATGGCAGGATCGTCCTCCGGAGCGGCGCTGGCAGCGTCACTCAAACTTGCAGAGGAGATAGACGAAGGAAATATAGTTACCGTCTTCCCGGACAGAGGGGATCGGTACCTTAGCAAAGGATTATTTGACTGATGAGTAATGTATTTGAACTTGAACATGTAAATAAGACATATAAGAATGACGGCAAGGAATTCACGGCTTTGAAAGACGTGAGCCTTGAGGTAAAAGAAGGCGAGATATTCGGCATCATAGGAATGAGCGGCGCCGGCAAATCCACATTGGTAAGGACCCTCAACAGGCTGGAGGATGTGACCGAAGGGCAGGTCAGATTCTACGATAAGGATCTGGCAGCTCTAAAGCCTGCCGAGCTTCGCAAGGTACGCCATTCCATCTCCATGATATTCCAGGGTTTTAATCTACTGAATCAGAGGACTGTTATCCAGAATGTCGAGCAGTCTCTGAGGATCATCGGAGCCCCGAGAGCGGAGAGAAAACAGAAAGCCCGTGAGATGCTTAAGGTCGTAGGCCTTGAAGAGAAGGAGAACGAATATCCGGCAAGACTGTCAGGAGGACAGAAGCAGAGGGTCGCGATCGCAAGGGCGCTTGCAACAGATCCCAAGGTATTGTTGTGCGACGAGGCCACGAGCGCGCTCGATCCCAAGATCACCGGCGAGATACTTGACCTGTTAAAGAAGATTAATCTCGAGCGCAAGCTTACGATAGTCATCATCACTCACGAGATGGCTGTGGTCGAGAAGATCTGCGACCGTGTCGCCATCATCGACGACGGCGAACTTGCGGAGATTGGAGACGTTAAGGAAGTGTTCTCGAATCCCAGGTCCAAGGCTGCAAGGAAACTCGTGTTCCCCAGCAACCCCTTCGATCCTTCGGACCCCGACGGCAAACTTATAAGGATCCTGTTCGACGGGACAAAGTCTAAGGTTCCCTTTATCGCGGACCTTGTTGAGAAGACCGGACTTAAAGTAAATATCTTAAGCGCCAATACAAGGAGCGTCGGAGGTATCGGTTACGGTCAGATGATCGTGGAACTTCCGGAATCTGAGACGGAGCGCAGGACAATAATCGATTTCTTCCGCGACGGCGGATTATCTGTATCGGAGGTGAGATCATAATGAGCGATTATATTGTACAAACGATACTGGCAGGTGTATGGGAGACTTTTGTCATGACGGTCTTCTCGTCACTCTTCTCATACATAGTAGGTTTGCCTCTTGGTGTCCTTTTGTATGCGACGTCTAAAGGAAGACTTCTTCAAAACAGAGGAGTCAATGCAGTTATAGGAACAATCGTAAATGTCACGAGAGCTGTCCCGTTCCTGATACTCCTGGTGCTCCTGATCCCATTTACCAGATTAATCGTCGGACAGTCTATTGGGACGACAGCAGCCATCGTACCTCTTACGATAGGCGCTATCCCGATAGTCGCAAGGATGGTGGAATCTTCTCTGAGCGAAGTTGGGCCCGGCATTATCGAAGCTGCAACATCAATGGGTGCATCACCTCTTTATACGATAATACATTTCATAATCCCGGAGGCGATGCCGTCGCTCCTTCAGGGAGGTGCGATCAATGTCGCAACTGTCCTCGGGTATTCCGCGATGGCGGGCGTCATCGGCGGCGGCGGATTGGGAGCCATAGCACTCCAATATGGTTACTACCGTTATCAGAAAGATGTACTCTGGACGACAGTTGCCCTCCTCATAATAATGGTAATGCTGATCCAGGAATTGGGTATCAGGATGTCCAAGAAACACAGGAAGACATGATGCAAAGCCTTTATTTTCAAGGCTTTTCGAGAAAAATAAAATAAATACCTAAAAACCTATTGACATAGTAGGTAAACAGTAGTAAAGTATCCACATCAAAACGAAAGGAGATTCGGAAAATGCATATCAACATAACAAAAACAACGACTTCCATGATGTGTTGTCGAATGCTAAACTCCCGGGCACGCGAAGTGGCCAAGGCGGAAGATCGCATTTCCGATCGCCTTGCTAAAGAACGATGTTGATGCTCACTCGTGAGCTAGACAGTATGCCATGTGCCCGGGAGTAAAATACCAACCCCGGGCATTTTTCATGCCAAAAAAACTAAATTCCAAATACAAAAAGAAATATCTAAGGAGAATATAAAAATGAAAAAGATAATTACAAAAGTAATCGCAGCAGCACTCACATTAGCACTTGCAGGTTCCGTAGCAGCCTGCTCCAACGTTAACGCACAGGGCGGAGCCGGAACGGTCATCAAGGTAGGAGCCAACATCACTCCTCATTCGGAGATATTGGAAGAGGCAAAGCCGATCCTGGCAAAGCAGGGAATAACCCTTGAGATCGTAAAGCTAGAAGATTCAGTTACACCTAACACCGGCGTAATCGAAGGTAGCCTTGATGCAAATTACTTCCAGCATGTTCCTTACCTTGATCAGTTCAATTCGGAGAACAATTCGACTCTCGTATCCATAGGCGCAGTTCACTACGAACCCTTCGGTGTCTATGCCGGAAGAGTAAAGGATCTTAAGGACTTGAAGGAAGGTGCTGTCGTAGCAGTTCCGAACAACGTAACGAATGAAGCAAGAGCTCTTCTCCTTCTTGCACAGGAAGGCCTCCTTACATTGAAGGATGATGCAGGCATCAACGCAACGGTAGAAGACATCACAGCTAACCCTCTCAACATTCAGTTCAAGGAACTCGCACCTGAGCAGCTCGTAGCATCACTTCCCGATGTGGATGTAGCAGTCATCAATGGCAACTACGCAATTGAAGGCGGACTTCACGTAAGCCAGGCACTGGCAGTGGAAGCAAACGACGGACTTGCAGCAAAGACATACGGCAACATCATCGCAACATCCAAGGAGAAGGAGAATGATCCTTCACTCGCAGCACTCGTAAAGGTATTGCAGAGCAAGGAGATCGCAGACTTCATCAAGGGTAAGTACGACGGAGCAGTTGTGCCTCTGTTCGGTTAAGCAATAAGGAGCAAAAAGATGATCGGATTCGAGTACTATAATCCCGCAAAGATCGTTTTCGGTGAGGGGAGCGAGAAGAGCCTTACCAAACTTCTTGCACAGAATAAAGCAACATCGCTTCTCCTGGTCTACAGCGGAGATTTCATCAAGACCCTGGGCATTTACGATGTAGTAAAGAATGCAACAGAGGAACTGGATATTAAGTTCTCCGAGAACGGGGAAGTAGTGCCGAATCCTTCCATCGAACTTGTAAGAAAACTCGTTGCACAAGCAAAGCAGGATAAGGTTGACTTCGTCCTTGCGGTCGGTGGGGGAAGCTCCATCGATACCGCAAAGGCGACAGCCTTGGGGATCCCTTACGAAGGCGATGTATGGGACTTCTTCGATAAGGGTGCCGTGCCGGAGAAGGTTGTGAATATCGGCGTTATCGCCACCACAGCATCTTCAGGTTCCGAGACATCCAACGCGGCGATACTCTCATACGGGAAGTGGAAGAAAGGATTCGAGGATGACCGCATCATTCCGAAGTTCGCCATCTTGAATCCCGAGTACACCGTAAACCTCCCGGCCTATCAGACAAACGTCGGTATCGCAGATGTCTATTCGCATCTGCTCGAAAGGTATTTCTCGGACGCTAAGAATTCGGATACCACGGACTATCTTATCGAAGGCGCGATCCGAGCGCTCCTCGTAAACGCAAGAAGACTCATAGAAGACCCTAAGGACCTTAACGCAAGGGCAGAGATATCCTGGCTTGCAAGTGTTGCACACAACAATTTCCTCGATGCCGGCAGGATCGCCGACTGGGGGTCCCACCGCATCGAACACGAATTATCCGCGCAGTACAACATCACCCACGGCGAAGGCATGGCAGTGGTGTTCACCGCATGGACCAGGTACATGGCAGACGTTAAACCCTGGCGCTTGGCGCAGCTTGCATCAAGAGTATACGGCTACGATCCCATCGATTACGATGAGAAGAAGAGAGCATTGCTTCTCTCCGAAGAACTCGAAAAGTTTTTCATCTCATTGGGGCTTAAGACTCATCTGTCCGAGCTCGGGATCGGAGACTCGGACTTTGAGGCAATGGCGCAAAGGGCCACCGCAGGCGGAACTGTAGGACACTATGTTCCGCTGGATGATCATAAGATCATCGACATATTAAAACTTGCACAATAAAGTACAAAACAAAAAGATAAAGGAGATCAATACAATGGCAAGGATAAGATTGGTAGAACAGAATGAAGCAACGGGTGCCGAGCGCGAACGCTACGATGAACTCGCCGGCAGGAATGCCGTGACGAACATGAAGAAAGGCCTCCTGAACGACGCCGCGACATACGATGCATACATGGCGTGGTACACATCGTGGAACCGCCTCGTTGAAGTGATCGGAGAAAAGGACGCGATCCTCTACGCCCACAAGATCTCAACGACGAATTCCTGCCAGCTGTGCTCGCTCTTCTTTATCAGCGATGTTAAAGGTCTAGGTCTGGATCCCGCGAATCTCGAGTACGACGAGAAAGAGACTCTGCTCACATCTTTGGCAGAATCCATCGTCAAGGATCCCACATCTGTATCGGATGAGCTTTTCGACGGGCTCCGCAAGTTCTTCAACGATCAGGAACTGGTGGTCATTGTCGGATTTGCAGGACAGATGATCGCGACCAACAACTTCAACTCCGTATTCAAGATCGACGTGGACCAGCGTCTGCTCCCTCTGGTACAGGAGTTCAAACCCGCCACATGGAGGGCTGATATCAAGTAAGGATGATAGAAGCACTTTAGGGGATATGCCGGACCTCGTAAAGACTCGGGGTCCGGTATTTTTTATTGCTTGCGGTGTATTGCAAACTGCAATACACTGAATTACAATAATGATGAAAGGTGGTGATATTATGAAAGATGCTACCGTAAGCGCTCGTGTTGAATGTGATATTAAAAATGAAGCAGAAAGTATACTTCAAAGATTGGGTATCCCGGTCTCTGTCGTAATAAACTCGTTATACCGTCAGATAATCTATAACAAAGGGATCCCGTTCTCCCTGACTATTCCGGAAAACCCCGCAACACTTGATATGCTGTCTGATGATGAACTGAACAGAAAGCTTCAGCACAGTTATGAGCAGTCGCTCAATGGCGAAGGGAGACCTATGGATGAAGTGTTCGATGAACTCGAGAGGAGTCTTGTTAAGTGAGATCTTATGATATCGTCATGACGGATGATGCGATCAGAGATCTTAAAGATCTGCGGGATTATATCTCGGAAGTATTGCTTGTGCCGGACACGGCTCTTTCATATATTCGATCAATCCGTGAAGAGAAAGGGACCAACTTCTTCAGCTTGCTAATATGAATCTTGACCAATGATTTTACTTTTATATGCACACCACAACCGATAGAAACAACTGGCATAAACTCAATGACGAAGAGCAGGAAAGAGTGATTCCATGGATGAAGATCCAGATCCGTTATACAACTGCGATCGCATGGGTGCTCACGGCTCTTTTTGCCATGGGAATTATGGTCAGCGTGGCACTGTTCGTCTTTATGTATTTTCCCGAGAGATTATTGCCTGCCAAACTGATCTTTATCACAGCCTGCGAAGTAGTCTTCTTAGGTGTTCTTATAGTCTATATTCACATGGAGAACAGTAAGATCCGCTTCATAAAGAAGGGTAAAGCCTATGCTGCCAATGTCGTAATCGACAAGAAGGAATATAATTCCAAATTCAAGCACAGACCGGCCCATTATATTACGGTAAGGGGATTATACAAAGGCGATATTCCTAGCTCTAAAGAATTCATAGTCTCCCTCTGGATCTACAAGAGAGTCGAGCCGGGAGATAAAGCTTTAGTCCTTCGATATGACATGGAAGATGATACCAGACCCAGGATACATACTTGGAATTTTGTGCCTGCAGATGATTATAGACAAGTGGCGGAATAGTCTTATAAAGTTCTGTGCATATCTTTAGAATGTTGTTTGCGGCTTGCAAATGCAAGGTTCTTTCTTGGAATAGGTTCTTGACATATTTGGTTTATCGCGATAAACTCAAAGTGCATTTGAGGTTTATTCAGATAAACCATCACCGGCGAAAATGCAAAAACACGGCTGACGCGGCCGGGACGGGTGACGACCTGTCCTGTCCGCAAGAACCGGTCAGACGATGGCCCTGAAGCATGGAATAAGGGCAGGGCAAAGGTCTGATGACAAGTTATAATGAAGAAGTGATCTGGAGGAATGGGAATGGAATTGATACGTAAATGCATAGCACTGCTGATCTGTTCTGTCGCGGCTTTGTCTGCAGCAGGATGTTATGCCGCGCCCGGTACGGCGCAGTCTTCTGCGACTGATACTGTTGTGACAGAAGAAACAAAAGAAACAGAAGAGAATTTGGTTACTACAGAAGACAATTCTGAGCCCGTCGTAACAGAACCTGAAGTACCCGCCAATCCCGTGTGCGGGGATTACGAATATGTTTTGGAAAACGGTGTTGCGAAGATCGTACAATACAACGGCAGCGACACTGATGTTAAGATCCCGTCTGAGCTGGACGGCATAAAGGTTGCCGTCATCGGAGAGAGTGTGTTTGCATTTAATAACGCACCCGCGAAAATTACGATCCCGGAAGGGGTCACGACAATAGAAGACAACGCTTTCGGCTGGTGTAATAACCTTGAGAGCATTGTGATACCGGACAGCGTGACCGAAGTAGGAGCCAATCCTTTCATCTGCTGCTCGAAGCTGAAAGAGATTAATATCTCCGCGAAGCATGAGGCTCTAGAGGTCAAGGATGGTGTGCTTTTCGATAAAAAAGAAGGGCGCCTGATCTCGTATCCGGATAAGTCTGAAGAGAACTCTTACACCGTTCCCAAAGGGACAAAGATAATCGGAAAGCAGGCCTTCTCAGACAACCGGAAATTGGAACAGATAGAACTTCCCGAAGGTGTGACCGCGATAGAAGATCAGGCATTCGAGAGGTGCATCACATTAACCTCGATAAAGCTGTCCAAAAGCCTTGAAAGCATCGGCGAATATGCCTTCAGTTACTGCACTAAGCTTCCTGCGGCAGACCTTCCCGAAGGTCTTGTGAAGATCGGAAGTTTCGCGTTCCATAACTGCACGGCTCTGCTTGTGATAATTATCCCGGACAGTGTGCAGGAGATGGGAGATAATCCCTTCACATTCTTCGATGAGAGAAGGACCATAAAGATCTTGGTATCGCAGGATCACCCTTATCTTGAAGAGGAAGGCGGTGCGATCTACAGTAAGCCTGATGCCCGTCTTATCTATTGTTCTCCGTCAGCTGCGACGGACGGTATAAAGGTCCGGGAAGGAACGAAGACCATCGGGGCATATGCTTTCGATGAATGCACATCGCTTAGAAGTGTCACGATCCCGTCCGGTGTAACGTCAATAGGGCAGGGGGCATTCTGCGACTGCAGCGTACTGGAAACGATCGACATACCAGACAGCGTAAGCGAGATCGGTGATTTTGCTTTCGCTGCTTGTGCATCGGTCAAAGAAATCAAGATCCCTCAAGGGGTTACGAGGTTAGGCGACCAGGTCTTTATGCAATGTGGATCATTGACGGATGTTGATATCCCGGACAGCGTGACCGAGATCTATAAAGAGGCATTCTTAAGCTGCAGTTCCCTTGAATCGCTGACTATTCCGGGCAGCGTCAAGACCATAGGCGACCGCGCGTTCAGTTTTTGTAAGTCGTTAAGATCCGTTGATATTCCGGACAGCGTAACGAAGATGGGTTCGAATCCCTTTGCAGGATGCAGCAAGCTTACGGATATAAGAGTGTCTGATTCTAATACTCTCCTGAAAGTATCAGATGGCGTCCTGATAAGTAAGCCTGATCAGAAATTCATCTTCTGCGCAAAAGCATATGCTGCACCGTCTTATTCGATTCCCGAGGGTATAAGGATCATCGGGGATTACGCATTTGCCGAATGCGCAGACCTTACCTCAGTTACGATACCTTCAACCGTTACCGCGATTGGTGAAGCGGCGTTCTATTTATGTACCGGGCTTAAGGAAGTTACTCTTCCGGATGGTGTGACATCTGTCGGAGCCGGTGCTTTCAGTGAGTGTTCCGAACTTACAAAGGTGCGGGTTCCCAAGAGCGTGACCGATATCGGTGAAGGGGCTTTTGCCTGGAGTGATCAGGTCACGGTTTATGTGGAAAAAGGATCTTACGCTGAAGAATACTGCAAGAACAAGTATCTGAACTGCGAGTATGCGTGAAGCTCAAGACCTGCCATCGGAAATGCAATTGGTTATAAGATCCCGGATTATATGTGGTAAGATTGATACATCTGAATTTTATATTTGGGGGAAATCAATATGGACAAAGTACATGTCAGAAGATGTGCGGTCCTGATCATAGCCTTTGTTATGGTCTTCGGGATCGTTCTTATGGCCGGGAGGACTACATTTGCCGTTGGATCAATTGCGATGGCTTTCCCTGATGAGAACATGGCCGAAGCAATAAGAGAAGTGCTTGGTAAATCATCGGTCGAAGATGTTTTCTCATCAGAAGATGCTGCAAAGATCAAGAAACTGGATATCTCCGGCCGTGATATCAAGAGCCTTGACGGAATCGAGTCTCTTACGGCGTTGGAAGAACTTGATTGTTCAAATAACCCTCTTACCACAGTGGAAATACATGCGCTTTTTAGTTTGAAGAAACTGGATATTTCGGATTGCAGTAATTTGAAAATCTTAGATCTTGCAGAAAATGGGCTTACGACGATCGATGTATCGAATTGTAAAAAGATGACAGATTTCGATTGCTCTGGTAATTTTCTTAAAGAGATAGATGTTAGTACATGTTACGCTTTACAGTATTGCTTTGTTGCCGGGAACAAACTTACATGCCTTGATCTAAGTAATCTGGCGGACATAAGGGGTGTTGATTGCGAGGAAAACTATTATATAACAGAGATCAAATTAGGAGATTGTCCGGCTCTTGATTACATAGATGCTGAAAAAAACTCAATAACGGAAATTGATACTACCGGATGCCCGTTGCTCAAGGAACTTGATCTGGATGACAATAATCTTACTTTCCTGGATGTAAGCATGAATCGGTGGATTAATTATTTGTATGTTAGAGGAGACAATAACAATCCCAAGGATAACAAGATATATATTCCTGATGTATCTACCAACCATTTTTTCATTAAGTCAGATATAAACCTAGTTAAACTCACTAAGGATAATTGGAAAAGGGATGAAATAAAGTGGGTAGGAGATGACGAGACCGGATACACCGCTGCAAGCGTAACTTACCATTGCACGAAGGAAGGGGAAGAAGACTATGAGGTTACGGTTCCGGCGTTGCTGGTTAAGAAGATAATGAAGCAGTCTACCTGTGAAGAGCCGGGCGAGACGATTTATTTTGCAAATTTTGATGCGGTACATGCCAGAGATGGCCAGGAGTTTGCGGATGAAAAGCTGTGCAGCCTGCCTGCTGCCAAGGGGCACAAATGGGGTGAATGGGTAGTAACCAAGGATGCGACAGTGGATTCTGAAGGATCAAAGACCAGAACCTGTCAGAATGATCCCGAACATGTCGAGACTGTTGCTATTCCTAAACTTACCACCACACCTACACCGAAGCCTACCGCTACACCTACCGTTAAGCCTGCTGCTAAGCCTACGGAGGCACCGGTTTCTAATCCGACACCCAAGCCGGATGAGGTCCTGAATCTCGACAAGACTCAGATCAATCTCGTATGCGGCAAATCCGACACCTTGAAAGTGCTTAATTCTCAGAATATCAATATCACCTGGTCCTCTTCCGATACGAAAGTGGCAGCTGTTGATTCCAGCGGTAAAGTCACCGCGAAGATGGCAGGTGCTGCCACCATTACGGCAACAGCTTCAGGGAAGAAAATGGATTGTAAAGTTACGGTGCTCTATAAGGATGTAACGAAAACAAAAGACTTCTGGTTCGCTCCTACCAACTACCCGACAGCTAAGGGAGTTGTCAAAGGTTACGATAAGCAGACCAACTTCAAGCCTGCGAATAAGTGCACGAGAGCTCAGATGGTAACATTCATCTGGAGACTCATGGGAGAACCCGCACCGAAGGCTAAGACCTGTAAGTTCAAGGACGTCAAAGAGAAGG
>JAGCSR010000052.1 GCA_017964005.1 Clostridiales bacterium
CGTCGGAAGATGTGCCGTCCTGAGAATCCTTATCCTGCGATGTCTGATCGTTTGTATCCTGACCGTCATCCTGAGGGAATGCAGGATCCAGATAGGAAGTGTTGACGTAGTATGTATTACCGCCGTAGGTAACCTTTGCCCAGCCGTTATCGCTTATCGCAGTGACATTTACGGGAGTTCCTGCAGGTATAGTCTGCTTGTCGTCTGCAGAATAAGAAGGTGCATCCTTGGCGGGAGCATCCGCCTTGACCTTATACTGGCTCTTTGCAGGATCAGTAGGCTGGAACAGAACGGCCGCGAATCTGTCATTGTCGGACACGTCTCCCGACACAAACGGAGTATTGCCGGATGCCGGCTTATCCGCCTTGCCTCCGAGGCACCATGCGGGAATGTAGTATGTGTATCCAGAGAAAGATACCTGAGCCCAGGATCCGCCGTCGGTAAACCCGTTAACATATATTGTGGCAGGGGCCTTGATCGTAGCGACCACACCGGCTTTCAGTGTCGGGAACCTCCGCAAAGGCGCATCCGCGTCGATATTATATGTTCCTGCGCCTGTTGCCGTAACGGGAACGACCATATATGTCTTGTCTGTTCCGAATGCTTTCCTGACATCCGAAGCATCCAGTTTCCTCTTATCGGCAGGGATCGTTCCGTCATCTTGTGCGCCGGAATCCCCGTCAGAAGGATCATCCTTGGAATTATCGGCCGCGTCTGTGTTATTGTCCTGACCCTGATCCTTGGCATCTGTCTGACCTTCGTCTTTATCCTGACCGTCACCGGAATCCGGAACTTCAGCCGGATCCTTCACATTGCCGTCTTTGCCTTTATCGTCATCCTGATCTATCACGACAGCATCAGCCTCATTGCCGGACTTCGCTTCTTCCTTGCCGTTTTCCTGATCTGTCTGGGGATTGGCTGTATCTGCCCTGCTCGCCATATTGCCGGCCTCACGGGCGATCCCGTATGCACCTGCGCCGAAGATAAGGAACACAAGTATAGCTGCAACTATCTTATCTGCCGTTTGGGATCTGTTCTTCTTGGAGTTATTATCTGCCATGGAACACCTCCTCTTGAGCATCGGGTTATTTACAATTATAAGAAAAATATAACACGGGAAAAACCTGATGACAAGATTGAAGGGCTCCCGGGGCGTTCCTGTTTCTTGTCAATTCCTACATAAACAGTGCGTATATCGTTATAAAATCAAGCGAATTAAGCAAAAAAAGAATAAAGAAATCCCCCTCGCGATTATATATAATTGTTAAGTTCGAAAATTTTATCTTCCGCAAGGCTTAGCTTACGAAGGTAACAACGGATGCCGGCACAAGTCGCAAGACCCTGCCGCACCGCAAATTATATTCAAGCGGGGTACACCTATGAAGAAAGTTTTGGTATGTAAGGAGACATCTCCTGCCGAGACCCGTGTGGCCATGATCCCGGACGACATCAAGAAACTGTCCGGAATGGGATACGAGTTTACGGTCGTAAAGGGAGCCGGTGTAAAGAGCGGCTTCGAAGATGAGGCTTATGAGCAGGCCGGAGCAAAACTGGTCAGCGACGAGAAAGATGCTTTGGCAGATGCCGAGATCGTCGTCAGGATCCTTAAGCCCGAGAGCGCTTCCGGAATGAAGGAAGACACGCTTCACATCAGCTATCTTGATCCTTTCAACGAGAAGGAACTCCTGGCGGATTTTGCAAAGAGCGGCATCAAGGCGGTATCGCTCGAGATGATCCCCAGAACCACTCTTGCTCAGAAGATGGACGTTCAGTCCTCTCAGACATCACTTGCAGGTTACGTTGCAGTATGTAACGCGGCAGCAAGACTTCCCAAGATCCTCCCCATGATGGTTACGCCTGCAGGAACTATCAATCCTGCAAGGGTATTCGTTATCGGTGTAGGTGTTGCAGGACTTCAGGCTATCGCAACCGCAAAGAGACTCGGCGCCCGTGTTGACGCTTTCGACACAAGGCCTGTCGTAGAAGAGCAGGTTAAGTCCCTTGGCGCAAACTTCGTCAAGATCGATCTCGGCGAGATGGGCCAGACAGCTCAGGGTTACGCAAAAGAGCTGACACCCGAGCAGGTTGCCAAGCAGCAGGAAGCTCAGGCTAAGGTCTGCGAGAGATCCAATATCGTAATCACAACAGCTAAGGTTTTCGGACGTAAGGCTCCTCTGCTCATAAAGAAGGATGTCCTCGACCGCATGATGCCCGGCTCCATCGTAGTCGACATGGCTGTTTCCACAGGCGGTAACGTTGAAGGTTCCGATCCCACTAAGGAAGTCATCACCGATAACGGCGTAATCATAATGCCGGGTGACATGCTGGAGCGTCAGGTACCTTTCGATGCATCCAAGATGCTTTCAGGCAACATCAGTGCGTTCCTCACGCATTTCTATAACAAGGAAGCCTCCGAACTCGTTGTCAACATGGAAGACGAGATCATGAAGGGATGCCTCATCACTTCCGGCGGCGCAATCATTCACGAAAGATTTAAGGAGGCATAAAAATGGACGGAAAGACAATAATGCTGCTGATCTTCGTTTTCATCATCGCAGCATTCCTCGGAGTCGAACTTATATCTAAAGTTCCTTCACAGCTCCACACCCCTCTCATGAGCGGTACCAATGCTATCTCCGGTATCACCATCGTCGGTGCTATCGCAGCATGCGCGATCAGTGTAACCCTCGACAACGACCTTATCGGCATGATCGTCGGAGGCATCGCGATCCTTTTCGCGACCATCAACGTTATCGGCGGATATTTCGTAACCGACAGAATGCTCGGAATGTTCAAGAAGAAGGAGGCTAAGAAATAATGGACCTCTTTGGATTTCAAGAATATCTGTGTATATTCCTCTATATGATCGCAAGTGTGCTCTTCATCATGGGCATCAAGAAGCTCGGTAAGGCGGATACCGCCCGTTCCGGTAACCTTATGTCCTCGATCGGTATGCTTATCGCAGTAATCTCAGTCCTGATCTCTCAGGATGTTATCCCCTCCGGCGCACTCGGCTACGGCATCATCGCAGGTGCTATCGTAGTCGGTTCGGTTATCGGCTTCATCTGGTCAAAGAAGGTAGAGATGACCGGCATGCCTCAGCTCGTCGCCCTCTTCAACGGATTCGGCGGTCTGTCTTCCATGCTCGTTGCTATCTCCCAGTACCTGGCTCTGCGCAGCGGTTCAACCAGGATCGGCAGTGATGCCTTCACCTCTATCACGATGGGTCTTACCATCGTCATCGGTGCGGTCGCTTTCACAGGTTCCCTTATCGCATGGGGCAAGCTTGCAGGCCTCAAGATCTTCAAGAAGCCTATCTCCCTCCCCGGTAAGAACATCATCAATTCGATCATCCTCGTTGTAGCTGTAGCCGGCATCGGCCTCTACACCTACGATCCTACAGGAAATATCGGATTCATCGGCATCATCGTTACAACAGCAGCTTCCCTGATCCTCGGTGTGACTCTGGTCATCACCATCGGAGGCGGAGACATGCCTGTTATCATCTCATTCCTTAACGCATTGTCCGGTCTTGCTGCTGCATTCGCAGGATTCCCTATCGGCAACACGGTCCTCATCGTATCAGGCTGTCTTGTCGGTGCATCCGGCGTCATCCTTACCCTCATCATGTGTAAGGCAATGAACCGTACCTTCTACTCACTCCTCTTCAAGAGTGTTGCCAAGAAGAAGTCTTCCGCAGCAGCAGGCGAGTACAAGGAGCCCCGCGCAATGTCCGTCGAGGATGCTTACCTCGTATTGGAGGCTGCAAAGAACGTCGTTATCGTTCCCGGTTACGGTATGGCTGTTGCCCAGGCTCAGCACGCTGTTAAGGAACTCTGCGACAAGCTGGAAGACAACGGAACCGAAGTCAACTTCGCTATCCACCCCGTTGCAGGCCGTATGCCCGGTCACATGAACGTTCTCCTTGCTGAGGCTAACGTTCCTTACGAGATGCTCAAGACATCTGACGATATGAACCCTCAGATGGACAATGTCGATGTTGCCATCGTTATCGGCGCTAACGACGTTGTTAACCCTTCCGCTGTTGACGATGAGTCTTCACCTCTCTACGGTATGCCTATCGTCGAAGCATTCAGGGCAAGAACGGTATTCGTTCTCAAGAGAGGTAAGGGCACAGGCTTCTCCGGTATCGAGAACCCTCTGTTCACCAACGACAACACCGCAATGATCTACGGCGACGCTAAGCAGACCGTCTCCTCGATCGTATCGGAGTTCGATTCCTGATCGTTTGTAAGATAAAAGGATAAATAGAGAGCGGGAGCTGCCTCAGATGATATGAGGCAGCTCCTTTTTTGCCTGTATACCCTCTTAATTGCGCCTGTGTTATAATGCACCTATAACAACATAAGATAAGGAGATCAGTAATATGTTGGATATCCAGAAGACCATCGACAGCGGCAAGGCTCTCTTTGCAGTTAAGGGAAGACTCGACAGCATCACGGCTCCCGACCTCGAGAAGGAACTTGAAGAGAACCTCTCCGGCGCAGAAGAGCTCGTCATCGATTTTGACGGACTTGAATATATCTCATCCGCGGGACTCCGCGTTCTTTTGGCAGCAAAAGAGATAATGGGAGATAAGCCCTTCATCATCAAGAACGTTAACGAGGTTATCCGCGACGTATTCGATGTCACGGGATTCTCTTCTTTCCTGAATATCGAATAAAGGTATGAAGGAGAAGACATATAAGAAGAAACTGGCCGTTCGGCAACTTATTCACATTATCCTCATCATCGTAGTATTCTCGGCGATCGTAAGCTTCGTCGGATTTATGGGATTCACCGAGGTTATGATGAATCAATATGTGACGGGCGGGTACAGGATCGCGAATACCGCTAAGGATTATATCGATCCCGACCGTCTTGAAGAGTGGCTGGCAGGCGACGGTACATCCGCCGATTACCTGATCGTGTGGAACAGGCTGGACAAGCTCTGTAATTCATCGCAGAGCACCTTCATATATGTCATCAAACCCTCTGACGAATATTGGAATGTCAATTATATCTTCTCGACCGTAAATCATGAGACAACTTATTCGCCGTATGAAGTCGGATTCGTAAGAGCTACCACCAACCAGGAAGCGCATGATAAGTACAAGGCGGTTTGGGAAGGCACAAGCGAGGGTGAGTCCATGCACCTCTGGAGCCTTCGCTATTCATCTTCAACTTACCACATAACGATCATGGTCCCTCTTAAGGGAAATGACGGCACGACCAAAGGCATCCTTTGCGTGCAGCGCCAGATGACAGAGATGGTAAGAGCCAGAGCCATCTATCTCGGTATCGTTCTGGCCATCACCGTTATCATCACGGTCGCCGTCATAATCCTTGAGGTCAATTATCAGCGTAAGACACTCATCAAGCCGCTCGAGACTATCACGGGTGAAGCGAGCAGATTCGCCGATGAGAATGTTCCTCCCGAGCAAAAACTTGAAAGCAAGATATCAAATAAGGACGAGATCGGAATACTGGCAGGTTCCATCGATCAGATGGAAGAGCGAATCACCAACTATATCAAAGACATCACCGAGATAACGGCCAGGAACGAGAAAGCAAAGACGGAGCTGTCCCTCGCTACGAGGATCCAGGAGTCCATGCTCCCTTCGATCTTCCCCGCATTCCCCGACAGAACCGACTTCGACATCTATGCTTCGATGAATGCCGCCAAGGAAGTCGGAGGCGACTTCTATGACTTCTTCCTGATCGATGACACTCACCTTTGCATGGTAATGGCGGACGTCTCGGGCAAAGGAGTTCCGGCAGCCCTCTTTATGATGGCCTCCAAGATCATCCTTGCCAACAAAGCCATGACAGGCATCTCTCCGGCACAGATCCTCAAGGATACGAATAACACGATATGTTCGAATAACACCGAGAAGATGTTCGTCACCGTATGGCTCGGAATACTGGATCTTACAACAGGCAAGCTCACCGCTGCCAACGCAGGTCACGAATACCCGGCGATAAAGCACGGAGACGGCAAGTTCGAACTTCTCCGCGACAAGCACGGATTCGTAATCGGCGGCATGTCGAATATGAAATACACGGACTATGAGGTCGAACTCGAGCCGGGTTCCAAGATCTTTGTTTATACCGACGGCGTACCGGAGGCAACCGATGCCAATGAAGCGATGTTCGGAACGGACCGCATGATCGACGCCCTCAATAAAGATGTGGATGCTACACCCGAACAGATCCTCAAGAACGTCAGATCTTCGGTAGATGAATTCGTCAAGGATGCCGAGCAGTTCGACGACCTGACCATGCTCTGTCTTGAATACAGGGGCAATAAAGTTGAGACGGGGGAACATGTTTTCGATGCGGCGGTGGAAGAACTGCCGAACGTCCTGGCTTTCGTTGACGATTATCTTGACAAGATACAGTGTGATCCCAAGAGCAGATCCCAGATCCATATCGCCGCAGAAGAGATCTTTGTCAACATAGCACATTACGCCTATAACCCGGACAAAGGCACTGCATCGGTCAGTGTGGAGACACACGAGAACCCGGGTTCGATAACGATCACGTTCAGCGATAACGGAACCCCTTACAATCCCCTCGCCAAAGAGGATCCTGATACCACCCTTGCAGTGGGCGAGCGCCCGATCGGAGGCCTCGGGATCTTCATGACAAAGAACATAATGGACGATGTCACCTACGAATATAAGGACGGCAAAAACGTCCTGACGATGACCAAGAAAGTATAAATCTCCAATAAGAAACCGGACTCACTGTCAGGTGCAGACTCTGTTCCTGCCGGTCTCCTTGGCAGTATAGAGCTTCTCGTCGGCATTACTGATATTCTCTTCGATGGACTTAGAAGGATCGAAAAAAGTACATCCGAAACTCATGGTGCAATTGATCACATTGCCGTCCGCTTCGATGGACGAGCCCATCAGTTTTACCCTGATCTCTTCAGCTTTGGCCGCAGCTCCGGCAAGATCCGTGTCGGGCATAACAAATACGAACTCCTCGCCGCCCCATCTGTAGACATTCTGATCGTCCGCGCAGAAGGATTCGATAAGGTTTGCGGTGAATGCCAGGACATCATCTCCGGCATTATGTCCGTATGTATCGTTAACTCTCTTGAACTTATCGATGTCGCAAATGAAGACAGACATGGTCTTACCCGAATCGGGTATAAGATAATCCTTATATTTTCCGCCGAAATCGAAGTAGAATCCCATCCTGTTCTTAAGTCCGGTGAGCTTATCGTGGTGGGACTCTTCGAGGAAAGTCTCAGACTCCAAAGCGATGCCGCAGACAAGAGCTGCCAGGGACAGTTTCTTCGGGTCTACCTTCTCGTCGAACCCGCGATCGTCGTTCTTGTTGATGAGCTGCAATGCTCCTATGAAGCTGCCGTTGATGTCGGCAACCGGGAGAACAAGAACAGACTTGGTCGTATAGCCTGTCTGAAGATCCACGTTCTTATTGAAGTCCGGGTCGGAATACGGGTCGTTGGTAATAACGGTTTTCTTACTCCTTAAGGCTTTGCCCACAAGTCCCGTGCTGTCGGGTATCACGATCTTATCCACACCTGTTGCGGACATCGTCCAGATCTGACCCTTGCGCTTATCCCACTTCCAAAAACTCGCTCTGTCGGCATCGACAATAGTCTTGCCGAGTTCGGTAAGATAAGAGAACAGGAGATTATGGTCCTTCCTGTCATTCATGCACATATCTGTATAAAGGCTGTCCGTAATATCGTAGATCCCGTTCAGTATCTTTCCGCAATCTTCCATGCTTTCTCCTCCTTGTTCGACGGGCGCAAATTCCGCGCCGGTATCCTTCATCGCCTCTGCGATCTTATCTTCATCATCCATGTGCATCAGGAATACATGCACGCCGCGGGATGTAAGTTCCTTTATCTTATCCGCCATATCACAGCAATACATATGGACCGGAGTCTTATTGGAAGACATCTCGGTATAAAGATATGCTCCCTCCGTAAGGTATTCCTCAAAGGGCGCAAGGGTATTAGAATCACCTGTATATACCGTTCTGTTGCCGTCAACGGTAAGACAATATCCGAAGCACTTGCCGGAGAGTTCTTCGGTATGTGAAGTCGGCACGGGACAGAAGAGCCAGTCTTTATCCAATTCTTCTGCCGTCACCAGTTCAAACCAGGTATCGCTGCATCCTTCCAGGTTCTTAAGATAAAACTTAAGATCATCTCTTACCCTGTCCGACGGGGCCACCACAGTGATCTTGGTATCAGATGCAAAATAGAGCCAGTCAACAAGAAGTCCGATCCCGCCTATATGGTCACCGTGAGTATGGGTTACCAGCACATAGACATGATCGAAAGAAGAAAGATCCCGTCTCTTAAGTTTCTCAAATGTGCTCATCGGGCAATCCAGTAACACCAGATCTTTATCCGCGACGAAATACGCGCTGTTATGTTCATCCGCAAATGCAGAACCTCTTCCAAGAAAACTCAGCATCTTCATTCCTCCCTGCCGGTAAGCTTTAAGATCTCAAAACCTTCCGCCTTACCTTTAAGCTTGATCGAATCGCCCAGCGTCTCAAAACTCATGCGCCCTTTCAGTTTATCCGCAACCGCCCGGCTTATATAGACGGTGCCCGCCGGTGCATTGGCCTCCAGCCTTGCCGAAGTATTGACGGTATCTCCTATTGCAGTATAATCCATGCGCCGTTCCGAACCCATGTTGCCGACAACAGCAGGTCCGTAATGGACGCCGACTCCCACATTGAGGACTTCGCCTGTCTCTTCTTTGAGTTTGTCGGATAATCTTGCCGCGCCGTCAACTATATCCAGTGCGGTCAGCGCCGCGTGATATACCGGGTCATCGTCTTCAAGAGGTGCTCCCCAGAATGCCATGGTTGCATCTCCTATAAACTTATCCAGTGTTCCGTTATGTTCTTCGATACATGAACTCGTCATCGTAAGATACTGATTCAGTATATGAACGACCTCTTCAGGAGAAAGCCTTTCGGACATTGTAGTAAAGCCTCTTATGTCAACAAAGAGTACAGCTATGTCGCAGAGCTTCCCTCCGAGCTTCAGATTCTCCTCGCCTTCCTTTAAGATCTCGCCCACGATGTTGGGAGCAACATATCTTTCGAAAGTCCTGGTTACATGCTGCCTTGCGATCACGGCGCGGATGTAGTTTGCAGCGACACTCGCTATGAACAGCAATACAAGACTTAAAGGGATCCAAAGTGCATGAACGATCACACCTGCAGAATAAAGCCAGACCGAAGCCAAAACAGAAAGCGCTGCAAGGACGATCAGAACGGGTATCGAGAAGCGGAGTTTCTTTCCGTCGCAGAATAAGAAGAAAGCAAACGATATGACAAAGAGCACAGCGAGCTGGGCTATAGCCGGAGCTTCCGTCTTATACCTGCCGTCTAACATAGCCTGAGCGGCATTGGCATGGAATTCCACTCCGTACATCTCCTTCGCCCTTGCGATAGGAGTGAAGAATGCATCCTGGAGACCGGAAGCATACGGGCCGATAAAAACGATCTTGCCGCTGTAGTAAGATGAGGGAACTTCGCCATTGATCAGTTTGGAGAGGGAGACATCCTCATAGAAATCTCCGGGGGATGCCGAATAAGACAGGTAATAACGGCCGCGGGAATCGACCGGCGGTTCTTCTATCGAAAAGCCATTCTGTTCTGCGTATTTCTTTGCTGCAACAAAGGGGAGGGAATAAACGCGCCCCTTATCCGAATCAAGATAAAGAACACCGTGGCGGAGGATCCCGTCCTTATCGTACATCGTATTGATGTGGCCCTGGTCCGTAACCTCCTTCAAGGCATCATAGGGTTCCTCATAGTTTAGGACGGCATAATCGTCGAATATGAACTTATTGTCGCTGTAGGTAGTCTTTCTTCCGACGGAAGCTTCCGTCGCCATGACTACATTGCCTAACTTGGAACATGCAGCAGCAAGTCTTGCATCGGCTTCCGGATCCGTCTCACCTGCATAAAGAGCATCAACTGCTACTACTGCCGGAAGATTATCCGGGTCTTGCGCAAGTGCTTCCAACGCAGATGCTATTACCGTCCGGTCCCATGTGTTATATGGTCCGAATTCCTTGAAATCGGCCTCGTCGATTCCTATTACCTTGATGTCACCGGGAAGTGCTTCAGGTGTCTGGTAGAGTTCGTCACAGACAAAAAGATCAGGATTATTGAAGAGTCCTGTTCCGCAGAGAATAGTGACGATAACAGCGCCGGCAAGAGGGATGATAAGCCTTTTGATCATATTCTTATACATACAAGGCGGGTGATTGATAATAGAGGAGGTCCACTCCGTCGGCTATTTCTTCCCAAAACATGTATTTGACGGATCCGTTCGATTGCTCTTCAGCTTTCAAAGAATACCATTCACCTTCATAGTATCCTTCGTAAGCCTCTTCATCTATGCCGTCGCTAGTAGTGAATGATACCTTTAATATGTATATCTTTCCGTCTTTATACGGATCCCAAACGTGCTTTGAGTACTTCTCAAAATCTGTATCTTCCGGTAATTCCGGATCATCGTATGAAGGGACAGGCGTCGGTGACGGTGTCGGGGTAGACGTTGGCTTAGGAGTTGCTGTAGGTGTTGCCGTGGCCGTAGGAACAGCTGTAGGCGTAGCAGTAGGCCCTGCAGTCGGGGTAGCCGTAGGCCTTGCTGTAGGCGTAGCAGTAGGCTTGGCGGTCGGAGTAGCCGTAGGAGTTGCCGTGACCGTAGGCTCAGGCGTTGGCGTAGCTGTAGGTTCGGCCGTAGGTGTTGCCGCCGGAGTCTCAGTCGGAGTTGCGGTCGGAACCGGCGTTGCTGTCGGATCAGCACCCGGTCTCGGCGTTGCCGTCGGTGTTACAGTTGGCGTAACAGTCGGTGTTATAGTCGGCGTTACCTCCGCCTCAGGCGTCGGTGTTGCGGTAGGAATAGGTGTTGCTGTAGGCGTTGCCGTCGGGGTCGGTTCAGCCGGCTTGATGGCATTGTTGATAATGTCCTTAAGCTTCTGCTTATCCCAGCCGGTATCCTTGCATATCTTGTCGAGGAGATCGTCATTGTAGACGATATTCCGAAGAATATCTCTGGGGAGTTCATCTTCCGAGAGTTTTTTCTTGTGGAACTCAACACTGTCGACCGTACGGTCAGAATAAAGATAGACCGTTGCCGATTCACCGCCTCTTATCTCAGCGGTCTTGACTTCTCCCGTGTCGGGATTGCGGCCGATGATCTTAACGACGCCGTCCGTTACGACGATAGCTTCCCTTCCTTCCTCATCGTAATAGATGTATCCGGAAGTGCCTCTTATGCCTGCGGTCATGTTGGAAGTCTCTATCTCGAAAGTCTCATCTTCCTTAAGGTGCTCCGTTACCTCGAAAAAGAGTGCACCCTTGGTAAGTTTTAATTCAAGCTTCTTATGTGCCTTGCGGAACTCAGCACGGCTGTCATTCTGGAGAGTTACGATCTTGGTGTCGTCAAGACCTACTGAAGCCAGACCGTCAGATCCGGTATTCAGAGTATCTCCCGATTGGAATCTTATATTGTCGAGAACAGGTTTGGTATCGCCTTTGGAACTCTCGATATTGACCGTTCCTTCTATACGGAGCAGTCTCATCGTCGTAGCATAATAGCCGCTGGTGGCGAAAAATATAATAAGTCCTGCGATAGTCGCAATGAGTACTGTGGCAATAACAGCAAAGAGTACTTTCTTCCCGGTAGCCATTCCTCTGATCCTGTCGATCAATGCCATGGTAATCCCTCGCTTTCATGACGGATACGTCATATAGGATAAGCTGAAGATCTTACAAGACCTCCGTTTATTATATCACATCTGCGGGAATGTAAAATCTTCAGTTGATCACTTTGCGGGATTTAATATCTCCATCTCAATGACATTGACGGGCTCTGCCTGCCTGATACCGCAGTCGGCAAATCCCACCTTCTTATAGCAGTTATGGGCCGGATCGTTGTTCTCGAATACTCCGATCGTAACCTTATCCGCATCGAAGATATCGAAAGCGAATCTCAGTCCTGCCTTGAGCATCCCGGCGCCGTAACCTTTGCCCCTGATGGAATCGTCAACGATAACCCAGCCGAAGCGAAGCACCTTCCTGTCTCCGTTTATATATCTCATTATGAAGTGTCCGACTACACGTCCGTCATCATCTATCGCGACCCAGGGATAGAAATTATCGGGTTCTGTACAGCCGCCGTTGTTATTCTGGTACTTATCGCAGATCACATCCGCCGTGATCGGGAACTTGCCGAAGAGTTCGCCTCCCCACTTGATGAAGACATCCTCGTCCTGTATCCATCCTGCGATGATATCGGAATCTTCTTTCTTGTAAGGTCTTAATCTCAGCATCTTAAACCTCCGCGTTCTCCTCGAGCCACTTTGCGACTCCGTCTTCATCGTTCGATAATATCACATCCTTAGCGCGCTTCTTGAGGTCGGGATCCGCGTTTGCCACGGCATACCCTTCATCCGCAACTTCGAACAGATCTATATCGTTCCTTCCGTCACCGAAAGCTATGACCTTATCGCATCCGAGCATGGACTTGAGCCTCTTTATGGCATTTGCTTTCGAAGTATCCTTCGGCATTATCTCAAGCCACCACTCTTTGGTATACATATCCACCTGATATACGCAGTGGTATGTATCCTTATATTTCTCATATATGGGTGCAAGCTTTGTGTCTTCATCGGAGCACATAACATAGAAGATATCGCCTTTCTTAAGATCTTCTGTGCTTCTTACAAGATTAGTGCGGATATCGCCCTGCCTAAGATCCGTAAACTTCCTGGTCTGGTGGTTTATGAGATCAGGCGCGTAAGAGAACTTTTCGATGCCGTCGATAAAAGCATATACGATAGGACATATCCCCATTGAGAACAGGTCATCCAGCAGGATCAGGACATCTTCTCCGAAATAAATGGAATCAAGTATCTCCCCCGTCGCGTTATCGAAAATGAATCCCCCGTTATACGCAATGATCGGGATCTTGGCGTCAAGGCCTTCGGTCACCTTCCTGGCCGTGACAAGGGATCTTGCCGTGGCATAAGAGAAGATCATGCCCCGGGAAGTAAGATCGTTGATGACCCTGCAGGAATATTCGGATATCCTCTCAGTACTTAGGAGCAGTGTTCCGTCAAGGTCTGATACATATAATGTCTTGTGTTCTTCATTCATAGCATAAGTATTTTACCATTCAAGATGATATAATCATTATTACAACATTTGAAGACCGACGCTTATGATAAGGAGAACAGTTATGAACGGAATCTATGAATCAGGCGAAGATTATCTGGAGACTATCCTGATACTCAAGGACCGCTTAGGCAAGGTACGCTCAATAGATGTTGTCCGCGAGATGGAGCTGTCCAAGCCGTCCGTAAGCCGCGCTATGGGGATACTGAAGTCCAAAGGATTTATTACGATCGAAGATGACGGCGCCATCCTTCTGACTGAAGAAGGAGCCGCGATCGCAAAGAACATATATGAGAGACACCGTGTCCTCACCGAAGCTCTCGTGCTCTTAGGAGTCGATTTCAAGACGGCGGAGGAAGATGCCTGCCGGATCGAGCACGACCTGAGCGAGAAGTCCTTCAAGAAGATCAAGCAGCATGTCAAAAAGGCTAAGAAAGCCTGATCACTTCCTCCCGGTAAGCATATTTCACTCATTATGGAAGGATGATAACAGCCAGATCTTAAATGTACTTGAAATAAATATAAAGATCGTACAAAAACTTATTGGCCTTGAGATGTTACTTGTCAGATCTCAACGGTTATGGTCATGGACTTGCCGTCAGGGCATGAAGCTGATATCCTGCCGCCGTGGGCTTCCGCAACGGATCTTGCGATGGCAAGACCGATCCCGTTGCCTCCGGTATTCGAATTTCTCGATTTATCGGGCCTGTAGAACCTCTCGAAGAGCCGGTCGACATCAGGGACTTTATCGTAATTACATGTGTTATAGACAACTATCCTGGCCTTGCCGTGTGCTCTGGTAAGTGCGATATTGATCGCAGCCCTTCCGTCGGAATACTTTATCGCGTTATCGATCAGGACCGACAGCATCTGCTGAACCTGGGCCTTGTCTCCCGTTATATTGACATTATCCTCGATGAATGTATCCAACGTCTTGCCCGTGGCTTTAGCCTGCGGGGTATATACTTCCACCATCTCCCACATGGCTCCGCTCAGATCAAATTTCTCTTTGACCGCAACAGGCTTTACTTCATCGAGCTTCGACAGAGTAACAAGTTCGCCTACAAGGCCCGTCAGGCGTCCCACCTGCTGCCTTATATTATCCGTCCATTCGTCGGCCCCCTTATCCATCTCGATAACGTCAAGACTCGTGGAGATAGACGTGAGCGGTGTCTTGAGTTCGTGGCCAGCGTCCGTTATGAACCTCTTCTGAAGTTCCATATTCTGAGCTATGGGTCTTATAGCCCTCTTGGAAAGGAGAAGGACAAGAACGAACACCAATATGAGACTTCCGCCCGAGATCGCCAGTGTCATGAACAGAAGGGATCTCATCGACTGGATCTCCCTCGTGGAATTAAGGAATATCACGACCGTGGCCTCATCATATTCGATCTTCTGATAACGGTACCCGTCCATATATCCCCGGTCCGTCAGCTTGGACATGGCCTCTTTGGCATAGGAGACAGCTTCGGATTCCGTGATCGACGCTACATAATCCATTGATGTGGCAATGACCAGGTTATCCGAACCCACCGCAACTATAAAGAACCTGGTCATATAGTTTGCTTCCTCGTCCGGCATCCCCTGGAAAGGCATGGGCGGTCTCGAATCGAATCCCCCCCTGGAAGCGCTGCTCTCATAGTCCAGGATATATCCGATAGTCTCGTCCGTCTTCCGGGTTACCGAGCAATAATTTGCGATATTAACAAGACTTGCGATCAGGATTATTACCGTAGAGAAAGCCAGCATCGCGGCACCTATGAAACGCCAGCGGATCTTCTTCAGCATCCTGTGACCTCCAGAGAATACCCGGCTCCCCTTATGGTCTTGATCTCAACATCGGCATTGAGCGTCTTGAGCTTCTTACGGACAAATCCTATATGTGTCCACACTACGTCTATATCCGATTCCGAATCTATCCCCCATATCTTCTCCATGAGGTGTTCGGTCGAGAACACGAATCCGGGATGGAGAATAAAGAGTTCCAGTAATTGATATTCCTTATTGGTAAGACTTACTGCGTTATCACCGACCCTGAGTTCATATCTGTTGCCGTCCAAAGATACATTGCCCAAAGACTTTACGGAGTCAGAATAGACCTCACTTCTCCTGCCCAAAGCCTTTACCCTTGCGATGAGCTCACTGGACGCGAAAGGCTTGGCAAGATAGTCATCGGCTCCGGCCTCAAGTCCTGTAACTTTATCCTCAACCTCGGATTTGGCAGTAAGCAGGAGGACAGGGGTATTGATCTTATTCTCACGGATCTTCGCCAGGACTTCCAGGCCGCTCATCCCGGGCATCATGATATCGAGTATTATCACCTCGTATGAACCCGTGCGGACATAGCTCCAGGCCTCGTCACCATCGTGAACGATATCCACGGAGAACTTATTCTTCTCCATTATGACTTTAAGAGCTTTTGCTGTAGAGATCTCGTCTTCTGCGATAAGTATCCTCATGTCGGTCCTCCCGGTCTTTTGAACAATGATATCCCCCGTTCCTGAAATCAAGTTGAAACGTTAAGACCTGTCGGAATTATTATATAACATCATAACTTATTGCCGCCAAATCCCTTTTCCCCTTCCCAAAAATTTGCCACAGATGATTTCAAGTAGATTTTAAGTTCGCGTCCGATACTTGTGTCACAAGACCAAAAGGAAGGGACAGACCACCATGGAAAACAATTACTATCAGCAGAACAACGTCAATGAACCTGTAAATAACGAACCGGTAACTATTCATACGCCCCCCAAAAAAGGCAGCAGCACCAATGCAGCGAAGATCGTTGCATTGGTGCTCTGCTGCTCCATCGCAGGAGGCATTACCGGAGCCGGCAGCATGTATCTCATCGACACCGTAAAGGATGTCAGTCTTAACGGGATCAACGCGATCACAAGCAGTTCTTCCGATTCAGGAACGATCCTCATGGGGCAGCGCGAAGCCAAAGCTCTCAATATGTCATATGTCAATACGGATAAAGAGATGACCGCGTCTGAGATCTATGCCGCAAATGTCAATTCGACTGTGGGCATCACCACATCCATCATGACTAACTTTTTCGGGTATCAGACAACATCCGCTGCGGCAGGATCCGGATTCATACTGTCGGATGACGGCTACATCATCACCAACTACCATGTAGTCGAAGACGCGGAAGACATCAAGGTTACGACATACGACAACGAAGAATACAATGCAAAACTCATCGGCTACGATGAAGACAACGATATCGCTGTCCTTAAGATCGATGCGAAGGGCCTGACTCCGGTAATCATCGGAGATTCGGACAATATGAATGTCGGCGACAGCGTGGTTGCCATCGGAAACCCTTTGGGTGAACTCACATTCTCACTTACTCAGGGTGCAGTAAGCGCACTCAACCGAACGATAACATTCGGCAGCACATCAATGAACCTGATCCAGACAGACTGCGCGATCAACTCCGGCAACTCCGGCGGCGCTCTCTTTAATTCACACGGAGAGGTCATCGGCATCACCAACGCCAAGTATTCCGGCGATTCTTCAACCGCTTCCATCGACAACATCGGATTTGCCATCCCGATCAACAGCGTCTCCGACATCATCAACTCCATCGTTGAGAACGGTTATGTCGTAAAACCTTACATCGGCGTTCAGGTCTTCGATCTCGAAGGCTACCGTCAGATCCTGGAGGGCGCAGTCGTATACAGCGTTGAAGAAGGAAGCCCTGCCGACAAGGCCGGCCTTCAGAGGAATGATGTCATCACCAAAGTAAACGGCGAAGACATTACAGGACAAAGCGATCTGCGCTCCGCCCTGGCGAAAGGCAAAGAAGGCGACGTCTTCACCCTCACGATCTACCGTGACGGCGACACGATCGAAGTACAGGTAACACCGGCTTCCCGCAAGGTATCTGCCAACCGCGGCACCGAACAAACCTGAAAAACCAAGAAAGGAACCACATATTATCTCCGAATAGGATAACACGAGAAAATTAAGCTAAAAGGGACTGTCTCAGATCAAGTTGAGACAGTCTTTTATTTCTCCTCGCCGGGATTCACATGTACCATGATGTGCTTGACATTGGGGTATTGCTGCTCCACCGCATCGTGGACACTCTCGGCGATATCGTGGGCATCGAGGAGCGACAGGTTCCGGTCAACTGCGATCTCGATCTCTACATAGATCTTGTTGCCGAATTGACGGGTCCTGAGAAGGTCTATCTTCTCGACTCCCTCCTGTCCTTCGACAAAAGTCTTAAGGTCCTGTTCGAATTCTTTGCCGCCTGATGTATCCAGCATCTTGGCAAGGGCGTCTTTGCCGATATCGAACGCGACCTTGAGGATAAAAAGACATATGATAAGGCTTGCCACCGGGTCCATGAAGGGCATCCCTAATCTTGCCAGGAGGATACCCGCAAAAGATCCGATGGAAGACAGGGCATCGGACCTGTGGTGCCAGGCATCCGCTTTGAACGCGGGGGAATCTATCTTCTTGGCGTAGTGCATCGTGTACCAGAACATCCCTTCCTTGACGGCGATGGACACAACAGCCGCGATAAGAGGCAGGAGAGTCGGAACTTCGATCTGATCGGGAGACAGGAGCTTTCTTATACCTTCATATCCTATCCCTATACCGGTTCCGGCCAGGATAAGACCCAGCACGAGGGATGCCACGCATTCGATCCTCTCGTGGCCGTAGGGGTGCTCTTCGTCTTCGGGGCGCTGGGCCAGCCTTACGCCCCAATATGCAATAAAAGTCGCGGCAACATCAGACAGGGAATGGACCGCGTCCGACACCATGGCACCGGACTTTCCGAGAAGTCCCGCAACCAGTTTGAACGCCGCCAGGATCACGTTCCCCAGGATCCCGACGAGAGACAGTTTCTTTACGATCTTTATCTCATCCATGTTTATTCCTCCCTAAACTCAAGCTGACGCCTTATCTTTTCGGGGTAAAAAAATACACACCCCGGGATATACTACTGTCCCGCAGATGTGCCGTTAGCTTCTTCTGCTGTCATTTACATGACCCGGCCACACAGTGATATAGTCGAACACTGTTGCCTGTTCAGTTTGTACTGTTGACTGCACGTATGTGTTTTGCAGTGCAAAGAGTTTGGATTATGGTATCACGGCACGCAAAGGATTGTCAAATTTCAAGAGGGTCTGCAACAATCCTGATCCTTCGATTGTATAATAGGCAGAATCACATCGGAGGATATGAACAATGAGAAAACTTATAGCGGCAATCCTGATACTTGTTATGGGGCTCGGCATGGCAGCATGCAAGAAGAACGACATCAACGTAAAAGAACTCCAAAAGATCAACGGCAATATGCTTGAGATACATACTACGCCTCAAGGTCCTATGACAGAAGAGGACTTAGAAATATATTCGACAACAATAACCGTTAAGTATTCGGGAGAGATCGTCTTCCCGTTCAACGACGGCAACCTCGACCCCAAGATGAAAGATGAGGACTACCAAACAATCTACGGGATCTGCGTTGACGCCGTGAAGACCGACAAGTTCCGCGATTATTCCGAGGAGGTCGATGACGGCACCACATACAGCTTCACTTTCTACGATGAGAACGGTGCAGCACATAACTTCTATTCAGGTTACATCTACAACAACAAAGAGCTTTCCAAGATCCTTGATATCATCGGAAACTACTCGATAGACTGAATTTTATAAATACGTTATCGACTATTCCTCTCGAAAAACTTATAATTCGAATATCGGGAGGAGCGACATGACGGATCTTACTTCTACAGACTACAAAGACATATATGTCACGGATGAAGCGGCAGAAGCGCAGCCTGCAAGGTATGCTTCTGCCGTGAAGTCTTTCCTGGAAATATTCGGCGGAACAGAAGAAGACATAAGGATCTTCTCGGCCCCGGGAAGATCTGAGATCGGAGGCAACCATACCGACCACCAAAACGGACAGGTCCTGGCAACTTCCGTAAACCGCGATGCGATAGCGATCACTCGCAAGACCTGTGGCAATGTGATAAGGGTGCATGCGGAAGGATTTGACCCGGTAGAGATCCTAACGGATGATCTTGCAGCCCGCGAAGAAGAACGGGGCAGCACTGCAGCGCTTGTAAGAGGAGTCTTGTACTCCTTATGTTCCGGCAGGAACTATGAACTCGAAGGTTTTGATGCTTATATAACAAGCGATGTCCTGATAGGCGCCGGACTGTCGTCTTCTGCGGCTTTCGAGACATTGATCGGAACAATAGTCTCCGGGCTTTACAACGGCATGAAGATAGATCCCGTTACCATCGCTATGGCGGGGCAGGAAGCCGAGAATGAGTTTTTCGGGAAACCGTGCGGGCTCATGGATCAGATGGCAAGTTCAGTCGGCGGGATGGTCTTTATTGACTTTAAAGATCCTAAAGCACCTGTCGTGCGGCAAATCGAATTCGATCTCGATGAGGTCGGATACGCGCTATGCATCACAGATACCAAAGGGTCTCACGCGGACCTTACCTCAGACTATGCAGCGATCCCTGAGGAGATGACAAAGATCGCAAGGCTCCTCGGGCAGGATAAGCTCAGAGGGATCACAATAAACGACATCATAGGCAATATGGACACATTACGGGCAGAAGCAGGAGACCGCGCAGTGCTGCGGGCGATCCACTTCACACAGGAGAATGAACGGGCCGCCCTGGAAGCCGACGCTTTGGAAAGAGGTGACATATCTTCTTTCATTGCCCTTGTCCGCAAGTCCGGCGACTCGTCTTATAAGTATCTTCAGAATGTTTATTCCGATTCAAAACCCAAAATACAGAATGTGTCATTGGCACTTGCAATAAGCGACCTTATCTTGGGAGATGACGAGGCTGCAAGAGTGCACGGCGGAGGATTTGCAGGGACGATACAGGCTTTTGTCCGCAAAGAGAACAAAAACAGATATAAAGAATTAATGGATAAGGTGTTCGGCCAAGGGTCCTGTGAGATCATAAGCATAAGACGGTACGGCGGGATCGAATCGGCACCGGAAGGTATAAGGGTATGTCCGGCAAAATGAATATCTTTACATACATAACCGAACTTGCAGATTACGGCACAGCAAGCGGCATAACAGACAGACGCGACAGGACATATGTGATCAATTCCCTTCTTGCCGCACTTGACCTGACCTGCTATCAGGCACCTGATACGATGCCTCCCGCAAGACCTCTTCACCTCATACTGGAAGACATTATCTCCTTCGCTGCCGGGAACGGGATAATACCCTCCGATTCTTCTGCCAACCGCGACCTCTTCGACACCATGCTCATGGGGATACTGACCCCTGCTCCTTCGGTTGTAGAGGAAACCTTCCGTAAGCTTTATTCCGAAGACCCTGTGAAAGCGACTGACCGGTTCTACGATCTATGCCGGAAGACCAATTACATCAGGATTGACCGCATCGCACGGGATATAAAGTGGAAAGCACCGACTGAATACGGGAATCTCGATATAACCGTAAATTTGAGCAAACCCGAGAAAGATCCCAGGGACATAGAGGCCGCAGGCAAGATACAGAGTTCTTCTTACCCCAAGTGTCTCCTGTGTCCCGAGAACGAAGGATACCGAGGAACCATTTCTCATCCTGCAAGGCAAAACCTCAGGCTGATCCCCGTTACTCTTCAGGGTGAAGAATACTTCCTTCAGTACTCGCCATATATCTACTACAACGAGCATTGCATAATCATCAATAAAGATCATATTCCCATGAAGATCGACCGGGATACGATGGCAAAGCTTTTGGACTTTGTGAGACTCTTTCCCCACTACACGGCAGGATCCAATGCGGACCTTCCCATCGTCGGAGGTTCGATCTTAAGCCACGACCATTTCCAGGGCGGTCGCTACGAATTCCCGATGGCAAGAGCTCCCATGGAAGAGATGTTCACTGTCAAAGGATTCGACAACATTACGGCAGGGACAGTCAAATGGCCGATGTCGGTAATAAGGCTCCAAGGTGACGACCCGGAGGACATGGTTTCCTGCGCAGAACGTATCCTTAACGCATGGATATCCTACACTGATGAAGACACCTTCATCTACGCATACTCGGAAGACGGAACCCGTCACAACACGATAACCCCGATAGCAAGAAGAACGGAGGATCTTAAGTACGAACTGGACCTTGTCTTAAGGAATAACATCACGACCGAAGAGCACCCCCTCGGAGTATTCCACCCCCATGCAGAATACCATCACATAAAGAAAGAGAATATCGGTCTCATAGAAGTCATGGGACTTGCAGTCCTTCCGGGAAGACTTGCGTCAGAGATGGAATATCTGACCGAGGCGCTCCTCGAGGGAAGCGATATCAGCTCGATAGAAGTTATCGCCAAACACGCGCAGTGGGTATCCGGTTGGAGGGACGATTACGACCTGTCGGATAAAGATAAGATAGAGAATGCGATAAGACGTGAGATCGGAATTTCTTTCGCCCGGATTCTCGAATGCTGCGGTGTATTCAAAAGAAATCCTGAAGGCCGGCAGGCTCTTGGAAGATTCATCGGAAGCATCTGATACGAAGACTGCAAAAGGTCAAAGATCCATCCCCATAAAAACATCGGCATGGATATTGTCGTTATAGCGTTCGATATTCACAAAACCCGTCCGCTCGTACAGTCTCAGAGCGTCCTTATACTGTGACATCGAATCGAGGACCATCCTTTTGTACCCTGATCTTTTGGCAGATTCGACCGCCTTATCCATCAGGAGCCTTCCTAAGCCTTTGCCCCGGTAACTTTGGTCAAGATACATGGCCTTAAGTTCGACCGTATCGTCGCTGATCTTCTTAAGACCGACCGTCCCTACCAACTGATCCTCGTCCATGAGACAATAGAAAGCATCGAATGAAGACCCGATGTCGTTATAGAAACCGTGGCGCCCCGAAGGTTCGAACGTCTTGCCCAGTTCCTGAAAGCACCTGCCGGTAAAATCAAATACCTGCTGTTTATATCTGTCCTCGAAAAGCACTGTCCTGATGTCCATATCCTCTTACCCCGATCACTTGGGATTCGACACGATATTCTGCGCCCAGTTCAGTTTCTTGATAAAGATAAGAGAAAGGACCGCCTTAACTATATCCGAGCAGTTCGTCAGCGCGAAAACGGTAAGTATAGGAAGTGTCGTAAAATGTGACAATGTATAGGCTATGGGGATATATAAGACCCACTGAAGGCCGGAATCGAAGATAAAGGTAAGCCATGTCTTGCCACCCGACCTCAGCGCAAAATAGGAAGAGTGGGCGATCCCCTGGAACGGGACAAAGCATGCGGCGATAAGGATGAGCCTGACCGCCAGATCCTTAACCTGCGGTTCGGTGTTATATATGTTCGGGAAGGGATGCGCACAGAGCGCCATCAGGGAAGCGGATACGATGCATATCAGGACCGTGCAGAAGATCAGCTTGATGGTCGTCTCCTTAGCTTCTTTTATCTTGTTGGCGCCGAGCATCGGTCCGATGATGATGGACACGGCAGAACCCATCGCAAGGAAGAATACATTGAATACATTTGCGATGGAAGAGTTGATGTTGAGCGCCGCTATTGCAGAGATCCCTCTCGTTGAATAACACTGCATCGCGACAGTGATGGATATGACCCAAAGCGCTTCGTTGGCAACCAAAGGAAGACCTTTTACGATGATGCCGCGAAGTAAGGACAGCGGTATCCTGAACGTCTTATACGCATATTCCGTGAACGGGAATCTTTTGGCTTTGATATGTGTATATGCAACATTAAGCAGGCACTCGACAAACCTCGCGATGACGGTAGCGATCGCAGCGCCCCTGACTCCGAGCGCCGGGAACCCTAAGTTGCCGAAGATAAGAAGCCAGTTTAAGACAAGGTCCGTCAACACAGCGATCATGCCGGTGATCATGGGCGGTATCGTAACCCTGTTCTCACGGATGGTCGAAGAATAGCACATCGCCATCCCGAGGAAGGGCAATCCGTACAGCATTATATAAAGGTAATCCCATGCGGAATTCGCGGTCGCGACAACGTCCCCGATACCGTCAGTCGAATCGTATATATACAGGGATATCAGATCCTTGCCGAATATAAGGAAAGTGGCGATTGATACGACCGTAACTACCGTGCAGATATAGAGTTTCATCCTGAACGCGGCAGCCATTCCCTTGTAATCTCCCTTGCCGAAGAACTGCGCGCTGAAGATACCGGCTCCGGAGACCGCGCCGAAGCATACGATAAGGAACACGAACAAGAGATTGTTCGCGATCGATACGCCGGTCATGTCGTCCGTTCCCATCTGTCCGACCATGATATTATCCAGAAGGCCCACAACACTTGTCAGGGCATTCTGGAGCATGATCGGAATGGATATGCGGATAAGAGTCTTGTAGAACTTCTTATCTCCGATAAATCTTCTTAAGTTTAATGTCATGATCCCCACCGGATATTTTGATAACCGGGACATTATATCAGATCATACTGCCCGATCTCTATACCCTGTGGATAAAACGGAATAAAAACTTTTCGAGCACAATAAGATCAAAGATCCTTGGCAAAACAGACAGCACCTTCGAGCTTATCGTAGGGCGGGTAATTGTCGATCAAGATATAGCCGCACTTTGTGTAAAGATGAACCGCGTCTTCCATCTGCGGTCTTGTCTGGAGAACCGCGCGCTTGAATCCGAGTTCACGGGCTTTGGCTTCGATGGCATCCATCATCTCCGATGCTATACGGTTGCCCCTAAGTTCCGGCTCTACCCAGACTCTTTTTATCTCAACATCGGAACCTGAATATGCTTTGAGTCCCGCGCATCCAGCAGGCTTTCCTTCAACGTATGCTATCAACACATCGGAAATACTCTCCGATATGTTATAAGGGACAAACGCCTCACGATTCTTAAGGCCTCCGACTATGCTGCTGTAATAGTCTTCAGTCTTAAGATAAAACTTATGGAATTCTTCATCGTTTCCGTCTGTCCATTTGTACTCTGTTCTCATTGTTCAATCTCCTGACAAGTGATCAGCAGGTGCTCTTCCGATATGTCATTATAGACTTTGCATCCCCTTGCGGATACATCATATACATGGACTATATCCGAGAGAGGGAATTCATCTTCGAACTCTTCTGTAAGATCCGGAGATGACGTAAGTTTATCGGGGTGGAAATGAATGGTCTTGGCATCGTTGAATACTGCCGTGTAGAGGATCTCGGCTTCCACAAGGTCTTGGAATATATGGCTTCCGTACGACAGTTCAGGGTTATACCCGGCCCTTGATTCTTCGGTCTCGCAGATGATCTCGAAAGCGCTTATATCCGAGAAAGCCGTGGGCACACCAAGCTCGGGGGATGTGGTTCCCACGCGCCCCGGAACGATGAGCATCATGTGCTTGCCGAGGTTCCTGTAGTGCCAGTTGAGCCTGCCTATGAGCCTTGCGACTGCGGGCTTATCCTTATAGGGCATGTTGTAGTAGTTGACCGCGTCAACATAGACGATGATGTCAAGTTCCGTGGCTTTCGACATACCCATGGAAGATCCGCGGCTCTCCAGTAGGATCTCATCTTCCGGGATCCCTTCTGGGATAACGGTCCCTGCGGAGGTCTTCTGGATCTGAAGCGGCCTGCATTGCAGTAGGTCTATGGAATACTCGCCGTTCTCAGACAGATTGATGGTAAATTCGGTATCAACGGGATAATCATATTCGTCCTGGATACAGCGGAGCATGCGCTTCATCTGCTCCATAAGTTCCTTGTTGGCAACAAGACCTTTACAGGATATGAACTTGACCTGCTGCGGCCTTCCCATCTCCCTGAGCCTCATCTCAGCCTCGTAATCGTGCTCCAACAATATCTGTTCCAGGTATTTGGGAACATCCTGCTCCATCTTGTAGTAAGGAAGCTTCTCCAAAGTGTGGGAGGTCATGTTGATGACCTCGGCTTTGCCCTGCGAGAACTTGTGCTTATCCGCAGAAGAGGAATACAAAGTCTTCTCCGGCATATCAAGATTTACGATCCTCGGATACGACCCTTCCGTCCTGTCAACGGCGGACGTACCAAGCCCCATTACGAGCCTCAGCATTCCTTCTTCCGGATCCGAATCCTTCATCACCCTGTATGGGCTGTAGGAATAACCGACACCTGCGGCACACGGCATGTAGTACGGACCGTAGTAGGATCCCGACACACGCTGGATCAGAAGCGCCATCTGTTCGTCACGTTTATCAAGACCGCGCCTCTTACGGTAGTCAAGAGCGGACAGGCTCATTGAACTTGCGTATACCGTCTTGATCGCGTTCTCGAATTCGGCGAGCCTCTCTTCGGGACTTCCCCTGTTGATACAGAAGACCGATTCGTATTTGCCCGCGAAAGCATTGCCGAACCCGTCCTCCAAGATACTGCTGGAACGTATGATATACGGGTCCTGTCCGTAGTATTCGATTATCCTTACGAACCTCTCCTTCATGCCGGGGGAGAATTCCCCTTCCATGATCTTCTTTCCGAACTCCGCCGCAAGCTCAAAATACCCTTCATCCGTTCTTTGCTTTATGCGAAGATCCCAAAGATTATTGTCAACGATATATGTGTAATACAGGTCCGATCCGACGTAGAAAGAATCGTGGGGTTCCAACACATCTGCTATATCGGGTTCGTTATTCCTTACTATGGCTCTGGCCAGGAGCATTCCGCATGCCTTGCCTCCGATCATGCCCGTTCCGATCATGTGGTCCCTTACCGCAAAATAATCTTTGGGCGTAAAATTCTTCTTCACCATCTGACGCATCTTGTCGTCTCGGGTCATCATGATATCGCACATCCTGTTGCAGTCTTCCGTAATATCGGCATCGCTGTCATAGAGTATCTTCGTACGATCGAAAAACCTGTCCCAGGAATCCCGGAACTGTTCATCGGAGGAGCGCTGAACCTGCCCTAATATCTGATAGAATCTGCTCGACTTTACACCGTCAAGTATGGGCCGGAACTTACCGGTATCAGGTTCATATGTATGCGGCAGGAACATGGTATCCGAATTGCGGTTCCAGACTTTTCGCGGACGGACATAAACATTCTTTTTGTCGGAATACACATCGATAAAGAGCTGTGTAGTATTAAGGATCTTATTGACCGCTTGAACGGAATGCTTGCCCCTTATTATCGGAAAGAAAGCAACCGTATCCAGAATGAACAGGAAAGGGCACGTAACCCTGAAGAAATTCCCCATCATCAGATCCGTCGCCCACGCAGCCTGAAGCTCCGACAGGCAATCGAAAACATAGAATGCGTCAAAGCCCTCTTTCTCAATGACGTTATGTATATCGACAGTGAACGTCTCGAATCTGTGGGACAGAGCGATGGGCACAGTCTTGACTTCCGGACGGTCCTCGATCAACGGTTCGTGACTTGCGAACCTGAAATAAATAATATTGCGCTTATCGCGGATCGCCTGTTCCACATACGGTTCCATGAACAGTTTAAACTGCGCAAGTTCCGACACGCGCCAAACCACATTATCACCGAGCCTTATGTTGTCGAACGCCGTATCCATCTCGGGGATGCCGCTCAAGATCCTGTCAAATGCCGCCATACTGACCTCCCGCCAAATAAAAAAGGCGCTCCATCACAAACGGATGAAACGCCATTGTTCCTTCTTTACGCCCTTGATTATATCGCTGCAGTGATATAGTTTCAAGAACAGAGCGAAGATGATATAAATGTCAGTCCTGATGCGTGTAGTTGCCGTCCAGTCTCGCGTATGCCAGAACATTGCCGGAATTGCCGCTGCCGTCGGTATCAAGAGCCGGGAAGATGTCGAACAGGCTGTTGTTGCCGCCGTCGAACTTGAGGAGTGCCTTCTTGCCGGGTTCCTCCTTCAGAGCGAATACGAATACCGTATATGTGTGAGTTCCCGACGGCGGATAAGGTCCTACATACTGAGCGCCGCGTTCACCCTTGCCGTATGCGCCTTCGGCAAGTTCGGTCTCTGTCGTGAATACATCCATGTGAAGCCATGAGCCGTCGATCATGAGAACTACATACTGCCCTGCGCCCTCGACCTTATCCCAGGACAGATCGGGAGACAGGTTCTCACCGTATTCGGTGTTCGTGATCTTGGGATCCCATATGCCGTCCGTAAGGTCGTTGGAAGATACTTTGAACGTCGGAAGATCTTCGAAAGGAGTCTTGGTGATATACGTATCGGACAGAGCCATCCTGAAGTCCACGATCGTAGACTGTGCCGGGCCTTGTGGAACGAAGACCTGCGTCTCTCCCTGTCCGTAGTCTGCCTTGATCTCAATGCGGCCATCTGTGTAAGCATTGACTCCCGAGATCTTTACACTGTTGAACAGAGCTTTCGCGTCGTCACATAGGAAGAGCATTTCGCAAGTTGTGGCAAACGGGATAGCGACTGCCGAAGTGCCGTCATCTCCCTTTACGATCTCAGTCTTGGAGTAATCGGGAACATCTGTGTAGTGAATGAATAAAGATGCCTGTTTGCCCTTGTAGGAATCTCCGAGACTCGGAACAAGCGACGAAGCGTCATCCGTGTCTATCTTCCAGACAGTGTCCTTAAGATCGGTATCACCTGTCAACTGCCATCCGGTTATCTCGGAACTCTCTTCTTTATAATCCCCTTCCGCCGAGACCTGAACGTATGTTACGCTCCTCTCAAAAGTTGCGGGGAACATTCCGTCCGGAACACTGCCTTTCTCGATCTCAGTCTTGTGCTGAGGCTCAAATGTTGTATCCGCAGATGAAGCTTCACTCTGTGTTGCACCGGGTTGCTGAGCCTGACATCCGCAAAGCACCAGAGACGCTGCCAGGATCATCGCTGTCATACCGTATATCTTCTTCATGTCATTATCCTCCAAAGGGTTAACATTTTGCTTATTCACTTGGATTCTACACAAACATATTGCCGTACAAATAGGAAAATCGGCACGAAAAACCGTAAAATTATCAGGCTCAGATAAGTTCTTTCATATGCTTGCGGTACTCGGAAGCAGTCATGCCGGTATGTTTTTTGAATACTTTCGAGAAATAGTTAGTATCCGTATATCCGCATTCGTTGCTTATCATGCTTACCGTGTCATCCGTAAACTGCAGCTTCTTCTTTGCCGAATTGACTCTGAGCTGTTCAAGATAATTCATGCAGGACATGGATAATTCCTTATTAAATGCATCATTGAGAGTATTCTTATTCACCGAGAACTTCTTCAATATGTCGGACAACGATATCTCTTCGCCGAGATTCTCCCACAGGTATCTTGCCACTTCCGCCACGAGCGGATCCTTATAAAGTTCGTCCTGCCTGAAATTACGGTAGAAATCCGCAGTCGCCGTAAACAATGAAGAGATCAGGAAGTATCGGACGCGCAGGATCCAGAAGTTGTCCGGCTGTTCGATAAGATCGTATCTTATGCTTTGAATGACCCTTCTCCCCGCATCGTATTCCTGCGCGGTAAGCGAGTAGCATACGATATTCTTCTGATGCCAAATAAATTCAAGCAACAACAGAGCATCCTGATAAATAGGATCTGCAAAACACTTCTCGAAAGAGACATCGCCTTCGATAGCCTCTGTCATTCTGCTGTCCGCGCTCATCCGGTCTCCGCCCGGAACTGCGCTTAAGAATTTCTCATATCTTCCGGAGTTTATTGCCTCGAAAGTGAATTCTTCCCGGATAAACGTCGGTTTGAAGTAGATGGTATCCGTCGTAACACCGCTTTGAGATACAACCTTAAGATCGGCCTTCTCGTTCATCATCATTAACGAAGGCGCGGTAATGACCTTGTACTCACCATCCGTTTCCATGACAAATGAACCTGAACGGATCAGGACTATCTTATAGTTCATTGGATCGTTGATATACTTCGAGAATCCGTCCGTCCTGTCGTAAAAGACATCTATCTTTATATCCGTTCCCGGGCGTTTGCCGGCAGTCGTTAATTCCATGTGATACCTCCTGCGGTCATAACCCCAATTCCCGGTAGATCCCGTCGATAAAAGGACCCTTATGCTCTATGTAGCCGTCGATATCCCGGGGATAGAGGCGGGCACCTTCCTGCTTGATCTTACCGTACTCCTCCACAGCATCAGGATGCGCACGGAGGTAGTCTCTGAAGGCTATGTGTCTTCTGAGTTCTTCGGAATCCTGAGCGCAGACATACAGATGGTGTTTGCGAAGATGGTCCTTGCCTTCGTAACCGAAAGCTTCACGCCCGGGAATGCCCTTATCTCCTTCATGCCGGTATCCGATCTTTGCCAAAGCTGATATGACATCAGGCAGCACCGATACATCTTTGATCACCACATCTATATCTATGACCGGCTTGGCACAAAGCCCGGGAACAGAGGTGCTCCCCACATGTTCTATCCTTAGCGCAAGATCTGCCAGCGCAGGCGCGAGTTCATCTTGTATGACGATAAAGTCATCCTGCCATGCAGGGTTATATGGTTCTACCGTTACGTGTTTTGCCATGCTCTGTTTCCTTTAGTCAGGTTGTTCTTCAGCCTTCTTTTTCTCCAGCTTTTTTAAGGACTTCCGGTTATCAGCGGTAAGAGCCACTCCGATTACCAGGATCACCCCCGCGATTACAAGCGGGAGATTATAACTTTGATCCGCAGGAAGATATTGCCCCGTCAGCCAGTCAAGCTTTGCAGGATAAGAAGTATAAGGACTGTCTTCCTTATAATAGACTCTCAAGGTCTGTCCTTCTCTTAAGTATCTGTATGATTCGGCCATTCCGTGATATACCATCTCATAACCTTCTTTGGGAGGTGTGTATGCGATCGTAACAGAATAAAGATAACGGTTGCCTCTTCCTCTTTTCCGTCTGACACCGGGATTGGGTATCTTATCCTCGCTGGTGGATATTACGGTTCCTTCGGTATAAACGTAATCCGAAGCTTGCTTAATACCGACAAAACGGCAGATCAGATTGATAACGATGATGATCACGACGACAATCAGCGCACCGGTTCCTACGATCCGGTTGAAAGCGTATCCCTGAGAGTTCAGGACTTTCTTTTCTTCTTCTGTCAGATCCTTATATCGTTTCATATCCGGTTAACTTTATTCGATCATTCCGCCGTGGTATAAACACTCATAGATTACCACACCCCTTAAGCTTATAGTCTCCCTGCCGCTAAACCACTCAAAATCACCTTCAACCTCACACTTGTATGTGTAATCGCCGTTGGTATATGTTGACGGTCCTCTGTATGGTTTGTCCTCAGGCACGAGCAGCAGAGCTTCTTTGAGGAAGTCACCGCTGAAGTCATCACCGGTTACCCGTCCGACATAGTTCATGCTCCAATAGGGCTTGCCTCCGATCCATAACGCTTCTTCACCTGCAAACTTTCCTGCGCCGAGGTATGTATCGTAGTACATCAGATCTCCCTCTTCATATATGAGGTCGTGGGATCCGGGGCGAGACGATTCCGTCTCCGCACCCTTGCCGGCATATGTTGCCCGCTTTGCCCTGATCAGGAAATCAATGATCTTCTTATCCATCTGTTCACCTCCTGCAGACGAACATTACGTATAATATTCTCTCGGGATCTTCTCTTCCTTTATGCAAAGATCGTGATCCGTCTTCTGCCACATCATCCTGACGGTATCCGTCATGCCGACAGCATCACAGACGTAAACGGTTGCATTCCCGAGCTTGCCGTACTTCACCGCTCCCGTGTATTCAAACGCCTCTTTGTAATTCGGGTAATACTCTGACACACATTGGTCTGACGCTTCGGTAAAGTGAGTTCTGAACGGCGGCGATTCGATCAGGTTACCTTCGTAATCCTTGATGGTAATAACAAAATGATCTTTATTCAGACGATCCGGAATCCCGAGACGCTCGTCAACCGAGTGAAGATATGTATTCCGCTCGTGACCGACACCTATCAGGAGTACTTTGCCGCCTTCCTCATACAGTCTGCTGAGACATGAACCCGCAGGAGCAGGAGATCCGCACTGTTCTTCCCCTTTGACAAATTCTTCGGCACCTTTTCCGAAAACCTTAACAGAATGGGTGGGATGCAAAGACCTTACCCCGTCCCTGCGCTCGAAAGCAACCTGAGCCAGAGTCCCGATACAGGGTGCCGTTGTTCTTACATCATAAAAGGGCTTGTCTCTGATAACATCATCCCAGGTATGTGTCGGAATGATCAGGAGCCCGTCGTAAAGATATTCACACATTGCGTCGATCAGGCCGTCGGCACCGCCTTCGACGGGACCTACGGCACGAAGGGACGCGTGAACTGCCACTATGTCATCGTGACGTATCCCGTTATCTTCCAGGAACTTAACTATATCTTTTTTGGTAACCATTTATGTAAACCCTCCGTACCAGGATATTATAATAAAAAATCCCGGGGTTTACCGCCCCGGGATAAGGTAATTATCTCCTTTATCGATCAGGCTCCCCCGCCAAGACCGAGAGAGTAAACGAGTATAGTAGGCAGAATGAATGTTACGAAGATAAGGATCAGCACCGTGATCACGACCCATATTATTATCGAGATCCTGATCAGTTTCTTGTTCCTCTCCTTGCTCATCCTGCCCTTAAGCTGAAGGCCTGCCATGATCGTGTTGATCGCAAAGATGCCGCAAGCCAGGATCAGCAGAAACGGCGTAAGGGCTAAATTGTAATCCAGAAAAGGGTTAATAAAGAATATGATCATCGAGGCTACAGAACAGATCAGCATGCCCTGTCCGCAAAAATATACTTTATTCAGTATCTTAGCCTTTTCCGCCTCGGTGTAGTCCGCCACCATAACCAATGTTTCTTTTAAATTCTCGTCCATGTTCTCACTCTTCCTTTCCCCGCGAAGAAGGTCGCGGATGTCAATGTCGTAAAAATCTGCCAGTTCTATCATGATGCTGATATCCGGCATGGTGTTGCCGTTCTCCCAACGGGAGACCGATCTTGATGAGACGTTGAATCTGTCAGCAAGCTGTTCCTGGGAAAGATCATGTTCTTTTCTGAGATCTCTTAAGAAAGCTCCTATCTTGATCTGGTCCATGTTTGACCTCCTTTCGGGAAAATCCTAGCATCCGCTCCCGGCAAAAAACACGACAGAGAGTGAGAGAATGTGTGTTTTTCGGGACCCGACAGCGGTGTCGGGTTTATTGTATCACATCAAAACTGCTGTATTTCAGGCTTAATACAAGACATCGGTGTCCGAGTCTGTTTTCGCGATAAAAAGATAAAGATTTCTTACCTCGAAAACTTAGAAATAAAATTCCATGCAGTCTCAACGGAGTGATGCCTGCATTCGTGGATCTGTCCGCTCACGCTTCCGAATGCGGTCCTGATGACGCCGTCTTCGCTCTCGTAGTAGTTAACGGTGAGGGTGCTGCCGCGGGTCTCATCGTAATACTTTTCGACCTTGTCGCCGGAGATGCCGTAGATCTTATCCTGCCAGTTATCCTTATCTTTGAATTCCACCGACTCGAATCTTTCCTTGAGCTTATTTGTCGAGGCGGCATACTTGAGCCTGTCCAGGCAGGCTTCATCCTGGAAAGGAAGCTCGGGAAGATGTGATTCCTCGCCGCCCGAATAGAAGAGCGGGACGGGAACGGTCGTGTTGAGCTTGGGGTCGCCGAGTGACAAGCCCCAGGGATTTTCTTTTATAGGGAAGAGCGCGCTGCAGGGAGCAAGACCTGCGAAGATCTCAGGATATTCCTGATAAAGATCCCATGTCTTGCCGCTTCCCATGGAGAAGCCTGATGCATAGATCCTATGTTCGTCTATGGGATATTTTTTCTTCAGGTCTTCTATTACCGCGACGGCTTCAGTTGCGGTAACGTCCATGTGATTGTCTATGGATACGAAGAGGAAATCGTGATCGTGGCAAACTTCCCACCAGCCTGCAACGAAGGTCAGATACATGGAGGAATCACCGCCGCCGTGGAAGCCCACTACGAGCGGAGCGGGGCCTTTGTCAAAGAGTCCGTTGTTGTAGTATGCGAAGTATCCGACTTTGTGTTCGGGCTGGTCTTTAAAGCGGCCCTTGTTATCTGCTGAAGTCTTAACGAGAGTCGAGCCTGCTTCTTCGGTCATGTTGAGTTCTTCGAAGATGGGTTCGTATTCGATCTTGCCGCACCACATCTTGAAGAGCCTTACAAATTTTTTGAAATCGTCTTTATAATCCGCTTCATCCTTTACAAGGAGATGTTCGCAGCCATCGAAAGCTGAATTGATCTCATCGGAATTGCCGACGGAAAGGATCGCTATATCCTTGCGTTCGACTACCGGCATTACGCTCAGGTTCTCCATCGAGCACATTACGGGAGTGATCTCTCCGGGTCCCCACAGGTACTCTCCGTCAAGTTTACGGAGGAGCTTCGTTGCTACGAAATCCGCAGACTTGCCGTAGCTGTAGATGTCGGCTCTGAAAATCGCGCCCCTGATGAAATAACCTTTGAATTCCTGAGCGAAAAAGTCAAAGACCGACGCGATGCCGTCTTCGTATTCGGGGTGGTTCCTGACTTCAGCGATGAGCGATATGTAAAGATCTTCCGTAGCATTCTCCCAGCCGCCTTCGCAGGTCGGATAGATGAAGAGAACTGACGAATCGACATTGGCAGCTATATCGGAAAGACCTGTCTTTTGAGCGAAAGCTATGGCATCTTCCATTCCCTGTTTTTCTTCTTCGAAAACGAGAAGCAGAGGCGCCCTGAATCCGTAGTTATTTACCTGTCCGTCGATATCGTTTACCGGAACATATGCCTTGAGATAAAAATTCTCATATTCATGTTCCCAGAACTTGCTTCCGTCAGAAAGCGTGACCACTTCCGGTCTTTGCATCAAACCCATCTTGAATTCCCCCTTTGAATATATCTGTCATCAATTATACAACAGGTTAGCCTTTCCACATCCTGAAGTTGTTCTTTGTCGGCTTGGTAACCTTGGTATTGCGGAGAACTTTCAAAGACATATCCAGTACGACCTTGCCGACCAATCCGTATGACATGAGCGGCTGTTTATCGTAATCTTCAAACAGTTCGATATCCGCCTCATGAAAAGCCACCGGAATATTAAAGTGCTCCGCAAGTCTTGCTGCATTCTCCGCATGGTCGAAATGAACGTGGGTCAACACGATAAGCTTCATATCGTATTTGCTGCATTCCGCCAATACAGTCTCATATCCGGTGTCGACAAGTATGGCAGCACTCCCGTTTGCGACGAGATAACAATTATCCGTCTTGCACTTTATCCTCTGTATCATGGTCATGAACCCGTTATCACAGGATACGGTCATGTCGTTGTTCATTGTTCCATTCCCCTCAAAAATAATCTTCACAGACTAAGCTGCATCCTGCAATATACCTTCTTCCGCAGCCTCAGGCTTCCGGTACTGTTCTTTGGCACGGCTCACATCGTCCGGATATATCTTGGCAAAATCGTTCTTCATGGAGATAGGTGTATAACCCATGTCCTTATATTCTGCCGACTTCTCATTCCAATCCTGGGTTCCCCATTCGCGTTCATTGTCATCGGCCACGACCATAAATGCTTTCGCAGGATAAGGGTTCCTCGAGTCGATCGTGTAATTCATCATGCTCGTATCACTCCCGCTGTTGCCGAAAGCCAGGACCGGGCGCTTACCGATCTCCCTCTCGATATAGATCGCCTTGTTGGCATTAAGGTTCTTCTGGATGAATCCGCCTGTTAAGACTAATTGATCGTTGTCTATGTATTTATAATCCATATTCGAAGACTCATTCTCATGTCCTTTGACTTTCACCTCAAAGTCCGTCCCGATAACATGGTTCGGCGTGACATAATCAGCGAAAGCGGAATTTGCCACAACGGCACGGGTAGTCGTTCTCTCTGTCCCGCTGATAACATAGATCGTAAAACCGTTATCGTAAAGGTACTTAAGCAGTTCCGTCATAGGAAGATAGGCGCTGTCGATATATCGCATATTCTCAAAACTCGAAGTATTCTTCTTGCCGAATTCTACCGCGTAGTCGTAGTATTCTTCCATCGTCATTCCGGCATAAGCCCTGGCGAAGTTTCTTGCCAGAGCCTCATCCGCCTTGTATCCGGGTTCTATGGACGCGGCAACCTGTTTGAGTTCATCAGATACTCTCTCGGGGTGGTCATTGAGACAGTATTCGATAAACATCATCGTATCGTAGTATGTGTAGTACGTCTCACATACCAAAGTACCATCCATGTCAAACACCGCGATACGGTCTTCTTCCGGAATAAAGTTATCTTTATCATTCGGGTCCGTAACCTTGGAAACATAGTCACACAGTTCTTCCGCCACCTTCGAGTCCTCTTTCCAATACTGACTCAATGGCAGATCTTTCTTTGTCGCAGTCCTGGCGCTGATAATAAGTATCAGGACCAACGCGACGCCGGCGAGAAGGCTCATAACCGCTGCAAATATTCTTCTGTTCTGATCTTCCATGTCATTATCTCCTGATTAAGTTGTCGCTGAATTCATACAGTTTACGGGCAAGGTCCGGATCCTTAGATCTCTTGGACGATTTTGCCGGCCTGCATTTATAGAAATATTCTCCGGTAATATCTTTTACCGATTCGTCAGTTGCAAGAAATATCGCAGTCCTTGCCCCTTCCTCAGGGGTCTGGAAAAAGGGCTTGAGCATCCCCGTTATCGTCTTGCCGAATCCGGTATCCCGGTCTATCCCGATATTCGTGGCAACCGCCCCGGGGTGACAGCAGTTTACGGTTATACCCCTGTCTGCAACACGGCGTGCAAGTTCCCTGGTAAAAAGAACATTGGCAAGCTTGCTCTGTGAATATGCTTTGATCACATTGAACCCTTTGGAAAGGTTTATATCATCAAAATGGATCTTGCCCGTCTTATGCGCGCCGGACGCAACATTTACTATCCTTGAGCCTTCCACCATAAGATCGAGAAGCTCTGTTGTCAGAAGGAAGTGTCCGATGTGATTTATGCCGAACTGCTTTTCGAGTCCCTCCTTCGTCTCTTCCCTCTTAAGTGATATAAAACCTGCATTGTTCACCAATATATCCAGATGGTCAAATCTCTCCTTCACCTGCGCCGCAAAAGATCTTATCGAATCGTAATCCCCGAGGTCGCAGAGAATAAGATACGTCCTGCCGTTGCCGTCTGATGTCAGTTTGGCAAGTGCTTCTCTGCCCCTGTTCTCGTTTCTGCAGAGCATTATAACCGTTGCGCCCTTGTCGAGGAGTGCGCGCGCTGTCGCCAATCCCATACCCGAGTTGGCTCCCGTTACTATCGCAACTTTTCCCGACAGACGATCCATACCGCTTATCCCCAATACCTTACCGCATCGCCGATCAGGTCGTACCCGTCGAGAACCGGCTTAAATACCATTCCCGTATGTCCTTTGGATCCTTCACCGAACAACTTGTATTGCACTTTATTCCTCTTCAGGATCTCCTCGAAGTGATATGTCATCTTATGAAGGACATCCTTCCTGTTCGTGATAAGAACGGTCTTGGGAAACCTGGCGATATCCTCATTCTCATCGAAAACAAGATACTTATATCTCTTGTCTTCCTTATACCCTTTGGGAAATACCATTCTCCTCATTCCGTTATATGCGATACTGTTCTTATAGAAGTGCATAAGTCCGCAGTCCAAAAATACTCCGCTGAACTCAAAATCCCTCGGGGTGATCCCGTAGTCTTCCGCCATACCGGGGTTTAAGCAAAGGAGTGCTTCTGCTGCGGCCAACACACCTCCTGACGAATGTCCAGCGATATACATCCTGTTGACATCGCCGCCATAGGCTTCGGCATTCTCCCTCACCCAACTCACAGCTTTATCGATATCTTCTATCTGATCGAAAACGGTATATTCCGGATACGCGAGCCTGAAGTCAACTTCGAAGACGACAAAGCCGTGCTGCGCAAAGACATTTGCAAACACCTGATCGAAAGCCTTGCCGTAAGATATGAACCCTCCGCCGTGTATATCGATCAGGACGGGCTTGGAGATCCCGTCGTCAGAATAGCAGATATCCAGCGTATGCTCGGGGACATTATCATCTATATAATGAACATCCGGGACCTGCAGGATCTTATCTGACAGCTGCGACAGATCGATGCGCTCTAAGTCCGCGGCGTAGGCTTTCTGCCCGCTTATCTTCATGATCTTGTTGATCATATCAGATCTTCACCTCTCCCATCGCTTCTTCTGATGCCTCATGCCATACCGCGAAGAACATCATGTGTGTCCCGCCGGGGATGATATGCAGCCTCTTTGCATTATATGTCTTGCTTAAGTATTCCGCAAACTTTACGGTAGTAGTCTGATCGCGGTCTCCGTTCCATACATATACCGGGATGTCGCCGGATATCACGGGATGGGAACGGGCAGAGAACAGGGCGATGGCATCGTAGTAAGCGCCCTTCCCCTTCTTGGTGACCGACATAAGTTCCGCGTTCCTGTAGATATCTTTGTGTTTCCTGTATATCTCCTGCTCAGGATCCGACATCTGATCTATCCTGTCAGATATGATCTTATCGACTCTTCTGTTCACCACCGACGAGGTAATAAGGAAATATAATCTTGCTATGGGCCTGCACCTGGTGATAAAGAAGCGTCTTTTGCGAAGATCGCGGGTCATCAGGTGTTCAGTCTCACCGCAATTGAGTGGAATAAGGCTGGATAACAATGTTACAGATCTCGTGATATCGGGGTTTTGCTCCGCAAAGACCTGCGCATAGCATCCGCCCGCACTGTGCCCGAAAACATGCACTTCTTTGACCCCGTGTTCTTCCAAAACACCCTTTATTATGGCAAAAAAGTCCTCCATACCGTATTCGCCTATGAGGTCCGACTGCCCTACTCCCGGCCTGTCGAAAGACAGAACACATGTCCCTGCCCGGTCCGCGTCAGGAGGCAGGAAATCCGATGATGCCAGGAACCCGTGGAAGAACAGACAGCAGACTTCCGTCCACTCTCCGTACCTCGTGAAGGTAATAACCTTGCCGTTTTTCGTTGTCGATTCGCAACATACCATAGGTATTCTTCTTTCTTATACCTGTTTAAAGTACTATAGCACATCCCGTTTTCGAAAAATTTTTTATTCGGTTGTCATATCTGCAACTTTTCGTTGTCTATATGTGTATAAAGGTTAAATCGCACCGATCAAATGCGGGGGAAAAACCGAATACAATTGCCCAACAGGAGGTGGCTATTATGAAGAGAAAGATAATTACAGCGCTTATGGCAGGCGCGATCGCAGTAACAGGGTCCGCGTGTTCTTCCGGGACAATGAGTCCTTCGTGCACGACGGCTGCTAACTACAAAGATTCTTATTCGACAGATGCGGTCTGTATGGAAACAACAGAAGGCGGCTATTCATACGATATGAATGCCGCGGCAGACTGCGTGGAACGGGAATATCCGGAAGAGAAATGCCCGGATTACGGCTACCCTGATGAAGACTTCAACACCGAAGAATACAACACCATTAAAGAGAACGGATTTATAGATGTTCTTAACACACCGCTGTCGACTTTCGCGGCTGACGTGGATACCGGATCCTATTGCAATCTGAGAAGACTGATCCGCAACGGATGGGATCTTGATAACGTTGCATCAGCGATCAGGACTGAAGAGATGGTCAACTACTTCGATTACAAAGTTGACGACACCGACAATGTGTTCAGCGTTCAGTACTCGGTAGGAGAGTGCCCCTGGAATAAGAGCAACAAACTCCTTCTGCTTACAATGCAGGCGAATGCAGAGACTAACGTGCCCAACGAAGGCAACAACTTCGTATTCCTTATCGACTCATCCGGATCCATGTCCAGCCCCGACAAGCTCGAGCTTGCCAAAGACAGCTTCAAGCTCCTGGCAGGAACATTAGGTCCCAAGGACCGTGTGTCCATCGTAACTTATTCCGGAAGCTCCGAGACCCTTCTGGTAGGATCTAACGACTATAACGAGATCGCAAGGACTCTCGACAAGATCAACGCTCACGGCGGAACAAACGGATCCGGCGGCATCAACGCTGCATACGATTGCGCTGAGAGGAATTTTGTAAAGAACGGCAATAACCGCGTCATCATCGCATCCGACGGTGACATGAATCTCGGCATTACAAGCCAGAGCGGTCTTGTAGACCTCATCAAGCAGAAGAAGGAATCCGGCGTATTCCTGACAGTATTGGGATTCGGTTCAGGCAACTACAGCGATGCCAATATGGAATCCATCGCAGATGCTGGCAACGGCAACTACTTCTATATCGATTCCGTCGAAGAGGCTGAAAGAGTCCTCTGCGAGAAGATGAAGCAGACAACAGTAACCGTAGCTAAGGATGTTAAGTTCCAGCTGGAATTCAATCCCGCGGAAGTTGCAGCATACAGACAGATCGGTTATGAGAACAGACAGATGTCCGCAAGGGATTTTGCCGACGATACCAAGGACGGCGGCGAGATCGGCGCAGGCGCACAGGTAACGGTCTGCTACGAGCTCCAGCTCACAGGCACAGGTTCCGATGATTCAAGCGGACTTAAGTATCAGAGCCTTAACCTTAACGACAAGGCAAAGACCGGTGAGCTTTGCACCGTATCCGTAAGATATAAGGCACCGACTTCCGATACGAGCTCCCTGATCGAGTACCCCCTCACCGATAAGGGAATCAGCAACCGCGAAGACTTCGACTTCATCAGCGGCGTTATCGAAGCATCCATGGTATTAAGGAACAGCGAGTACAAGGGCAATGCAACCCTCGATTCTGCAAGGCAGCTGGCCCGCGCAGGCTCCGGCAGCAACAGGTACAGAGCAGACTTCTGCGAACTTCTCGTAAGGCTCGGCGCTGACATGTAATATGACTTAATTAACCAAATATCCGTAAAGCTCCTTCTTGGAATTGGGGTGTCTCAGGTCAGGTGAGATACCCCTTTCTAATTGAACTTTTTCGGGAAATAAAAGAAAAAGTCAGTTCATTTGCCTACATATACCCGCAGGAAGACTTCTCGGGACCATCGTCACCGGAGACGAACCTGGCGCGAAATTCCATATTGATCTCGGATATCTCCCGCTTGCCGTCGATATAATCCTGATACATATCGGCAAGGCCCGGCGCGCACCCGTCACACATGCCTTCGATGCTGCCGATGGAATCAGCAACTATCTTCTCGCGTTCTTCTTTTGTCGTATCTTTGATAAGTATGCTCATATGTACATTCACCTGCTCTTCCGTGCTCACATGTTATTGCGGTCAGCACCACATCTCATAGAGGTACTCCCGGCGCTCTTCGGGAGACTGCTTGTTATGCCTGCCGCCCCGCTCGGCCTTGCGGGTCATTCCGATCTTCTCCATGACTCGCGTCGAAGGGATATTGGCAGTATCACAGGTCGCGATAAAGTGCTTTATGCCGAGAACTTGCCGGGCGTAATCAAGAAGACCCGAAGCGGCCTCTGCAGCAAAACCTGAGCCGTGATATTTCTTATTGATCACCCATCCGAACTCCGCGGTAGCGAAGTCATCTTCAAGATAAAGACTTACCGCTCCGATGTGGTTACCGTTATAGAATATCGCCATCTCGTAAAAAGACGGTCTGTCTTTGGCAAACTCCGTCTCGGCTTCTTTAATATATTCGACAGTGTCTTCCAAAGTATCGTTAGGAAGGTACATCATGTATGTCGTATTCTCCGGGTCGCCGGCATATTCATGCGTCGATCCGAGATAGTCCATGCACATCGGGCGAAGTTCCAGTCTTTGTGTTCTGATGGTATCCATGTCTGTTCTCTGTCAGTCTTCAAAGTGTACAGCTGACTGCATTACATTTTTTTCTACACACCAGTTACCGAACTTCGTAAAGACATCGTCGCCGAATACTTCCTTCAAAGTATCGGCATATCCTTCTACTTTAGCTTCACTGTATTCACCAGGGTCGCAATCATTTTTGTTGGAGACAGCCTTGTTCGTGAACTTCTTGTAGAAATCACTGCCGTATTCATCGTGAAGGAAATTGAACAGCCATCTTCCGTAGGTATACTGTGCTCCTCTGTGTGCATGATCTATCTGGTGATAATCTTCGATAAAGATCCTCTCCGCATTTGAGGCATTAACCACTTCCGGAACACCGTCAACATCATCAAGATCTTTCTTGTCAACGACCTCCCCGATCGAAGGATATTTATCGGCAAGTTTCTTAACGACTGTTGTTCCCGTGTATTCGGCAATACCTTCGCTTAAGATCTCAGTCCAATTGCGGTAGCGCCAGGTAATAGTATGTGTCATCTCATGCGCAAAAGTATCATAATCGATATAATCCCTTCTGCGGCTGGGATCGTTCTTATAAGAAGGAACGGAATTCCAATAATCCATTGAGATCAACTCTTTCATATGGATGATGGTCTCATCGGCAGTGGCGCAGCTGATATATCCGGAATCATCCCTGTCAACAAACAGCATGACCGGGATCTTTGAACCTATGTCCCAACCTTCCCACGGTTGATAATCTCCATAATGGGCATACCCGATATTTCCGAAGTTGCAAACAAATCCTTCCGCATCATGTGAAATACCCAATGTGGATTCGATCTCATCTACTATGGCGTCAAGGTTAACGGTAAGATCTCCCGGAACGTCTATATCCTTCTCAAGGAACAGGATATATTTCTCAGACTCGATATAACAATAATCATCTGCTATGAAGTGATGGTCCTTCACACCGTCGAGAGTGATCTTCTTATAAGGGGTCGTGTCCTTTGCGTTGGAACTTGTCGTAGGTGTCGCCACGGGAGTTGCCGTAGCCACAGGGATTTCCGTGGGTTTTGCCGTAGGTTCCGGGACAGATGTCACGGTAGGAACCGCAGTAGGGTCCGGTGCAGGTGTCGCAGTAGGAGCAGCACCGTTCTTGCCGTCGTATCTCCAAAGGAAAGTTACGATCTGTTTTCTTGTACATGTGCCCTTGGGATCGAACTTCTTTGTGCCGGATATCCCTGTCGTTACTCCCTTGTCTTTTGCCCACATGA
>JAGCSR010000053.1 GCA_017964005.1 Clostridiales bacterium
CATGATGACCAGAGGCGAGATCGCCCTCATCGTCGCGCAGAAGGGTCTTGTAGTCGGTATGCTCAATCCGGCATTCTTTACCAGCGTTATCCTTCTTATCGTGGTAAGTTCCATCCTGACTCCCATATTCCTGAAGATCCTCTATAAGGATAAGCCCTCGGAGGCCAAGACCTGATGAACGCTGACCTTACCAAAGAAGGCCTGGGACGCGAAGGATTTGTTCTCTATCAGAACAAAGACGGGTTCAGGTTCGGGACCGACAGTGTCCTTTTGGCCTGGTTTGCAGCATCGCTTACTCCTCGAAGATCACCCGTCCGGATACTGGAACTCGGTGCCGGGTGCGGTGGCGCTTCCATGTGCCTTGCGGCAAGGCTTCAGCAGATGAAGATCGAATATAAGATGGATCTTATCGAGATAGATCCTGAATCCTTTGAGATATTGAACAAGAACATAGAAGCAAACGGGCTGTCTGACAGGGTTACGGCTTATTGCTGTGATGTAAGACAGATGCCGGATGATATGCGCAATACCCAGTATGATATTGTGTTCGCAAATCCCCCGTATTACCCGGCAGGATCCGGAGAAACATCGCCTGATGCAAGGCGCAATCTTGCAAGAGTCGCAGATGACTCGACATACGACGACTTCGCCAAGGCTGCAGCCTCACGCCTCATTCCTTCGGGCGGGTTATATACGGTAGTGATTGATGCGGCTTTTCTTGGTAAAATGATGGCAAGCTTCAAGACTGCGGGGATCAACATCTCAAGGGTCCTGCCTGTTTATCCTTCGCAGGATAAGAAGGCGCGTCTTGCCCTGATCGCGGGCCGCAGACGCGGTAATGAAGATACGAAGGTCCTGCCGGCACTTTACCTTAACGATAAGGATGCCATGAGGAGGATCTACGAGGAGGAACATCAGGATTGCTTTATCTAGTCGGAACACCGATAGGCAATATGGGGGATATAAGTCCCAGGGCAGTCGAAGTCCTGTCTTCGGCTGATGTTATCCTGTGCGAGGATACCAGAGTCACAGGACTGCTCCTGTCCGATCTCGGGATATCCGGCAAGAAACTCATCTCATACCATGAACATAACAAGGCATCCCGTGCGGATATGGCTCTCGATCTTCTCGGACAGGATATTAATGTCGTTCAGGTCTCGGATGCCGGAATGCCTGTTATATCAGATCCCGGAGAAGACCTTGTAAGAATAGCGGCAGACGCAGGTTTTGAAGTTACCTGTATCCCGGGGCCCACCGCAGCGATGACCGCGGCGGCTCTGTCGGGGATCGATGCAAGATACATACATTTTGAAGGATTCCTTCCGTCGACCGGAGCCGCCCGTAAAGACAGGATAGATAAGCTTTGCGGTATTGAAGACACCATTGTCTTGTATGAGGCGCCCCACAGGATACAAAAACTCTGTGAGGAATTGTGCGATGCGGGATTAGGCGGACGCAAGGCGGCATTCTGCAGGGAGCTTACCAAGAAGTTCGAAGAGGTCGTCCGCGCAACTGTCGCAGAGGTCAAAGATCACTTTGATCAGAAGCCTCCCAAGGGCGAGTTCGTCGTGGTCATAGAAGGAGCATCCGGCGATCGTTCGGACGGGACCGTGATGGATCTTGGGAAGGAAGAGGAACTCAAGGATTTCCTGCTGTCTCAAGACCTTCCGGTAAAGTCTGTTGCCAAGGCTCTGTCCATCGTAACCGGAAGATCCAAGAACGATATCTACAAGGATCTGATACAATAACATAATACCCTCCCGAAAGGAGTTTGTCCCGAAGTGGAATCAAGAAGAGAGATAAGACGCAATATCTTCATGGTCGGTGTACCGTCTTTTCTTGAGACGCTGTTTACCACGTTTGCGTCCATCATCGATTCCAAGATGGTATCGGCTTTGGGAACCGCCGCGATCTCCGCGGTTGCCGTAACCAATCAGCCGAGGCTGTTTGTTTTCTCTGTATTCTTCGCACTCAATACGGTAGCATCGAGCCTTGCCGCCAAGTACTTCGGCAAAAAGGATAAGGATGCTGCCAACATGGTGTTGGATCACGTGCTGAAACTGGTGGTCATACTGACTATATTCTTCAGTATACTTACGGTTGTCTTTGCAAGACCTATAATGATAGCTTTCGCCAAGCAGCCCGATACATTGGAGGATTCAGTAATATACTTCAGGATCGTTATGGGAGGCATGATCTTCAATCTCCTCTACATGGCGATCAACTCTGCGCTGCGCGGTATCGGCAAGACAATGCTTACGTTCTTCTCGAACCTTGCGTCCTGTGTGGTCAATATCTTCTTCAACTACCTTCTGATCGAAGGGCATCTGGGGTGCCCTGCCATGGGTGTTGCAGGTGCTGCCATCGCAACAGTAATGGGGACCGTTGCGGCTTTGGCCGTTAGCGTGATCTTCGCTTGTAAGAAAGATCTGTTCATCAATATTCCCTATTGCTTTAAGCAGAAGTTCCATATGACAAAGGACAGCTTAAAGGAGATCACGGGTCTGGCCAAGAGTACATTTGCCGACAGCTTCGCTCTGAGACTGTCGCTTCTCATAATCGGATCCATCGTAGCTCACTTAGGATCCCATCAGCATTCCGTCTATGCAGTGGGAATGCATCTGATGAATGTCAACTTCGCTCTCGGTACGGGCTTTCAGACTGCGGGCGTTGCTCTGATCGGGAGAAATTACGGTGCAGGCAACAAAGAGGGGATGAGGGCATATAAGAACACTATCCTGATCATGTCACTTATCGCTTCCGCGGTTTTGGGAGTAACCATCATTACGACAGGCAGACTGTTCTTCGGTCTGTTCTCTGATCATAAGGCATTCATAATGCTGGGAACGGCTTCTGCCGTGTTTATAGGATTCTGTTCCATCTCTCAGATCATCAAGTTCACTTAC
>JAGCSR010000054.1 GCA_017964005.1 Clostridiales bacterium
TAATAATGTAGCTGAAACTCCTTTAGGTGTATATACTTTTCGTCAGGTGTCTACTTTTACGTTACCACTTCATTTGAAACGGATTATTTGACTAAACACTTGGTTTGAACTCATTTAGTCAAATTATTTCTCGGATTTTTTGACTAAACCTTCAAATAAAGCCTGTTTAGTCAAAAAACTGTCCCATCCGGGTAGACGGGACAGCTTCCTTTTAAATGATAATCAGAGTTCTAAGATCAGTCCTTATCGCCCTTGCAGTCTATGGTGACAACACCGGGCATGTCGGGATCATCTCCTATGATAACGCCCATGCCTGACTGCATATCTTCTGCCGCATCGGCCATGCCCTCATCTTTCAATCCCTTAACGAACCAAGCGGGCCTCTTATTCTCCTTCCCCGATAACTGCAAGTTATAGGAAGTAATCTTTGCACCGTCGTGGCTGAACAGGTAGCACCATCCGTAATCTTCGGGGGTACCGCCAACCAGGATCACGGCCTTTGCTCCGTCTTTTTCTTTTATCTCATGGCGGTAGTATTTGGAGTCGCTGCATTTATCTGTTACATCGGTCCACTTGCCGTCGAGGACAAGATAGAGCCTGCCGTCCTTGACCTGGGCAAAATCTTCGGTATTCTCTGACTGCTCGATACGGAAATTGACGGCATTTACCTCTTCGCCTTCGTCGTTGACAACTTCTGTCTCGGAGAGGGAGATCGAGAGTCCGTTGTGATTGGATGTGAAGGCTTCCCACAGTTTCCCGGCAGCGTTTACGACCGCGGTCCTGGTAAAGGGCACGAGCATCACTATCGCGATCGAAGCTGCGATACCGATCACCGGCGCGATCCAGGTCTTCTTCGCCTGCTTTTTGGCCAGGATGTTTTCGCGTATCTGATCTTTCCGGTCTTCATTTAAGACTATCTTATCGAAAGTTTCTTTCATTTCTTATTCCTCCAGTTTTACCTTTATCTTCTCTTTGCCTCTTTGTATCCTCATCGCGACAGCCGACTCCGATATCTTCAAGATCTTGGCGATCTCTTTGTACGAATACCCCGAATAGTAGAACAGGTAGATGGGGAGACGGTATGTCTCTTCCAGCCGCATCAGTTCGTCAAAGATGTCGCTATGTCCTCCTTCGACTACGTCAGAGTATTGAAGCTGCCATTCACACGATTCGATGTCCACGTTGTTACGTCTTGCAGGAGATCTCAAGTGATCCTTGCACTTGTTCGCGGTCATTGTCATGAGGTAGGCTTTCTCGTTTCTCATATCGAACAGCAGGTGCTTGTCCAGGAGCTTAAGGAACACGTCCTGTACTATGTCTTCTGCATCAAATCTTGACCCTACGTATGAGACCGCAAATCTGTAAAGATCATCAGAATATAGATCAAATAATCTGACTACTTCTTCTTTCTTCAATCGATCAACCTCCTGCGATTTTTTGAGATCTCACTATATAAACGGATCAGGATAACAGATTCTCACATCTTTTTCAGGCATTATCACACGAAGATAAAATCCGTGTCCCAACCGGGGATAGACGGAAGGTGCCGCAGATATACTTTATAATCAGGTCTTATCTTTAGAACTTCTTTTGGTATTTCGAAAATATCGGTACTCTTATGGTAGCACGCGATCTTAAGGCGCGGCTTATGTTCCCTGATAGTCTCTGCTGCACCCAGGATGCCTTTTATCTCGTTGCCCTCGACATCGTATTTTATGAGGTCAGGGATGAGCCCCGTGTCCCGTACGATCTGATCTATAGTCAGGGCTTTAGTGGGGATACCTTCGCCTTTCTCTCTTGTGCCGCGCCCTCTTGCCGACGTCAGTATATGTGAGTTGCAGCAGACATCGGATATGAGTGCGCGCAAAGTCCTTACATCCCTGCAAGTCAGGTCATCGGATCCTGCCAGGGCTTCGAGCTTACGGAAGTTACGGGGTTCGGGTTCCACCGCGACCACATGTTTTATGGAAGGATATAGTTCCGTAAACTCTTTTACCGTATCGCCGGTATAAGCTCCCAGGTCAAAGAAGACCGCATTATCCGGAAGGTCTACGAGATCGTATATATCGTTGGGGGCGCATTCGGCAGCGTGGAGATATCCTATATCTCCGCTAAGCCTTGCCTGTACGATATTATCAAGGCAGGTCCGGGACATATTGTCAGATAATAGCTCTGACACCTTATCGATCTCATCTTTATGCTTCTCATAGAAGGATCCGTCAAAGACATCTCCGCCGCAGACGGGAACATCCGGCGCGTAGGTCTCTGCAGCGGATGCAACTTCGTCGATCAGCGCGATAACGTCGGGCCTCGAAGACCCGAAGCAGACAAGGACGATGGGATCGTTAAGACGAGACATTACGGAGTCGAAGGATTCCACCTTCATGTCACGGAAATATCTGTCACGAACGAAGCCGGAACTTGCGAAGACCGCGGATGCGCAAATTCCGTCCGCATCCAGACGGGCGCAGATCTTGTCGGCGCCGTCTCCCGTGCCATAGAGCGCGATGGGGCGGCCTTTGCCGTATTCTTCTTTAAGATAATTCCAGAGGTCTTTCATGACTCGATTATACATTATTTCGTGTATAATCTTTCTTGTAGTACGCGCGCGTGCGCAATAAGAAGGATGGAATATATGAAAGAACTGGATTTTCCGTTTGATGCGGAGTTTGTCTTAAGGAAGAAGAAATCTTTGAAAAGAGGTCTTCTGGAACGTGAAGGTGTTAAGTACCTCAATAAGAAGATCGCCATCTTGGGAGGTTCTACGACAGAGAACATAAAGCTCATGTTGGAGCTCTTCCTTCTCAATAACGGGATAGCCCCCGAATTCTACGAATCCGAATATAACCGTTACTGGGAGGATGCTGTTTTCGGGACTCCGGAACTGGATGAATTCAAGCCCGACCTCATCTATATCCACACGACCACCAGGAACCTTAAGGCAAAGCCTGATGTCACCATGTCCGCAGAAGACGTCGATGCGGTCCTTGACGCGGAGTATAAGAGATTCGAAGCGATGTGGGAGAAGATCGAGGAGCGTTACGGCTGCATCGTCATCCAGAATAACTTCGAGCTTCCTTATTACAGGCTCCTCGGGAACTCTGACGTATCCGATATCCATGGCCTGTCAAACTTCCTTGCAAGACTCAACATGAAGTTCTCAGAATACGCCCAGACTCACGAGAAGTTCCATATCAACGATATCCACTATATATCTGCCGAGTACGGCATCAAGGAATGGTCGGATCCCGCTGACTGGTACCGTTATAAGTACAATCCCTGCGTTGCCGCAACTCCCGATCTTGCATATAACGTTGCAAGGATAGTTAAGGCTTTGTACGGCAAGAACAAGAAGGCGATAGCCTGCGATCTTGACAACACTTTGTGGGGAGGCATCGTCGGTGATGACGGGCCCGAAAACATCAAGATCGGACAGGAGGATGCCGTAAGCGAGCTCTACGAAGAATTCCAGGGCTACATCAAGGCTCACAGGGATTTGGGAATCCTTCTTACCGTCGCATCCAAGAATGACGAGGAGAACGCCCTGGCAGGCCTTGCAAGACCTGACGGCGTGCTGAAGAAAGACGACTTCCTCATCATCAAGGCAAACTGGGAAAACAAGAATACCAATATCGCCAACACCGCAGCCGAGATCAACATCGGAGCAGATGCTTTCGTCTTCATTGACGATAACCCCATGGAGCGCAACATCGTGGAGAGCACGATCGAGGGGATCGCGGTTCCCGACTTCGGCGATCCGGAATCCTATATCAGGACAATGGACGGTGCCGGATACTTTGAAGTAACAGGATTGTCGGCCGATGACCTCAAGCGCAACGAGATGTATAAAGCCAATATCTCCCGCGCAACCGCTGCGGCATCCTTTACCGACTATACCGAGTATCTTAAATCTTTGGACATGAAGGCGGAGATCCTGCCCTTCAGCCCCATGTATATGGCGAGGATCACGGAGCTCACCAACAAGAGCAACCAGTTCAACCTTACGACCAGGCGCTGCACCCAGGCTGAGACCGAAAGCTTTGCCAACGATCCGGATTACATAACCCTTTACGGCAAGCTCGTCGACAAGTTCGGAGACAACGGCGTAGTGTCCGTTGTTTTCGGGCATATCAATAAAGATGTGTCGACGGATGGATGCAAGGTCTTCGATATCGACCTCTGGCTCATGAGCTGCCGTGTCTTAAAGCGCGACATGGAATGCGCCATGATGGATGAGCTAGTGCGTCTTGCAAAGGAGAAGGGCGTGGACAAGATCCGCGGCTTCTACTATCCCACCGCCAAGAACAAGATGGTCAAGGAATTCTACGCCGACAGGGGCTATACCAAGGTATCCGAGGACGAAGAAGGCAACACCGTCTGGGAACTTGCCACCGCAGGCTATGAGAATAAGAATAAAGTTATCGCAGTTAACTGATATAATTAGTTCGTAAAAAGTAAAGAGAGGTACATAACATGACCAGAGAAGAAGTATATGAGAAGCTGAACGAAGTATTCCGTGACGTTTTCGACGATGAGGACATCACCGTATCTGATGAGACGGTCGCATCCGATGTCGACGGCTGGGATTCACTTGAGCACATCAATCTCCTTGTTGCCGTAGAGCGCGCTTTCGGCATCAAGTTCACCATGGGTCAGACAACACACCTTAAGAACGTCGGCGAGATGGTCGATGTCATAATCGAGAAGTTAGGATAAGCCTTTGGAAGTACATCACATAGGATATCTCGTCAAAAGACTTGCTGATTCGAGGGATGCTTTTGCAGCCCTCGGATTTGATGTCGTGCGTCCCGTGGAATACGATCCCATAAGAGACGTTAATATCGAGTTTATCGCCAACGGCGGCTACTGCGTGGAACTTATTGAACCCGCATCGGCAGAGTCACCTCTGATGCCGCTCCTTAAGAAGTTCAAGAATGCGCCTTACCATCTTTGCTTTATCGCAGAAGACCTGGAAAAGGCAAAAGAAGAATTCGAAGGATGCGGCTACATGCTCTTCCGTGACATAGAACCCGCGCCCTGCCTTGACGGAAGACGCGTGGTCTTCATGGTCAACCCGGACATCGGGATAATCGAGATAGCAGATAAGGAGCCCTTATAATGTCACTGGTATCAGCTCTCTATCTCGGATTCGTCGCAGTCGCTGCACTGATATATTACCTGCTTCCTGCCAAGGCAAAGCCTTATGTACTGCTTGCAGGAAGCATTGCTTTCCTTGCCGTATGCGGCGCCTGGACACTTGGCTTCGTATTGTTTACGGCAGTTACGACCTTCTTTGCGGGGAAGATCGCCGCTGGGAAGGGTAGTGGCAAGTCCAAGACGATAGTTGCTGCCATCGCCATCGTGATCAACCTCGCATTCATGTGCGCAGTCAAGTATTACGGCGTCCTGGACCTTATCGCAGAGAACATTAACAATGTTACAAAAGCAACGGACGGAAGCTTTCTGGCGGTTGCAGTGCCTCTCGGCATGTCCTTCTACACTTTGCAGATGACAGGCTATGTTTTGGACTGTCTCTGGGGCATTATCCCGGCCGAGAAAAACTTTTTCCGTTATCTTCTCTTCGCCTGCTACTTCCCCTACATGACATCAGGTCCTCTGAACCGCTACGGGGAACTGTCTGAAGAATTTAAGAAGCCCGTCAGTCTCGAATATGAGAATATCCGCAAGGGTACGGTCAGGATCGCCTGGGGTTTCTTCCTTAAGCTCATAATCGCTGAGCGCGCCGCAGTAATCGTCAATGCGGTTTACGGCGACCATACCGTATATACGGGACCTTATGTTTTGTTGGGCGTCCTTCTCTTCGCACTCCAGCTCTATACGGACTTCATGGGCTGTATGGAGGTTGCGATCGGAACATCTTACATATTCGGAATAAAGATCCCCGAAAACTTCAACAGCCCCTACATGTCCCTTTCCATTCGCGAGTATTGGCAAAGATGGCATATCACATTGGGAACATGGCTCCGTGACTTCTTATACTATCCTCTTCTTAAATCCGCGCCCTTCATTGCGATCGGCGATAAGTCCAAGAAGTTATTCGGCAAGAAGAAGGGCAAGAAAGTCCCGGTCTATCTTGCGATGCTTGTCCTTTGGACCGCAGTAGGCTACTGGCACGGCGGCCTTTGGAAATACATAATAGGTTCAGGTCTTCTGCACTGTTTCTATATCGTAGGAGGCATGATCGCCGATCCCCTTTTCGCGAAAATGAGAAAGCCTTTTAAGCCCGACAAGCTCCCTTACAAGATCTTCTGCGGAGTCAGGACCTTCATACTGGTCCTCATAGGTTTCTTCTTCTTCCGCGCAGCAAACGTGCCTGATGCATTGCAGCTGTTCAGGGCTCTCTTTACTGCAGGCCCGGCGCCTGAAGGCGGGATACTTTCAACGGGCATCACGACCCCTGATGTAATAGTGCTGGCGGTCGCATCGGTTATATTGATAGCCGTCGATATATATAAATTCCGTCCGGATCAGAACGATGAGCCGAGAAGCGTCCTTGCCCTGACCGGCAAGCTCCCCGTCGGAGTAAGGATACTCCTGCTCGCTCTCCTGATCCTGGCGATAGCAGTGTTCGGAAAATACGGTCTGGGCTACGACTCGGGCGCGTTCATATATGCAAGGATCTGACGATCGGAGGTAAATGGAAATGGATGTAGTATGTCTTGATATGGAAGGTGTTGTAGTCCCCGAGATATGGATCGCTTTCGCCGAGGCTTCGGGCATTCCCGAACTTAAGAGAACGACCAGGGATGAACCCGATTACGATAAGCTCATGCGCTGGCGTTTAGGTGTCCTTAAGGAGCACGGTCTCGGCCTTCCCGAGATACAGAAAGTAATATCCACCATTGACCCGCTCGACGGAGCAAAAGAATTCCTTGATGAACTCCGCAAGAAATGTCAGGTGATAATCTTAAGCGATACTTTCGTTGAGTTCGCAATGCCCCTGATGGAGAAGTTAGGTTATCCCACGCTCTTCTGCAACAGTCTGGAAGTTGCTCCCTCAGGCGAGATCACGGGCTTTAAGATGAGGTGCGAGAACAGCAAATTAACGACCGTCAGGTGCCTCCAGGAGATGGGTTTTGATACCATCGCTGCAGGCGACAGCTATAACGACCTGGGCATGATCAGAGCATCCCGCGCAGGCTTCCTTTTCAGGAGCACCGAGCAGATCAAGAAAGATAATCCCGACCTTCCTGCCTTCGAAGAATACGGTGATTTCCTTAAGGCGATATTAAAGGTTGTAGGCTGACAGTCACAGCGATCAAATACCATTGAAGTCAGTTCCGCGATCGAGGTCAAAAAATTTGACCTCGAGTTAACCGCAATCCGTTACGGTTGCGGATTTATCAGTGCGTTTAACCAACAGGTTAAACGTAATGTTAAAAGATTCGATGAAGATTTCAAGTTTGAATTAAATAAGGAAGAAATGGAAGTTGCCGATTTTGCAATAAAATAATCGGAATATTTAATGTTAGAGGCAATACGCGCATAATCAAAAGTAAAGCGAATACTTATGTTGCGCATAATCAAAAAAGCCTGTATAATGTGCGCATAATCAAAAAACATAAGGATTCACAACCTGCGCATAATCATAAAGATGAAAATGCATTGATTTGGAAACCGGGGGAAAGCACATGATCTTAAAAAGAAAAATCTATAGCAAATTGCTTGATTGGAAGAATGAATGTCAGGGAACAAAAGCGATAATGGTAGAGGGAGCCAGGCGTATCGGTAAATCCACGATCGTAGAGGAATTTGCCAAGTGGGAATATGAATCATATATCCTTATAGATTTTGCGAAAAAGGATAAAGTCGTAGAGGAATATTTTAATCAACACCTGAACAAGTTGGATGATCTATTCATGTTGCTTAGCACATATTATGGGGTAAATCTTGTTCCCAGAAAATCTGTTCTAATATTTGATGAAGTACAGATGTTTCCACAAGCAAGGGCTGCAATAAAATATCTTGTAGCAGATGGCAGATACGATTATATAGAGACGGGATCGTTGATATCGATTAAGGAGAACGTAAAAGATATCGTAATTCCCTCTGAGGAGAGAAGTATTACGATGTATCCGCTGGATTTTGAGGAGTTCGCATGGGCTCTCGGAGAAGAACAGCTGGTGAACTATATAAAGAGCTGTTTTGAAAAGAGGGAACCTTTGGAAAGTGGGATGCATCATAAGGCAATGATGCTTTTTAAGCAATATATGCTGGTGGGAGGAATGCCCAAACCGGTAATTCTTTACATCGAGAATGAGAAAAACTTCAGTTTAGTAGATGCTGAAAAACGCGATATCCTGAAGCTATATCGCAATGACATCATGAAGATTAAAGCACAGTACCGAAGTAAGGTTTTGGCAATCTTTGATCAAATTCCCGGCTTGCTGTCACAACATGAGAAACGCGTAGTGTTCAAAGATATTCAGGAAGGTAGTTATGCGGATCAATACAGCGATACATTCTTTTGGCTGTCTGATTCTATGATTTCAAACGAATGCTTCATGTGCAATGATCCCAATGTCGGTCTTTCGATAAACGAGGAACGTACTTATGTAAAATGTTATCTTGGTGATACCGGACTTTTGCTCAGTCATGCTTTTGATGAAAATGAACTGCTTGAGAATGAGGTATATTCGCAGATACTTAATGACAAGCTTTCTGTTAATGAGGGAATGCTATACGAGAACATTATAGCGCAGATGCTTGTGGCGAATGGGCATAAGTTATATTTTTACACTCATTACTCAACGGAAAAGCATCGGAATGATATAGAGATTGATTTCATTATCTCCAATAACAGCAAGCTTAAATATCAGATGTATCCTATTGAAGTCAAGTCAGGAAATAAATACTCTACGACTTCATTAAAAAGGTTTATGGAAAAATACAGATCAAGAATCGGGGAGAGTTATATTATTCACCCGAGAAACTTGATCATAAAAGATAATATAGTGTGTATTCCGGCATATATGACATTCTGTCTGTAAAAACTCAAAGTTCTTCATCGTTGCTATATTGAATTACCGTAAGCCTTATCCCTGAATACCGCTATTACATCCGGTTCGTAGAAGATCAGTTCATATTGGTTGTTAAGGTAGTCTTCGATATGGTAATCGTCGGATTTTCTGTCTAATTCAAGAGCATAGTATTCGGTCTTTTGGTTTGTCCTCTCGAGTTCATATAGTTCCTTATGATCTGAAAGATCCGTAATGAGAAATGTTGAAGCGGCAACAGATGCATCCTGAGGTATGGTTTCCATGGCGGCATTTATCTTGTTGCGCACTTCGGTCTTATTGCTGTAAGTGGTCAAATATGTAAGTCTTGGAGAGTTGACGGAGATCATTATCATCAGAGAACAGCAAACGCCGAACAGGAGAGCCTTCGGTCTTTTAATGTCTTTATAATTGATAACTGCCAAATATATTAGCAGGGCACATGTTCCGAAGCAGTACTGCCAATTGAATTCATATTGATAATGGTGGTTTGGCATCAGGTGTATCAGAAGGTATGGGATGAACAGGATATAACGTCTTGCATCTTTGGTCAGGATAGGGAAGCCCCCTAAGGACAGCAGGGATAATGCAAGGAATGTCAGTTTGTCGGTGATGCTGATCTGACTTATAAGATATGCAGGATCTTTGGCGATGGTGGTGATCATCGACATAAATCCGTTGCCGTCGAGAAGCAGGTCGTTATATCGGGACATCATTACTCCGTCTCCCGAATTTGTAAGGTAATGTGTGACACACATAAAATACAGGACCGAACATATGAGGATGACGGAGTTTAAGATGCGCTTTTTGTTTACTAAGAGAAAGTATAAAGCGATGGATGCGGCATATATGGCAGCGTCTTCTTTTACAGAGAGGACCAGGATCGTAAAGACTATGCGCAGTATGGATGACTCTTTCTCAAAGGCATAGACCAGCCACAGAACGAAAGGCGCAAGAAAACAGTTTTCGTGAAGATGGAAGAAGCACCCTCCGGCAAATCCCGGGAAGAGAAGATACATCAGACTGAACATGATGATCGCGACGTTGGATATTGAAAGATGCTTCATGATCTTCAATAGAGGAATGATCCCGCTTGCAACGATCACGGCCTGACAGATATCGAGAGTCAGAGGACTCGGAATAAGATAATAGACCGGCATGATCAGGTAATATGCAGGCGACATGTGGACTGCAAAGTGAGACATGAGGAAATCACGCTCGCAGGTCGTGTAGGGGAGACCGGTATTTTTCATATAACGGAACATCTGGCTGAACAGTCCGAAGTCAAAACAGGCGGTTCCGTGATTGAGGATGATAAGACAGCAGTTGCCGCCGATGACTCCGATGAAGATCAGTGTAAGACAGATCACCGTGACATAAGCTATGCGCCTGTCGATCTTAAGGCGGATATCCGATATGTCGGTGAAGTACAGGATCCCGCCGAACAAGGCGCACAGTGCGAGCGTGTAGAGGTTGTCGCCCCGGATAGAAGATACGGAAGTAAAGTAGATCATGCAGGTCGTGATCATAAGAATGCGGATAAACTTTGTATCCGGGAGAAGATCGATGATGACCCAAAGAACGATCATTATCCCTGCGAAAAGGATTATATTGATGTCCTGTACGAATCCTTTGGACATGAAATCCGAACCGCCCGCGGCAAGAAATCCCAGCGCTGTCAGGAGCCAGGCAAGGATAAGATTATATATCCATGGTTTGCGGAGGAGATTTCTCATTATTGTCCTTTCGTAAGTGTTAATAAACTACAAATGTAGTTTATATGGGTAAAAAAATTATTCAGTCATGGTGGTCGTTACTTCAGTTACGGTCGTCGGTAAGCTTGACTCAGGTTCTTCACGCCAATAGGTAGTCTCTTCCACTTCATCGAATGTAGTGGCGGCAGAATAATCACCGCCTTCCGGTTCTGAGTGCTCAACATCCCAATAGGTGGTCTCTTCTACTTCGTCAAAGGCGCCGTCGGTGTCATAATCCAAAGGCATATATGATTCGGTGACTTCAGGAGAATCGGTATCCCGCCCGTCGTACCTGTCTTGAGCATTTGCATTTACTATGATGCCGCATACGGCACAGAGGATGGAAACGGCGATCAGGATCCCGGCGAAAGCATGGAGGTTCATTCCCATTATCAGCTGCAGCCTGTGCTTGAGGTTCTGCTTCGGCGAGTAGAAATTTGTTGCAAGTACCGGCTGCTTGACCGTGCTTTGAGAGGATACGGCGTTAAGGATGGATTCGCAGTAGAGTTTGCGTGCCTCCCGTGGTTCTTCTGCCATGACGGACATATCACAATAGAGTTCACACTCCTGTTCAAGGTTACGGATCAGGGGTATCATCACGGGATTAAACCAATGGAGTGCCCGGCAGGCGGTAACGATGAGCTTTACCCAGAGATCGTGGTGCTTAAAGTGCGTCAGCTCGTGCTTGATGATTAGCCTGAGTTCGTCATCTTCGTAATCGCGGTTGGGGAGAAATACCGTAGGTTTTGTAAGTCCTGTCATCATCGGGGTTGAGATCCCGGGAACGATCATGATGCTGACCGATCCGATCCCGAGTTCCGCACGGATATCATCGGCGGTCTTTTCCATATCCGAGAAGGCAGGCAGCGCCAGCCGCCTGAGTGTTCTGTGCCATAGACAGGTCTTTACGATAAAGACGGCAATGCCTGCAATGATCCCTATGATATAGATCACGAGCAGAATCTGACTTAAGCTGGGTGTAGCGACAGAATTGCCGGTTCCCATGAGGGGGGTGGTCTCGTAATGTTTTGTATCGATGGAGATCGCTGATCTGCCGACGACCGGTCTTATGGGTATCAGGAATCCTATTGCTATGATCACCCAGGTATAGTATCTGACGGCGGGAGACTGGTGCCCTTTGGTAGCTCTGGATATGAGCATATAAAGGAGCGTTACGAGGGTCATATTGATCGAACAGAACAATATATTGAACATAGAGAGCCTCACATATTATCGAGCCAATCCCTAAGATCGGCTATGTCTTCATCTGACAGTTCCTTGTCATCGCAGAGGGCCTTGACGAATCCGGTCACCTTAGCCGACCCGAAGCGCTGTCTCAGGCTCGCCGCTTCAACGGCCATGTATTCACTTTCGGATATAACGGCATAGTATCCCCGTTCCTTGGAGATCTTTTCGGAACGCAGGAATCCCTTCTTCTCGAGGCGCACAAGCATGGTCATGATGGTCTGCTGCTTCCAGTCCTTGTCGGGACGCAGGGTTTTCAGTTTGTCCGTGAGATCCGGTGATGTGACCGGTTCGTCGCTGTGCCACACCGCTTTCATGATCTCAAATTCCGAATCAGGGAGTTTCTTTATCTTGTCCATGCTTCTCCTCAAAAAATACAAATGTAGTTTATTGGATGATATCAAAGGGATAATAGGGTGTCAAGAGGGTGGTATAAAACAATAATATAATCTGAACGAATACACGATGGAGGATCAGGATATGTACATACCTTCCGACAGGATAGATGAATTTCGCGGAATATGTGATAAGAATGCTGACGGAGTGACATTGGAGGAGTCCCTTGAGAAATACGATCCCAAGACCTGGGCATGATCCGCGCATCCCGTGCAGGATTCCTTTTCAGGAGCACTGAGCAGATCAAGAAAGACAATCCCGACCTTCCCGCCTTCGAAGAATACGATGATTTCCTCAAGGCGATATTGGAGACAGTAGGCTGACAGTTACAAGGATCGAATACCATTGCAATCAGTTCCGCGATCGAGGTCAAAAAATTTGACCTCGAGTTAACCGCAATCCGTTACGGTTGCGGTTTTATTAATGCATAGATAAGTCCCATTAATGACGTTTACAAACAAATGTTCTTAAATTATAATCTGGTAAAAGATTTCGGTGGAGGACAAGACAATGTTGGATGATAACCGGGCCATTATCGTAGATGAGTCTACACTGAAAGATAAGATATACACTATCCGTGGTCAGCAGGTAATGCTGGATTCTGACCTGGCAGAGATCTATGGTTTCTCGGTCAGCGCGTTTAACCAACAGGTTAAACGCAATATTAACAGATTCGATGAAGATTTCATGTTTGAATTGAATAAGGAAGAAATGGAATCTTTATCGAAATCACAAAATGTGATTTCGATTCAAACCAAGGGATCAAAAGGCGGGAGGACAAAACCAGTCAAAGCATTTACTGAGCAAGGTGTTTATATGCTTATGACTGTTCTTAAAGGAGATCTGGCAGTAGAACAGAGCAAGATCCTGATCCGCCTCTTTAAATCCATGAAAGACTATCTGATCGAGAACCAATCTCTTCTTACCCCCAAGGACTACTTTGCCTTGGTTGCTAAAGTCGAGGAGAATTCCAGACAAATCTGCTCAATACAGGAGACGATGGTAACTAAGACGGAACTATCAGACATAATCAAGCTCTTCGATCAGGGAGAAAGAGATGAGGAGATACTTATCCTTAACGGGGAACCGTTTAAGGCGGATGAAGCATATCAGAAGATCTACAGGAGTGCCAAGAGAAAGATAGCAATTATCGATGACTATATAGGGATAAAGGTATTACATCATCTGGCACATTCAAAGAAGGAGGTTAGCATTACCATAATCAGTGACAATATGGCAAGACCGAGGCTCACGTTGGCGGAGTACAAGGATTTTGTTACCGAGAACCCGGGGAGAGGCATAACGTTTATCAAGTCCAAGCATCGCTCTCATGACAGATATATCGTATTGGATGAAGGGACAAAGGATATGAAGATATATCATTGTGGCGGCTCCGGCAAGGATGCAGGCAAAAGAATGACAACGATCACAAGACTTAGTGATATCGATGAATACAAAGAAACGATAAAGGTCATGTTGAATAATCCGCCGCTGGTCTTGAGGTGAAGATTACTATAAAAATCTGAGATAACTCATACTGTGCATAATCAAATTACCATCGTGATATAATCTGAACGAATACACGATGGAGGATAAGATCATGTACATACCTTCTGACAGGATAGATGAATTTCGCGGAATATGTGATAAGAATGCTGACGGAGTGACATTGGAGGAGTTCCTTGATAACTACGATCCCAAGACCTGGGATAATCCTTCTGCTACAGTTGATACCATCGTTGCTACACAGGATTTGGGGAAGATAAAAAAGATCATGCTGATCAGGCGCGGCAACCATCCGTCTATCGGCTTGTGGGCACTTCCCGGGGGATTTGTGGAATACCGTGAAAATCTCAAGGATGCTGCCTTGAGGGAGCTTTCGGAAGAGACCGGGATAGAAGGGATAGATGCGGTCCAGCTTAAGACTTACGGGGACTGGGACAGGGACCCCAGGACCCGCATAATCACTACCGCTTTTGCTTCCATAGTCGATGAGAAGGATATCGCCTTCGCAGCAGGAGACGATGCGGCACAGGCCGACTGGTTCAGTGTCGATATCAGGGATAACAAGGACGGCACATACGATCTGACCCTAGTGTCGGATAAGGATAAGATCAGGCTCAGCTGTACGGTTGCAGAAGCCCGCAAGGACATATCCGGCATAGAAGAAAGATCTTATAAAGTCGTAAAAAGAGATGGAATTGCAGCCGATCACGGTGCGATAATATTAGAGAGCATATTGATCTTGGAAGATAAACTGAAAGGGAACAGATGAAATGGGAAAGATCATCGGAACAGAACATTACATACAATACTACGAGACAGATCAGATGGGATGTTGCCACCACTCGAATTACATAAGGTTTTTCGAGGAGGCAAGATCGAGGTTTTTCGATGAGATAGGGATGCCCTATGCAAAGGTGGAACAGGATGGGATCCTAAGCCCCGTTGTTGCTGCCGAGATGGAATTCAAGATGCCATGCAGATATTCTGATACCATCATCATCGAAGCGGATCTCGTATCGTATTCGGGAGTAAGGTTCTCCTTCGAATATAAGATCTACAATAAGGATACGGGAGATGTCTGTTGTACCGGAAGGACTAAGCACTGCTTCATTGACGGAGCCGGCAAGGTCCTGTCGCTCAAGAAAAAAGATCCCGTACTGCACGAGAGGATGACGGAGCTTGCGGCAACATAAGCATTAAGACTGGAGGTGTTCTTATGCTGAGGGAATGGGCAAAGCCGGACCGGCCGGATGACGATGAGATCAAAGCAAGACTTGATGTTGCAAGGGCTGAACTTGCCAAACGTCAGACGAAGATAAAGGAGTGCGGTCTGCCCGTCCTTGTGGTCATGGACGGCTGGGGTGCCGCAGGCAAGGGGAACACTCTGGGACGCGTAATAAAGAATCTGGATCCGAGATTCTTTAAGGTCGAGACTCTGAAGGGCAAATCCGATCCCGAAGAAGACAGGTTCCCGTTCCTTTACAGATATTTTGTAAGGATACCTGCCGCAGGTAAGTTCATGTTCTTCGACGGCAGCTGGATGGGTGAAGTTACGAGCGAACTTCTGTCGGGTAAGACTTCCGAGAAAGAATATCAGAACAGACTTACGAGCATAAGAAGGTTCGAACGGCAGCTTAACGATAACGGGTATCTCGTAGTCAAGTTCTTCTTCCATATAAGCGCAAAGGAGCAGAAGAAGAGACTTGATGCTTTGGAAGAGGATAAGTCTGCGAAGTGGCGTGTTACATCTAAGGACAGGTGGCAGAATAAGCACTACAAGAAGTGCTTTGATGTTTTCGACGATTATCTTGCCAGCACCAACCAGTTCGTGGCACCCTGGTATTTTATCGATTCCAAGGATTCCCGCTGGGCTGAACTCCAGATGACCGAGATCATGGTGGATTCCATAGATACGGCTCTTGCAAATCTTGACAACAAGGTCAAGCCCCAGCTCCTGCAGAACGTGTTCCCCATGAAGAAAGCGAAGAAACTTGCCGAGATCCCTCTGGATAAGTCCATCGCTCCCGATAAGTACAAGAAGGAACTGGATAAGCTTCAAAAGAGGCTGGCTGACCTCCATAACGAACTCTACCGCAGGAAGATCCCGGTGGTTATCGCATACGAAGGCTGGGATGCGGCAGGCAAGGGAGGCAATATCAAGAGAGTCGCTGCGGCCTTGGATCCGAGAGGCTATGAAGTGCATCCCATTGCAAGTCCCGAGCCTGCGGAGAAAGCCCGTCACTATCTTTGGAGATTCTGGAGAAGGCTTCCCAAGGACGGGCACATCGCGATCTTCGACCGCACCTGGTACGGCCGTGTCATGGTGGAGAGGATCGAGGGCTTTTGCACTGAGAACGACTGGCAACGCGCCTATAACGAGATCAACGAGTTCGAGAAAGAACTTACCGACTGGGGCGCGGTCGTCATAAAGTTCTGGGTGCAGATCGATAAGGATACCCAGCTCGCAAGGTTCACTGACAGACAGAACACGCCCGAGAAGCAGTGGAAGATCACCGATGAGGACTGGCGCAACCGCGAGAAGTGGGATCAGTACGAGGAGGCAATCGACGAGATGATCGCCAAGACGAATACTTCCTTTGCTCCGTGGTATGTACTGGAATCCAATGATAAATACTACGCGAGGATCAAGGCGCTTAAAATTGTGATCAAGAGGATCGAAGAGGCTTTGGCCGCAAAGTAGTCTTGTCCCGGAAGGATCTTTTTGTAGCGCCCCGGGATAAGTCCCATTAATGGCATTTACAAACATATGTTCGCGTGATAGAATTCTCTCACATAACGAGACGGGAGGATTCTTATCATGCGGTATGACTTTGTTTATGACGGCACTTTGGAAGGTTTATTGTGCGTTATCGCTTTTGCGGTTGCAAGACATGTAAGACCGGATTCTATTAATCCTGAATCGGCTGTCGAGGTGCCTCAGCGTCCCGTGTATATTAGGACCGACAGGGATATCGCGGATAATTTCTACCGTTATATCGGACACAATGCCGGCACTGAATGTCAGCAGCTGGTCTATGATTATTTTCTTACCGCAGCCGACGGCGTTGAGCCCATGATCTACGATCTTATATGCCGCGCTCTTTGTGAAGGACCTTCGATATTTGAGAGAACAGACGATTGCAGGATCAGGGCAATGCGCCGCCGCATAAGAGATCTTTACCGTGAAGCGGGAGATGAACTTCAGGAACTTATGTCGGTTCCCGTAAATGATGTTCAGGTTGCCGTGACGGAACCTTCGGGGATAGTGATACCGATAATCAGGCAGGCGGTACTTGAAGATGTTTTCGACGGGGATTTCCTTCTTTATGACCGAAGGCACGCTCTGCTCCTTATGAGAGCCGGATCTTCCGTTTATTCGATCAATGTCGCATCCGATGAGATCTACAAGAACAACAGGAATGAACGGGATCCCTACATCATTTATGAACTCTTCTGGGACAAGTTCATATCATCAGAAGACAGACGGAGGATATCCTACCGCAAGGAGAGACTTGTCTCGGACGGTATATCAGGTCTGTGGGAGATACCGGCGTGAGGAGGTGGAAAGAATGAGAAACAAATCAGATAGAAATGTATCAATAATAAAAGATACCGAAGGAAACAATATTGTTTTGATTAATGACATTATATTTAAGGGGAAGAGAGCGATTAGTTGGAATGATGTTGAACAATATTTAAAGGAGCATGTGGGGGAATTTTATAAGATATCGGAAACGGATGATATTGTATATTTTGGGAAGGATTTACCTGATGAATATGCACACTCAGATTATACCCGGTCACTAAAAGGGACTAACGCAAAGGCAAAGGCGAATGCATCCCAAGGGTTGGGTGAGATGATAGAAATTGCCAGTAGAGGTCAACATACAGTAAATAAGAAAGAGAAACATATGATAGATGGAGGTAACGGATGGTACAGATTTGAATCAAGATTTGCCTTGCCGGTTTATGACGGAAGCGGAGAAATTGAACGTTACAATGTTTTTCATGTTTACATGATAATAAGACATGATCTCAACGGAAAAAAGTACCTTTACGACGTGATAAACATAAAAAAAGAAACGAGCACCCCGCTTGGCTGTTAATAAATAACACGTACGGTACAAAACCCATTTCTTGTGCAAAATATATCAGACAAATTGTTAAAAGTAAAGGATAATTTCAACCGCTTTTTGAATATAACTAAGTGGCTCTTTCCTTTTCTGTAGTTCTTAGGAATTCTTCAGGAGATAAAGCTTTGATAGAAGATCTGCCGTAGTCTTTTACATTGCGGGTAACTATATAATCTGCTCCGACCGACTCTGCGCTGGCATACTGGATCGCATCTTCAAAGTCGGTTATGTTGTTATTGTTGAGGGCGGCATTTATTACATCTTCATTCATGCTCACAACATCCAGGATTTTGCAATATTCATTAATAATGATCCGCCTGTTCTTATCAGAGTATTCTTTTCTCAAAATGTAATACATATTGCTGAAAGAATGAGGCGCGGCAAAACCTGTGATCCTGTTTGAAGAACACATAGCGATCACATCAGCTGAAAAAGATGAAGCACCATCCCGTTTGGTAATGGCATCGATCATTACGTTTGTATCAATCAAGACCTTCATATTTGCGGATCAACTCCTCTTCAAGTATTGCCTTGTAGTCATCACCAATATCCATCGGTTTTGCAAGACTCATCAATTTCTCGAATGCTTCCTGCTTCCTCTTCAACTCTTCTTCATACAAAGCATCGGCATATGCTTTGATCCTCTTGAGGCTCTCATCGCTCAAAGACTCCATTACTCCGTTGATCTCCAAAGTCGTGGCATGTTCAGGCTCAAAAAATGCAGGGATTACCGTAAGGGTATAACCCATCGTGTTGAGCATCTTCATCAATGTCTCAAGTCTCGGGTCCGTGCTCTTGTTCTCGATCCTTCCGACTGCTGCCTGGTGGAGCCCTGACTTCTTTGCAAGTTCTGCCTGGGACATGCGCTTATATTTCCTGACTTTGATGAAGTCGTCGATCAGGGCATCGCTTAATCTGGCGGGTTTGGATTCTGCATTTATTGCCATATCGATATCCTCCTTATTCGTTATTACAATAACAATTTCGATATTATAACGCGTGAGAAAGAGAGAATCAATATTATTGCCGGAACATAAAAATGCCCGGCTCGTCTGAACCGGGCATTGACCGTTTGATTTATTTAAGATCAATCCTTCTTGGATGTATCCAGGGAATCCTGAGTCGTGACGTTGTCCTTGGCTTCGCCCCTGATGGCGGCGCGGCGGATCTTGCCGCTGATGGTCTTGGGGAGTTCGTCAACGAATTCCACGATACGGGGATACTTATAAGGAGCAGTCTTTTCCTTGACGTAGTTCTGGATCTCTTTTACGAGTTCGTCGGAGGGTTCGCGGGAGCCCTTAACGAGAGTAATGGAAGCCTTTACTACGATGCCTCTTACACCCTGAGGGTCAGGCGCGCCTGTTACGGCACACTCTAATACGTAAGGGAGCTCCATAATGACATTCTCTATCTCGAAAGGTCCGATCCTGTAGCCTGAGGATTTAATAACATCGTCGGTACGTCCGACGTACCAGATGAAGCCGTCCTCGTCCTGCCAAGCGGTGTCGCCCGTATGGTACCACCCGTCGTGCCATGCTTCGTTGGTGAGGTCGGGCGCGAGATAGTACTGAAGGAAGAGTCCCTTAGGATGGTAGTTCTGTGTGTTGATGCAGATCTCACCGGTCTCACCGGGCTTGCAGAAATTGCCGTCGGGATCCAAGATCTTGACATCGTAAAGGGGATTGGGCTTACCCATGGATCCGATACGGAGCTTCGATCCTACAAGGTTTGCGATGGCAAGTGTTGTCTCTGTCTGGCCGAAACCTTCCATCAGACGGATACCTGTTGCTGCCATGAAGCGGTTGAATACTTCAGGGTTCAAAGCTTCGCCTGCCGTTACGGCATACTTCAGTGAGGACAGGTCGTACTTGGACAGGTCTTCCTTGATGAAGAATCTGAACATGGTAGGCGGAGCGCAGAATGTCGTGATGTTGTACTTGGCGAACATGGGCAGGATCTCTTCAGCCTTGAAGCGGTCGAAGTCGAATGTGAAGACGGGAGCTTCGCAGAGCCACTGTCCGTAGAGCTTGCCCCAGAGAGCTTTTCCCCAGCCCGTATCGGAGATGGAGAAGTGGAGTCCGTTGGGATCTACGTTCTGCCAATATTTTGCAGTCGTGATGTGACCGATCGCATACATGTATGAATGCAGAGCCATCTTGGGGTAGCCTGTCGTTCCTGATGTGAAGAACATGACCATGGGGTCGTAACCGCAGGCATAATCTTCAGGTCTTTCAAATACATCAGGGAAGTTCTTGAACTCTTCGTTGAAATCGTGCCAACCTTCTCTTTGTCCGTTGCAGATGATGAGGGTCTCTACTCCGCATGCCTTTGCTGCCTTCTCGGCTTCGACTGCAGCATCGTCATCAGCGGTACAGAATACGGCCTTTACGCCTGCTGCATTGAAGCGGTATTCGTAGTCGTGGTCACGGAGAAGATGGGTTGCAGGGATCGCAACAGCACCGATCTTCTCGAGACCGATCATGGCGAACCAGAACTGATAGTGGCGCTTTAATACGAGTACTACCTTGTCGCCCTTCTTGATGCCCAGAGACTTAAAGTAGTTTGCGGTCATGTTGGAATAGCGCTTCATGTCTCCGAAGGTGAAGATCCTGTCAGTAACGCAGTCTTTTGCGACCCAGACCATGGCAGTCTTGTCAGGGTTCTTGTCGGCGATAACGTCAACGCAGTCGAAAGCGAAGTTGAACTTCTTACATGCGGGGACATCGATATCAACATCCACGAGCTGGCCGTCCTCACCGAGAACGCCGTTTAAGTAATGGGTATAAACTGCATCTTCAAGGTTGGCGGCATCAACATTGGTGACGTTGTCCGTACGGATCTCTTCGGAGTTATAAGGGGTGGTGAAGTTCTCACCCTTGCCCCAGGATTCAGGGTTGAGGATGATCGCATAGAACTCGCAGTCCTCGCCGCCCAATGCGAATTCGGCGTGGGGCTTGGTGGAGTCGAAGTAGATGGAATCTCCTTCATGAAGGACTTCGGAGGAATCTCCGACGATGACCTTCAAGGTTCCTTTTACGACGATATTGAGTTCCTGATAGTTATGTGTAACGAGATGGTAAGGCGGATTCAAAGCATCCTCTGAATAAGGCACTACGACACGGAAAGGCTCGCAGAGCTTGTTCTTGAATCTTGAAGCCAGACGCTGGTAAAGATAACCGGTACGTCTTGTGATCGGGCTTCCCTGACCTTTTCTTGTTACCGCGTATTCGGTAAGTGCAGGAGAAGATCCTTCCATGATGTCTGAGATCTCAACACCTGCAAGATTTGCGAACTTATAAACGAAAGTAAAGTTCAGATCTTCCGTACCTGACTCGAATTTCAAGTATTCTTCCGTAGTCAGATCGATCTTTCCGGCAACCTGCTCGGGAGTCATGTTCATCTCTTCTCGCAGTGCTTTAACGCGGCCTGCGATCTCTTTGAGTTTTGTTTCGACACTGTTTGTCATGTTCTTAAACCTCCTAAGTTTAAATAAATGTTCCTTGTGTCAGTGTCTTGAGATCGTTGCAAATAAAAAATCCCAATATCCCTCTGACTTAGGGATATTGAGACGAATTACCGCGGTACCACTCAATTTGCGTATCCTGGGATACACCACTTACAAGGTCTAACAACCTCTCTGCCTTAACGCGGCATTCACGGGTACCGTCTACTCTGATCCCGAAGGATCAATTCGGGGTACCGGCTCGGAAGCGATGATCATTGGTGACGTTCATCTGCCGCATCTCAGCTGCCGCGGCTCTCTGTGAGAATCGCACTTCACCGACCTTCTTCGTCAAAGCCTTTACGATATGAAGTTAGGACAAGGATAATACCAAGACCTTTTTTTGTCAACAGAAACATTTACATTTAATTAATAAAATTTTGATTTGAGCCCGCTCCGCATATATTCAAATTCGAATAAAGGATGGTAAAATATATATAGTCCGTCAGTGTGGACATTTGTATGACCGCACTTGATAAAGATCGGAGGACGGCTTATGTATTCTGAATATCTGGTAACAGGCGGTGCCGGGGCGCTCGGCAAACTGATCATCGGCATGCTCCTTGAACAAGGCGCGAAGGTCCGAATATTGATGTCTGAGAAGGCGGATGTGTCGGATTACCTGGATACGAATCTCAAGATCTGCTACGGTATATCGACGGACAAGGAATCCATGACGGAGTTTTTCGATCTTGAGGATCCCAGGCATTCTGTTCTTATCCATGCAGACGAATATATCTCCATGTCTCCCGAGAGCAACCTCATAATGAGACGTGTTAATGTCACAGGCGCTCAGAACATTGTCGATATGTGTCTTAAGCGCAAGGTCGGCCGTCTCGTATATCTTGGTTCCGCATATGCTCTCGATTCTTCGGTAAGAGGCGAAGGCGTATCTATCCATTTTGACAGGAACAAGGCGGAAGGCGATTATGCCAAGACCAAGGCAGAGGCTGCCGCATACATCCTTGAGAAAGTCGCTCTCAACAGACTCAATGCCGTTATGGCTCTTCCCACATTCATCATCGGTCCCGGTTACTCACAGGACTATGAGATCAATAAGATCCTGAACAGTTATCTTAAGGGTGTACACCCGGTCAAGGGCGGCGGACATGCTTTCGTTGATGTAAGAGATGTTGCTACTGCGATGGTATCCCTTACCGACGAAGGTGAACCCGGATCAGGTTACATCATCAGCGGTGAGTACAAGACCAGTATGGAATTTTTCGAGAAGGTCAACGAGATCGAAGGTATCGATGCTCCGATCAAGACCGCGTCACGCTTCCTGATGAGCAAGCCTTTGTCCAAGTTTGTTGATGCTTACTACAGAAGGACACACAAGGATAATCCCAAGCACGTATATGCCCTGTTCCAGGACAACCCCGATTCCAAGTACGAAGGAACCGGCGCGATGTACATGAACGACGGCAACGTGGACTTCGATCAGTCCATCGGTGACAGTATCGACTTCCTTAAGACCGGAACAGTATCCGGAGCTTCAATGGCGGATATCGCAGCTGATACCGCGGCAGGTCCTGCTGAGAGAGGTTCTGCTACTGCTGCCATAGTTGCCGCAAGGTCTGCTATCGAGACTAAGGAAGAAGACAAGAAGGAAGAAGAACCCGTCAAGGAGAAAGAAGAGGCTGCCGAAGAACCAAAGGAAGAGAAGAAGGAGAATAAATACGCTCCCCGTAAGGCATTCTTCACCAGGGGTGTCGCTGAAGGCACGGTAGAGATCAAGAAGGATAAGGAAGACAAGAAGGACGAAGAGGACAAGAAGGAATCTGAGTCTGAGGATAAGGCTGAAGCAGAAGCTGCGGAAGAAGCAAAAGATAAGGTTGAAGAGATCGCAGAAGACAAGGCTGAAGAAGCAGCAGAAGAAATCGCAGCTGACGTTGAAGAGGCTGCTGAGGAAGCGGTTGAAACAGCTGAAGAAGCAGTTGAGGAACCGGCAGAAGAGACTGAAGAAACTGCCGGAGAAGATGTTCCCGAGACCGAAGAAGAGATCTCTGATTCTGCAGAAGATACTGCAGATGAGTCTGTAGAGACTGAAGAAGAGGCGGAAGGCGCAGAGGCAACAGAAGAAGTTGCAGAAGAAGAGGCAGCAGACGCGGATATCGTTGTTGAAGCAGAAGATGCCGAAGCAGCGGATGTAGTAATAGAGGCGGAAGACGCGATCATTGAAGCGGCAGAAGAAGCCGCAACAGAAGAGGCGGCAGACGCAGAAGACGAGCCGGTCATCGAAGATGAGGCCGAAGCTGAAGGTTCCGAACCCGAGATGATCACAGACGCTGTCATAGAAGAAGATGAAGCGGTTGTAGTCGAAGCTGCGGAAGAAGATGCAGCTGAGACCAAAGATGATGTCGAAGAAGGATCTGACGTTGAAGTCATCTCTGAGGATTCCGGCTCCGATAATGAAGCAAAAGAAGAGGCTCTGCCTACATTGACAAGACCTATATGGGAGACAATGCCTCCGATCACGGATCCTGATGAACTCTTCCTGGATCTTGATGATCTTGACGGCGGTAATAACGATAATCCATGAAGGTAATACTGGCAAGCCTCTCACCGAGGCGAAAGGAATTAATGAATCTCATAATCGGCGGTTTTGATATCGAAGCCGCCGATATTGATGAACGCGCAATAGAAGAATCCCTTACGGGAACAGATCCCGTGAAGGTCAGCGAAGCCCTTGCTTTGGAGAAAGCTCTTGTAATCGCAAAGGCACACCCGGATGATGTGGTTATCGGAGCGGATACTTCCGTTATCGCCAACGGTAAGATCCTGGGCAAACCCCGGGACCGCGAAGAAGCTAAGGAGATGCTTACGGAACTGTCCGGAATAGAACATGTCGTGGCAACGGGTGTGGCAGTTATCCAGGGTGAGAAGATAATATCGTTTACTGAAGAGACCAAGGTAAAGTTTTGGGATCTTGATCCTTATATGGAGCAAAAGATAGAAGAGTATATTGATTCAGATGATCCCTACGACAAAGCGGGCGGATACGGCATACAGACCAAAGGTGCTCTGCTCGTAGAGAAGATCGACGGAGATTATCTTAATGTTGTGGGACTGCCTGTGGCACGTCTGGCAAGAGTCCTGTCAGAGATGGGTGTTGGTTGAGATCCGAAGATCAATTCATAAGTGACTGAATAAAACGGTCGCCCCTCACTTCTTCAGACATATATGTTCCCTGGAAATAATCACATCCGGCGCCGGCTAAGTAGTTATACTGTTCGGCGTTTTCTATGCCGGTCGCACAGACGTTGATGTCTATATCGTGAAGAACGGATATTACGGAAGATGTAAGGATCCTGACGTCCGAACGGGTAGGAAGGTTAGATGTGAAAGATGCATCCAGCTTTACTACGGATATCGGAAGCAACGGGATCGTGTTGAAGGAGGAGTATCCGGATCCGAAGTTATTAAGTGCCATGCGGACCCCCATTCCGGAAAGTTTCTCGATCGTATTCCTGATGTCATCCAGCTCGGACAGCAATGTTGACTCGGGGACATCAAGGATGAGATTTGCAATGGATGCGCCTGAATTGGAGATCGCGTTGTTGAATTGAGCTATGAAGTCAGGCAGGCAGAACTGCGATGCGGATATGTTGAGGTTCAGGGACAGTTCCGGAATGATCTCGTTGGCCCGGGCGATAACACCGAGGGCTTCTTCCAGGGAGAACGAACCGATTCTGTTCATGTAGCCCGCATGTTCGGCAGCCGCCAGGAATATTGAAGGCGGGACGAGATCGTCACCTTTGCGCAGCCTTAAGAAAGCCTCTATACCCAGGAGCTTGCGCTCTGAGGTGTAGTAAGGCTGATAGGACATGTAGAGGTTCCCCGATGAGATGGCCTCCTCGAAAACTGAGATGATCTCATCTCTGGACATTCCCTCAAACGAGAAAGCCTCGGAGGGGTTGGCAGGAACCAGAGCTGATGATGCCTGCCTGTTGTCGGGGATCGAAGGATAACTGACCTTATCCGTATTGTCGTAACAGATCTTGCGGTTCAGCTCGGCATGGTTGATAAGAGAACCGCCGTCCCTTCCCTGTGCCGGATAAGAAGCGGTGCCGTAAGATATTACCGCAGGAAGAGAATCGAGACCTGCGCAAAGAGCGCGGAGCATTCTCCTGGTGAGCTTGTCGATATATGCTTCCAGCTTATCTTCAGGAAGGATCCTCTTGGACAGGATAATGAACTGCGCATCAGTGGCGCGGGCCAGCATGTCCGAAGGATCGCATGCCTCTCTGAGCCTGTGGGAAATGTTCTGAATGAACAGATCCATATTGCAGTTGCCGGTGATGTCGGCAAGCTTGGATGCGTTGTCGATCGAAAGATATATAACCATGAATTTGGAATCTGTGGTGTATGAAGAATTGTCGTTCCTGGAAGATGCCCCCATGATCAGGCGGTCGATCTTGTCGCGGATCATGTCGCGTCCCGGAAGAGTGGTCAGCGGGTCGAGATGAGGCATCACGGAATATTCGTAAACTGATGTTCCGTTGCTGTTGGCATTGTTGTAATTCTGTATAAGAGAGGGGCGCTCGTTCATGTCTTTCTCCAAAGACCTGGAGATCTCGTCGGAGCGTTCTTTCTTCTTCTTTTCGCGTTCGTCGGTAGCCTGCGACAGGATCCTGATCCTGTAGAACTGCAAAGCGAGGTTGATCACCATGATCAGGAATGTTCCGACGAGTAGAAGTCGTGAAGAATCCCTGCCTAGTGTTGCGATCTCATAGATGTAGATCATCGACTGGATGAAGTTCAGAGCGAATGATGCATAGAATCCGAACTTATCGTAAAGAAGGTTTATCGCGAACGATATGAGCATCGTCGAGAACAGGAATATGATGGAATAAAAGTCACTCCTCAGAACGCAATGGAGCGCAAGGAGCGCGACAAACCCCAAAGTAAGGATTATCAAAGTGATGAAGTATATAGCCTTCCCTGACAGGAAGGATCTCTCGTTGCCTCTTGCCACCCGCTATTGTCCTCCGAATAGATGTATGGGACATCCCCCGAATATATTATCACAGGTATATTTTGCGAAAGTATTAAAGAAGCAATAATAAAACATTACGATACGGGAAACTTAATTATCGACCAGTCACAGAAGTCAAGTTCTGACATTTCCGAAGTTCCGACCTTGTCATATACTCCGCATACGGCATACCCGGCAAGCTTTGCCGCCCGCAATGCATCCGGCACATCATCGAAAACGATTATCTTCTTCGGGTCGTCTTCCATACCGCATGCTTTGGCAGCGGCAAGATAAAATTCCGGTCTTGTCTTGTCTGATGTGATGTCATCTGACGATCCGTGTTCCGCCAAAGTATAGACTCTCGTGAACAGGTCGAAGATCTTATTGTTCTTGAGCGCCGATGTGGCGTTGACTTCATCCAGCGCGGTTGCGGCGCCCAGGGTAATGCCGGCTTCCGCTGCAAGGTTCAGGAATTCGAAAGCTCCTTCCTTGAGCTTTATCTTGTGCGCATATTCATCACTTACGAAGTCGTGCCATTCGGCGATTACATCTTCGGGTCTCATATCCAGACCGAACCGTTCGATGGTATAAAGGGCTGAATTTTCGACGGAATTTGTCTTGACGAATTGAGTGTAATCCGGTGTGACCTCGAAACCGCGGCGTCCCAGGAAAGACTCGTCTGCCTTGACCCACGCGTCCATGGAATCAAGCAGGGTCCCGTCCAGATCGAACAGGAACCCCGTGAATCTTTGTGATAACTCTCTTGCGGAAGGAAGCGGGATCATGATGTGTGATCAGTGCAGGAAATCGAGTTTGCCGGAGAGTGCTTCCAGCTGCTCTTCCTTGCGCTGATTGAAGAGCTTCTTATTGTCTTCGATCAGGTTGCCGCCGTATGAATCGATAGAAACTATGAGAGGTCCGAATCCTTTGACCTTAAGCTTCCACATTGCTTCGGGCATTCCGAGGTCCGCCCACTCAACACCTTCAACATCCAGCACTTCTTCTGCCGCGACTACGGCACAGCCGCCGGGGAAGATGGTATGGACCGCGCAGTTGTCGATACAGCCCTGTGTGGTCTTGGGCCCCATGCCGCCCTTGCCGATGATCAGTTTGACGCCGGTCTTGGCAAGGAACTCCGCCTCGGCGCTCTCCATCCTCATGGAAGTGGTGGGGCCGACGGATACGACTTTGAACTTGTCGTCTCCTATCTTCTGCATGATGGGACCCGCGTGGAAGATCGCTTTGCCGGCAAGATCTACGGGAACTTCTCTGTTATCCTTGACTACCCTGTGGTGAACGTCGTCTCTTCCCGTTACCACATCACCCGTAAGGTATATGACGTCACCGATATGTACTTTCCTGATATCCTCGTCTGTCAGAGGAGTCGTAAATTCGAATGTATGAAAATCGCTCATAAAGTTACCCCCTTGTGTGTTGCAAAATCATATGTCATGTCGGGGTTGATCACGATCTTGGCGCGCCTGTGTGCCCAGCATGCAGTGGACAGACCCATCGCAAGGGTTGCCGGATGTCTTGCAGCCTGCTCGATGTTGACTCCCATGACCGAGAGCTTGCCGCCGAATCCGCCGGGCCCCAGGCCGATCTTATTCAGGCCTTCTTCGATATCCGATTCCATCTTGGCAGCCTTGGGGTTGGGGTTATGAGAACCGACGGGTCTTAAGAGCGCTTTCTTGGATAACTTGGCAGCGACTTCCGCCGAGCCTGCTATGCCGATACCCACAAGGCAGGGAGGGCAGGCATTGACGCCGTAGGATGTCATCTGATCGAATACCAGTCTTGCTATGCCGTCGTAGCCTTCCAGGGGCATTAAGACCTTGGCCATTCCGGGCAGAGAGCATCCGCCGCCTGCCATGTAGAAATATACTTCCAATGCATCAGAATCCCCTACGATCTCCCAATCGATCCAGGGCACTCTGTGTCCGATGTTGTTTCCCGTATTATATTCATCGAAAACCTCTACCGCGTTGTGCCTCAGAGGTGCCTTTACCGTTGCCTTCTTTACGGCTTCCACGAGAGCCGGTTCGATCTCTGCCAGGTACGGCCAGTCACAGCCGACACGTACGAAGAACTGGGGTATTCCGGTGTCCTGACAGGACGGGCGTCCCAGGGAGTCCGCAAGCTCCATGTTCTTCTTCATGACGTCGTAGATCGCGGGTGCAAAACCCTCGTCTTCGATCTTGGACATCTCGGTTAATCTCGCCTTAACGTCGTCGGGCAGGTGCCCTGCGGCGTGACAAATGAAGGAAGTCAGAAGCTCTGACAGTTCTTCGCATTTTGCGTTATCGTAAGCCATATGAAACCCCCACGGATTTTTTCTCGTGAAGATTATATCAGATAATCCGCGGGAGGGGATAGATGACAGATCAGACCTTAAGTCCTGCTTTGCGCCTGATAGCCTTCAGAGGCCGTGACAGCGGCAGACTTACAAGGAAAGTGATGATCCCTACAACGATGCCCTTGAAGAGATTGAACGGCACGAATCCCCACATGATAAGTGACCACTTGGAAGTGATGAGAGGGTTGACTGCCTGGCTCATGCCTACGATCGCCTCCGTGGAGAAACCGAGAACGGTTGCATACAAGGGAAGAGTGACATAAGCATTGAGAGGTATCCCCACCAGAGCAAGGACTATGGTTGCAACGGCAGAAGATACGATGATCCCGGGCTTGCTGTGCATCTTGTTGTAGATGAGGCCTGCTGTCAGCACATAGATACTGCCTGTTATGAAGTTGGACATCTCACCGATGCCTGCGGTCTGGCTCATGGGAAGGTGTATAAGGTTCTTCAAAAGTTCGATAATTACACCGAAGACCGGGCCCAGCGCGAACGATCCCATGAGAACGGGGATCTCCGAGAAGTCGAACTTCAGGAAAGGCGGCATGAACGGCAGCGGCATCTCATAGTACATGAGGGCAGATGCCATAGCGGTAAGTATCGCAGTGCCTGCGAGCCTGATAAGAACTGATTTACGTTTGGATTCCATATATATCATCTCCTTTCATCCGGACTGTACCGTCGGCCGCAGAGTCTCACTGCGTCAGCCTTGCGTTTTGCAAGGGTTGCGGGCTTTGTCATATGACATCACCGCCGGTCGGGGAATTGCGCCCCGCCTTGGAATTCAACCGGTCAGTTTGAACTGACCGAGAGGTATTGTAGCACAAATATATGTAATATCAACTTTTCGGTGCGAAAAGATATCTTTACGGCATTACCTGACACTTATCGTAGTATGCCTCGAGGGACATATCGTGCTCGGTAAGGTAAGTTGCAAGTTCGACGCCCACATAGCGGTAGTGCCATGCTTCGTTGTCGTAGCCGGTCTCGTTGATCCACTGGGTCTGGAATCTCCTGATGAAGCCGTACTCATGGCAGTGAGCATCGACCCACTGTCCGACCTTTGTCTTACCGAAGTCGTCGGATATCATGGTCGAGCCTTCGGGGCTTATATCCATGGCAAGTCCCAGCTGGTGTTCGGATCTGCCCTGGTAAGCGTTGCGCTTGCAGGCAAAGGCAAGGCTCCTCTTGTTCATGGAACGGGTGAAGAGGGTCTTCTGCAAAGAGAAGCTCCTGTAACCTGAGATGAGATATATGCCGTTGCCGACTTCCGCCTTGCAGGCATCGTACATCTTCTCATAGGAATCGGCTGCTTCTTTCCTGAGCTTCTGTTCGCCGGCGTGCTTGGGATTTACCAGGTCATCCGGTTCGTAATCTTCAGTAAGGGTATAGTATTTGTTTACAAGAACCGTAACGTCGCCTGTGGGGTGTACGACTTCAGCGCGGACGGTCCTGGGGTCTGAGAAACCGTTGTACCAGGCTTCCTTCATCTCGGGTTCCACATACTCGGGTTCGGGAGTGGGAGTTGCATCCGGGTCTTCGGTCGTCTCGGAAGGGGTTGTATCGGAGGTTGTTGCAACAGTTGTTTCTTCAGGTTCTGACGGAGCCGGAGATGCTTCTTCTGCCGTCTGTTCGGGTGCGATATTGCTTGCCGCGACCTTACCGTGGAGGCTGTTGGCGTAGATCATGAATATGCCTGTTGCGGCCAGAAGGCACAGCAAAGACACGAGCCTGACAAAATATCTTCCGTACTTTTTCTTCACGTTATCCCTCCGAAAAGTTGTTTTTGTCACAAATCGACTTTATTATAATAATAAATTTGCTATAATATGTCGGCGCGGCAAATGCGTAACCAAAAAGTAAAAAAACACGGAGATGAAGAAAAATGGAAATCTGTTCTGTAGTTATGGCGGCAGGCAACAGCACCAGAATGAAGTCGAAGCACTCTAAAGTCGTATTCAGAGTCGGAGGCAAACCCATTATCAAGTGGGTGGCAGACGCTCTTTACGAGATCGGGTGCAGCGAACAGGCATATATAGTAGGAGACAGGCAGGAAGAGATCAGAGAGATCCTGGGAGAAGACGTTATCTATGCTTTCCAGGAACAGAGACTCGGAACCGGTCATGCCGTCATGCAGGCTCAGACATTCCTTGAGGGCCGCGACGGATATACGATCGTACTTCCCGGTGACAGCCCCATGGTATCGGCTGACACATTGAGAAGAGCCTTGGAGACCATCGACAGCAACGGCTATGCCTGTGTCATCATCACCGCTTTGGCAGATGATCCCACCGGTTACGGCAGGATCGTAAGAGATGAGGAAGGTCATGTTCAGTGCATCGTTGAGCATAAGGATGCAACTGAAGAACAAAGACAGATCAAAGAGATCAACTCTTCGATGTATGTGTTCAAGACCCCCTTGCTCCTGTCCTCTTTGGGAAGGCTCGGAGCATCGAATGCCCAGAAAGAGTACTATCTTACCGACACTATCGGTATCCTTATCGGCGACGGCTACAAGATCGGCGCCGTGATCTGCGATTTTGACGATACCCGCGGAGTCAATGACTGCATCCAGCTGTCCGAGGCTCAGAAGATAATGAATCAGAGGATCATCCGCAAGCACATGCTGAACGGCGTTCAGATCATGGACCCGGATACGACATGGATCCACTATGCGGTCGAGATCGGACCCGATACTGTAATCCTTCCCGGAACGACTCTTATGGGTGACACCAGGATCGGTTCCGACTGCATGATCGGCGACTACACAAGACTTGACTGCGTCAAGGTCGGCGACGGCACCACTATCGATAACACGATCGCGACACAGTGCACCATCGGACAGGACTGCAGGATCGGACCCTTCACGCATATAAGACCCGACACGGTCATCGGAGATCATGTTACCCTCGGCGCATATGTAGAGGTCAAGAACTCCACTGTCGATGAGTATACGAGAGCAAGACACCTTACATATATCGGAGATTCCCAGGTCGGCAAGAATGTCAACTTCGGATGCGGAACTGTCACATGTAACTTTGACGGTCAAGACAAGAAGGGCTGTATCATCGAAGACAATGTCTTCATCGGAGGCAACTCCAATATCCTGTCTTCCGTTGTCCTGGGCAAGGACAGCTACATCGCTGCAGGATCCACCATAACGGAAGATGTTCCGGCTCTGGGTCTCGGTATCGGAAGATCCAAGCAGGTCAACAAGGACGAGTGGGTCGCAAAGAAATCCCGTATGAGAGGTTCGAATTACATCAGATTGGATGATAAGCGCCGTGTTGAAGTTTAATAACTCAAAAGGCGGCAACATGTGGCTCATAGCGGGCCTGGGCAACCCCGGCAAAGAATATGCCTACACCTGGCATAACATGGGGTTTCTTACCGTGGAACTTTTGGCGGAACATAACGGCATATCCCTTAACAAGAACAAGTTCGACGCAAGGTACGGCAAAGGAAAGATCGAAGAGTGTGATGTGATCATCATGGAACCCCTCACATTCATGAATAATTCCGGAATCAGCGTTGCGGCGGCATCCAAGTTCTTCAAGATCCCCGCAGATCATGTCATCGTCGTTTACGATGATATAGATATCGCCCGCGGCAAGATCCGTGTCCGTGACAAGGGTTCTGCCGGAACGCATAACGGAATGAAGTCCGTTATCGCTCATATGGGAACGGAAGTCTTCCCGAGAGTCCGGATCGGGACGGGTCCCGTGCCGGAGCACTGGGATCTTGTGGATTATGTATTGTCGGAGGTCCCCAAGGATATCCGGCAGGAGATCTTCGATTCTTTCGAGACTGCCTGTGATGCGGTCTCGGAGATCATAGCAGGCAAAAAGGTCAGCGACAAGTGATCAATATACTCGGATCAGTATCCAATGACAAGGCTTTATGTGAAGCCTTTGACGGCGCTCTCGGAAAGCGTCATCTTAATATATTCGGTGTTGCCGAGGAGCAGAAAGGCTACCTTATCGCAGCGCTTTCCGCAAGAGCCGGCAAGATCCCCGCGGTCATTACAGCAGACCCCGTAAGGGCAGGAATCATTGCCCAGTCCATATCAGCATTTACCGGAAAGAAAACAGATGTCCTGATGCCGTCGGAACTGTCATTGATCTCTGCGGTTGCAAGTTCCAGGGATTCGGGAATGGACAGAGCAGTGGTCGCGTCAAGGATCCTGACCGGGGATACGGATGCCGCGGTCATATGCGCGGGCGCGCTCATCAACAAGATGGAACCTGTAAGTGTTGCAAGGGAGAGAGTCATCAGGCTTGCCAAAGGCGACGCGCCCGGGATAGGGAAGATGGCCGAGCTCCTGGCGTTTACGGGGTATGAGAGGGTCGAGAGCATATCCGAACCAGGCGAGTTCTCCGTCCGCGGTGATATCCTGGATATCTTCATTCCCGGATCGGATATGGCTGTAAGGATCGATTTCTGGGATGATGAGATCGAGCAGATCAAGATGCTCGATACTGACACCCAGCGCTCCGCAGGCGAGATTACGGAAGTTACGATATATCCTGCCGCCGAATTCTGTTTTAAGGCTGAAGACCGGCATGAACTTACCACCCGCATCGAGGAGAAAGTCATAAGCGACATCGGGAAGATGAACCTCAAGTCTGACACGGCCGCGAAAGCCGCCAAGGTCCTAAAGCACACCGGAATGTCAGACTGCACTCTCATCGAGAACGGTTCCAGGGTATCCGGTCTTGCAAGGTGGCTCGGGATCCTGATCGACGAACCCGCATCGATCCTGGATTACATAGATGAATCCGGCAGATTCCTTATCTTCGTGGATGAGCTTCCGATGGTGGACAGCAGGATGAGGTCTTATGCCGCGGAATATATCGCCAGATGCCAGGAGTCGTTCGAAGTGGGTCTCGCGCCTTCCTGTGCGCCATATTCGATGTTCGATATCCCGCCGGTAACAAAGAGCCTTGATATGGGGCACCATACCGTATCTCTTGCGGTGCTCGGAGGTTCCGCAGGATTTGCCGGAGGCGTTAAATGTGATGTGACGGGATACCCGGCAGAGATATATAACGGGAGAGATCCCGAGTTCGCCGCAAAGATCAAAGCTGAGGCTACAAAGGGCGGACGTAACATTGTTATTATGCTCCGCGGGACCGAAAGGATCGAAGCATTCAGGGACAGGATGGCGGAGTTCGACTGCTACCCCTCCGTAACCGATGCAGCCCTCCCCGCAGGCTTCTGTTATCCTGCCGCCGGCATCGAAGTCTACAGCGGCCAGGAACTGTTCGGCAACACCAGGAAAGTCAAGAGCAGGTCCTCCAACAAGAGGGTCACGTTTTTCGATGATATCAAGCCGGGCGACTATGTCGTTCACGACGACTACGGCATCGGCCGCTACGAAGGTCTGGTTAATCTCAAGGTCGGCGAGGGACGCAAGGACTATCTGAAGATCTGTTACGACGGCGATGAGGTCCTCTATATCCTTCCCGAAAACATAAACATCCTTCAGAAGTACTTAGGCCCCGAAGGGCGGACCCCCAAGCTGTCTCACATCGGCAAGGGCGACTGGAGCCGTGCCAAGGCCCGGGCCCAGAAGTCCATCAAGAAGATCGCATACGACCTTCTGAAGATATATGCTTCCAGGTCTGTCAACAAAGGGTTCGCGGCTCTCCCCGACGGCAAAGAACAGAAGGAATTCGAAGCAGAGTTCCCTTATGCCGAGACAGAAGACCAGCTCCTGGCCGCAGCCGATATCAAGCGCGATATGGAGAGCTCCCGTCCCATGGACAGGCTCTTGTGCGGTGACGTCGGATTCGGCAAGACGGAAGTGGCTTTCCGCGCGATATTCAAATCGGTAATGAGCGGCGGGCAGGTGATCATGCTGGCACCCACGACCCTTCTTGCTCAGCAGCATTACGACAACTTCATCGAGAGGATCGGCGACGCACCCATCAATGTCGTGCTCTTAAGCAGGTTCGTTTCCGCTTCACAGATCAAGAAAAACCTTGCCGACATTGAAAGCGGCAAAGCCGATGTCATCATCGGAACCCACCGCGTTTTGTCTGACGATGTCAAACCCCGCAAACTCGAACTCCTCGTAGTCGACGAAGAGCAGCGCTTCGGTGTCAATCACAAGGAGAAGATCAAGGCGGCCAAATCCAGAGTCGATGTCCTTACTCTTACGGCAACTCCAATCCCCCGTACACTTCATATGTCACTGTCCGGGATCCGCGACATCTCGGTAATCGAGCAGGCGCCCTTCAACCGCCGTGCCGTTCAGACCTATGTCATGGAATATAACGAAGACATAGTCGTTCAGGCGTGTCTCCGCGAGATCGGAAGAGGAGGTCAGATCTTCTGGCTCCATAACAGGACTTCCGATATCGACAGGGTGGCAGAAGATATCGCCAAGCTCATTCCCGGGGCACGTGTTACTTTCGCTCACGGACAGATGAACGAAGCTCAGATGTCTTCGACGGTACGTGACTTCATTAAGGGCAAATACGATATCCTGGTATGCACCACCATCATCGAAAACGGTGTCGACATGCCGAACGTAAATACCCTCATCGTAGACGATTCCGACAGGTTCGGTCTGTCCCAGCTATACCAGATAAAGGGCCGTGTCGGAAGGAGTGACAGGCAGGCATATGCGTACTTTACATATTCTAACGAGATAATGAACGAGACTGCGGTCAAGCGCCTTGAAGCCATCCGCGAATTTACCGAACTCGGTTCCGGCATCAAGATCGCCATGCGTGACCTTGAAGTCCGCGGCGCAGGGTCGCTCCTGGGTGCCGAACAGCACGGACAGATGAACGAGATCGGATACGAGCTCTACTCAAGGATGCTGGACGAAGAGGTCAAGCTCATGCGCTCGGGCGGTGAACTTCCCGAAGCAGAAGCGGCCGCAGAAGAGAGCAAGGTCGAGATCGAGTGCGACGCATATATCCCGTCGTCTTACATACCTGACGAGACGGGCAGGATGGCGGCATACCGAAGGATCGCCGACATCCGCGACAAAAAGGGTTATGAAGATCTCATCGAAGAACTCAGCGACAGGTACGGCGCGCCGGTGTCCGAAGTCTATCTTCTGGCAGGTGTGTCGTTCATACGTTATTCGTCTGCCAAATGCGGTTTCCGCAGAGTCGAGTTCAAAGGCAATACCGTCAAGATGTATTACAAGTCTTCCGGCAATATCGATATGGAAGCCATCGCATCTGTTATGTCTTCACCCGACTACGCTGCCCGTGTCCGCATCGTTACCGTTGCCGACACATATCTTCAGTATGAACCCCAGTCGGCAAAGCCCGTTGATGCCGTCGGCGAAGTGGTTGGTCTTCTGGAACTGATGGCATCCGGGGATGAGCAGGGCGACAGTCAGGACACCAAGGATCAGGCATAACGGTTCCGTTGCGGCCGATTTTCGATACGGATGCCGGTCCATCGGATCCGCTGAATTGATAATCTTATTGTATATCCGGCACTTTTCTACTAAATCTTCAAAATCTGAGTTTTAGTAGAAAGATTTTGCTGTTTTTTCTATCAAATCTTCAGAATCAATGATTTAGTAGAAAATCCGGCCTGTTTTTTTCTATCAAATCTTTAAAATCGCAGATTTAGTAGAAAACCATGTCTTCCTCATTCAGAACAAGACTGGGACAATACTTGATTTGCGATACATCTTCAATAGTGGCATAATATGACAATCTAATATGCCTCCATAGTTTAATGGATAGAACGACAGTTTCCGGTACTGTTGGTGCGGGTTCGATTCCTGCTGGGGGTGCCAGCTTCGCAAAACTTTATCCCGCTTAGGTCCTCCGCGCTACGCTTGTGCGGAAACAGCGGGACAAGAGTTTTGCTCCGCAGGACCTGCGGAAGTCGCAAGCGAGTAAGTTATTCGCTCAGGTATATCGAGAAGGGACAGAACACATGCGGAACAAGTTAGTTGCCCTTATACTTCTCACATCTGTTGTTATATCCTCATGTTCGGCCGCAAAAGACGGGGTTACCTCTTCTGTTGAGCAGGTTACTGAACAGACTTCCGCGACAACATCTGCCGTGACATCTGAAACTTCTGCGGCTGAGCCTGAGACTTCCGCTGCAACGACTGTTCAGGAGAAGTTCGAATTCAACCCTCATGTTCATGTTGATCTGATGGACCAGTGGACCGCACCTGATTACTGGTCTTCTTTCTATAACCTTTGTGACGCGCTGCGGGAGGGCCGCGATACTTTCGAATGTTCGAGCAGGGAAGCATACGAATGGTGCCTGGATGATGTTACCATGGGATCTTTGTTCCCGGCTTGCAGCATGGCGGTCTGCGGCAAGAGCGATGACGGAAGCAAGCCTTTCGAGGACGGTGTCGGGCGGATCTACTATAAGATACCGGCGGAAGAGGTAGTGGCAAGACAAAAGGAATTCGAGGGAGTCATCGAAGATATCATCAATACTTATGTTGAGAAGGATGACAGTGACTTCGAGAAATGCATTAAACTGTACGACTATATCGAGTCGAATTATACATACGGTGAACTGGATCTGTCTGATACGGATACCGAAGGATTCTTCTACAAATGTATTACGGATAAGAGAGGCATCTGTTCTGATATCTCGGCTGCTTATGCTTATCTTCTGATGCAGGTCGGAGTGGATGCCATGTCGGTAGGATGTTTTGATGATATGGACCATGCGTGGACGTATCTTGTTATTGACGGGCAGGGGTATCATTCGGATCCGACATGGGCTTTAAAGTCTTATACCAGTATGGAGCACCTTGACCTGGATTATTTCCTGATGACCGATGAAGAGCGGACTGAATCCGGATGTCCCGTAACAGATCTTACTGTCGGCCTTTATCCCAAATATTGGATAAAGGATACTGATATCGATCTTTCCGCTGACAGCAGGAAGTATGAGGCTTTGGGGCATGCGGTCCTCGACCGGCTGGATGAAGAGAACAAGACCATATACTATTGGGAAGAAGATGAACCCAAAGAGTTTTGCTATAAGTGACCGAAAGGAGCAACGGAATATGAAGGCTTTGATAATCAACTGCAGTCCGGTCAAGACCGGCGCTACCGCGAAGATCGCCGAGATCGTAAATGATGAACTTAAAGACAGATACGATACCAAGTGCATCTGTATCGACGATTACGATATCGCTTTCTGCAAAGGGTGCAGGTCGTGCCATAAGACAGCCCGCTGCGTTATGGAAGATGATACATTGACGGTTATGAATGAATTTGAAGAGGCGGATATCATCATTTGCGTATCGCCTTCTTATTGGGCTGATATCCCGGGACAGTTCAAATCCTTTATCGACAGATGCACTCCCTGGTGCAATACCCATGAGCCTCACGCAAAGATAAAGCCCGGCAAGAAGGGTTACGCTATCGCCTTGAGGACCGGCCCCGGAATGCCGGAGTGTGAGAGGATCATCGGGAGCATAGAACACTTCTACGGGCATCTCGAGATAGAATGTGCAGGACACTTAGGCCTGACATCTGTCGAATACAAAGAAGAGGTGGAACCCAGAAAGCAGGAGATAATCGAGTTCTGCAAGGCTGTCTGAGGGGAATGCCGTTCCTCTTCCTCTCGAAAATGATATATAATTGATTTACTATTATTTTACGGGAGGTAAAGCATGAAAGAACGATCATCCGATTATAAGCTCCTTACCGGGCTCTTCTTCAAACTTCTCCCTTTTCAGATACTGTTAATTGTTATCAACGCTGTCAACGGAATAGTTGACAGTCTGTACGCCAGTAATGTGGTAGGGAAGACCGCCATGAGCGCCATCGGACTGTTCGGTCCGATGAACCATTTCCTGTACGCTGCGAGCATGATGATAGTATCCGGATCCCAGATCCTCTACGGAAGATATCTTGCAAGAGACAGAAAACACATCAACAGTGTATTTACCGTTAACATCATCGTCGCGCTGGCGGTTTCCGTTCTTACATCACTGGTAATGGTCGTAGGGTCCTTAACCGGAGGCACCCGCATATTCGTATCAACAGAACCTGATCTTACCATGCTGAACAGATATATGATCGGACAGGCTATCGGCGTTCCGGCGCTGGTTCTGGGACAGCAGCTTTTCGCGTTTCTGTCACTTGAGAACCAGACGAAGCGTACCATGGTCGCCAGCATAACCTGTCTTGTTGTAAACGGCGTGCTCGATCATGTTTTCGTGGCTATATTGCCCTGGGACACATTCGGACTGGGACTTTCTTCTTCCATTGCATCCTGGGTATTCCTTGGAGTCATGGCGATGTACTACATCACTGGCAAGAGCGAGTGGAAGTTCTCCATCAAGGCTTGCCAATGGCATGACGCGCCGGATATAGTCAAGCTCGGTTATGCAGGGGCCCTGTCAAGGTTTGTTGAGATGTTCAGATGCATCATTGTTAACTTCCTGGTACTGCAGTTCGTCGGCAGTGTCGGATTGTCGGCTTTCGCGGCATCCAACTCCTTCCTGGCAGTCATATGGTCCGTGCCGTTCGGCATGATGGCGGTAGCAAGGATGCTGTTCTCCATCAGTATCGGCGAGCAGGACAGAAGGTCTCTGATCGATGTCATGAAGATAGTCTTTACCAAAGGAATGCTCCTGATGCTCGGTATCGTTGCGCTCCTCATAATCTTTGCCGAACCTCTGACGATGATGTTCTATCAGGATCCCACCCAGCCGGTCTATCAGATGACTGTGATGGGATTCAGGATCCTGCCTTTGTGTATGCCGTTGGCAGTTGTAAGCCTTCACTTTGCATGCTACGCACAGACTTCCGAGAAGAAGGTTCTTTCTCTTGTGCTTCCGATCATCGACGGTGCGGTCGGTGTCGTTGCGTGCAGCTTTATACTTATCCCGCTGATAAAGATGAACGGTCTTTATATATCCAACGTTCTTAACGGAGTTATATGCTTTATCGTTGTTGTTATAGCAGCATTGATAAGCACCAAAAAGTTTCCCACATCACTTGAAGGACTTATGGCGATCCCCAAGACCTTCGGTGCGGGCGAGGAAGACCGTATCGACATTACCGTCAGGAGTATGGATGAAGTAGTCCATGTCTCCGGCAAGATAATCGATTTTTGCCGCAGCAAGGGCATCGATCCCAAGCGTTCATACTACGCGGGTCTTTGCATGGAAGAGATGGCGGGCAATGTTGTATCCCACGGGTTTACCAAAGACAATAAGAGTCATTCGATCGATATCCGCGTCATTTATATCGACGAACGTCTGGTATTGAGGATCAGGGATAACTGCAAGTTCTTTGATCCTTCCGAACACGTCAAGAATGCCGATGCCGATGACGTCAGCAACATCGGGATAAAGCTCGTCTACAAGATCGCGGATGAAGTGGATTATCAGAATCTTCTGGGGATGAATGTTCTTACGATCAAGATGTAAAAGGAGATCATTATGAATATTGAATACAGGATCATGAGCATTGAAGATTACGAACAGGCATATGAACTGTTCATTGCCTGCGGCAACGGCCTGAACGACAAGGACGATTCCCGCGAAGGGATAGATAAATACCTTAAGCGTAATCCTGCGACTTCTTTTGTTGCGACATGCGAAGGCAAGGTAGTAGGTGTTATAATGTGCGGGCACGACGGCAGGAGAGGGATAATCCAGCATACCTGTGTTGCCCCCGATTACAGGCGTTACGGAGTCGGGTCAAAACTTGTGGAACTGGCACTCGCAGCGCTCAAGGAAGAAGGCATCAACAAGGTCCTTCTCGTGGCGTTCAAGAAGAACGAGGGCGGCAACTCTTTCTGGGAGTCTCAGGGATTCACTTTGAGAGAAGATCTGAATTACAGGAACAAAGCTCTTGCCGAGATGGTCAGGATCGATCCCGACTATGTAAAGGAGTAACCGACAGGATAATGAGACCGATCAATATGGACACCTATAAGAAGATCGACATAAAGATGTTCATAGCAGCGCTTATCCTTATCGCGGTAAGCTTCGCTGTGACCGTTCTCATGTATACGAAAACCTTACCTGACAACTTCATTGTATGGTTTACATACCCTGCTTCCGTTATCTGTCTTCTGGTCTCTTGCCGAAAATATATCACTTTCAAATTCAGTGATATCAAGACACACAAAGGAATATTGATCGGATCTGCAGCCGTTACGCTCATATATTTCCTGTTCCATCTTTATAAGTGCGACACCGCTCCCTGGAACAACTTCGGTCTGTTCGATGATGCTGCCTGGGATATCTTTGATGCGAGGCTCAAGTGTTTTAACGGAAAGAACTTTGAGATCATCTTTTTCGACAGCAGGATAGGCGGGATAAGCCGTGAGCTGGTTTTCCATTATTACATCACATTTTTCTTCCGTCTGTTCGGATTTAATCTTGCAGTATTTAACGCTGCCCTTAATATCCTCGGCTGGATCACTGTCCTCTTTACATTCCTGTCGGTAAAGGAGATGACTGACAACATCTATATCGCGATATGTACCTCGGTGACACTGACAGTATTCCCGCTGCATTATACTCAGGTATATATGGGTCACAGATATGCGATCTGCGCGCCTCTGATGATGATCGCACTGTATTTTATCGTCCGGGCGGTAAAACGCGGATCGCTCCCGTCAGCTGCTGCAGGCGGTGTGTTCGCGGGACTAACTATGGCCAGTTCGATCATGGGCAAACAGTTTATATGGGGGCTCTTATTCTGCTGCGCAGTGTACGGGCTGTTTTTCCTGATAGTAAACCGGTCAAAACTGGCAGATCATCTGTCGGTGGCGCTTATGGGACTTGCAGGATATGCTGCGGGTGCCGCGCCTTTATATGCTTACATAGTAACCCACAGGGAACAGTACAACATAAGACAGGAAAGCATGACTAAGGATTTCTTTCTGAGGATCAAAGAGAACGGAATGGAACCTGTGATCGAGAACCTGAAAGCTTTGTCGGAAGTGCTGTTCGGCAAGGAATCGGGATTGCGGCAGTTCTCTCCCGGATACCCGGTATTCCCCTGGTTCTATATCGTATGTTTTGTTCTCGGAGTAGTCTTCCTTCTCATGCATAAGAAGATCGCTTCCATCGTGTTCGCGATGATACCGATAGCAGGATGCGTCATTGCGCTCGCATATGATTTCAGGATCCTGATCTCCGCACCGTTTATATGCTTCATTATCGTGTACGGTATATTTGGTGTGGCAGAACTTATAATGAAGTTTGCCAAGGCAAAGAAGTTATACGGTTACATCGGCGCCGCTGCCGTTACGGTGATACTGATGTTCCCGCAGATAAGCTATATCACCGGACTTGCGGATGATCCGAATTCCCTCATGCACCTGCCCCATCATTCGGTTGCCATATCCCGTTACATGCAGGACCTGGCGATCGGAGCGGAAGTTCCGAGCATAGAGATGAAGAAGGAAGAGTTCAATCTCGGCAATACCAACGACAAATATGATCTTTATATCGCGATCAAGGGAACATACGGACATCTTCACGCGTTCCTCGGAGAGGAGTCCTCAAGAGAGATCTTAAAGCTCACGGGTGACTTCCCCTATGTCGGCCAGACCGATGAAGACATCAGGCGCAATGTGTACGGTACGATCCAAGGGTATGAACCCGGTGACAAAGATCTCATGCTGGCGTTCGAATACAGCGACCGGGTCGAGCAGATAATATCTGAACTTGAAGGGACCGGAGTAGCCGAAGTGAAGCATGATTCCCGTGATATCGACGGGCGCGAAGTTAGTGTCTGCACTGTTTACATCACTAAGGACAACATACAGCGCTTCAAAGATTTGACAGCGCAGTACAGTTTTACTGAAGATTACTGATCTTGCTTACGATAACAGATCCGTCATCCCCGGACAGTCCGATTGTGAAGGCCTTTGCTGATCCGTCGGTATCCTTGTACATGAACCCGACATTCGGAATGTCTCCTGCAAAAGTCACATCCGCGATAAGAGGTCTTGAAGGAGTAAGTTTATCCATAGTATGTACGGCTTTGCATTTGAATATCGGATTGCCGGCTGTATCAATATCCGCGATCTCCAGTTCCAGGATCTGGAAATCGGATATCTCTATATCAGTCTTAAAGCCCAGCGTAAAGACCGTATTCTTGTCTGAGACATCAACATAGTCGGCTGAATCCTTATCGAGTCCGAGGTTCTCCGCGGTATCAACGGTGATGTTTGCGGGAGCATAGTCGGGAACGGTGTCTTCTGTTCCGGAAGTCTCTTCCGTACCGGTTGTATCGGAGGTCTCATCAGGACCGTTGCCGGAAGGAGCTTCGGTTGTAGTCTCGGAGGAGCTTTCCGTTGTCGCTCCGGTTGTGGATTCCGTCGTCTCTTCGGGGTCGGTAGCGGACTCTGTTGTCTCTTCGGCAGTGCTTTCGATCGAAGAGGTTGTTGTCGTATCGGTTGTTACCGCGGGTGCTGCAGTGCTGCATGCTCCCAAAGCCAGAGCGATCGCAGAGCAGACAGATAATATCAGTATGTTTCTTTTCATAGTAATTATTCCTTTGCTTGATACTTTTGTTATCGGAAAGTAAGTTTATCACTCTTGTCTTGTATGCTCAATAGTATTAATAGTATAATCAACGGCGTTGAATCAATTCGGATGAGAGGTCTTAATATGCATCTGGCAAATATCTTTTATATCCTTTTCGCGGCATTGATCATCTGGGGAATGAAGCCGCAGAAACCGGGGCAATGGAACGACGAAGTAATGTCATTTGACCATACTAAGGCTTTCCTGGGTTTTTCTTCCGTCGGCATTATCCTGCATCACTGTGCCGAGGCAACCTGTGCGGAATGGCTCCCCCGCAATAAGATCGTTCCGGGAATGGAAGGATTCGTTTGTATCGGATATCTGTTCGTTGCAGCATTCTTCTTCTGCTCCGGATATGGAATGTACAAGGCAGGCAAGAAGGAGGATTTCGCAAAGAAGTTCTTCCCCAAGAGGATCGTTCCGATCCTTATACCTACTGCTGCCACCTGGGCCGTATTCGTGATATTAAGAGCCATAAGGAAGATGCCTTTCAAAGGAGATCCGGTGATGTGGCATCCCCACATCTGGTTCGTTCCCGTATTGATAGTCCTCTATATTGCTTTCTTCATAGGATTCGGTCTGATCAAGAAAGATATTGCCGGCATCCTCATCGTGGGAACGGTTACTGCCGGACTCACGGTATTCCTGATCAAGAGAGGTTTCGGAAGCTGGTGGTACAACACAAATCACCTGTTCTTTATCGGTATCCTTATGTCCAAGTTCGAGAAGCCCTTAATGAAGGTCTTCAAGAAACTGTATGTACTGTTCCTGATCCTTGCGGCAGCTCTTACCGTTGTGGGATTTGCGGCAGGCAATTACTGGGCACAGGTGTGTAAGCTCATCCATTACAGGTATGATTACGGGAAGTCTTACAATTTCTGCGTTGCGGCTCAGATGGTCTCTGCCGTGACATTCGCATGGCTTATCCTTCTTATCGGAATGAAGATCAAGATCGGCAATCCCGCATTGAGATTCTTAGGCAGGATGACATTGGATCTTTACATGATACAGGCGATCTTCGTGTACCTGTTTGACTTCTACTTCATCGAATACAATGTTAAGCCCTTCTTCTACATTAAGGATGTAACCTTGTTTACGGTGGTGGTCCTTGCAACATCCATAGTTACGGCATTTCTGTTCCATCTGGCGACGAAGCCTCTTGTGAATAAGCTTCGGGGTGTAAAGAAGACCTGACATGTTCAAGTTGCCGATTCAAGTCCTTATCGAAAAGTTGTATAATGTTCCCATAGATCTAACCGAAGGAGGGTTTGTCCATGGGAATGTTCGATAAGTTATTCGGAGATGCGGTCAAGGCCATCAACAACGCGGCCGAAGAGATCGCGGCAGATGCTGCCAAAGACGCGATAAAGAAGGAATTCTCACAGGAGATCAATGCCGTCGAGAAAGCTGCAGAACAGGCTGCCGCAAGTCAGCAGCAGGGACAGATGCAGTCAGTGCTTACCGAAGAACCGTCATGCTCCGGATTCTCCTGGGGTGACGATATGCCGGCAGAAGAGAACCAGTATAATTTCGGAGGGAATTACAGGGAATATTTCGAGAAGATCTTCGCGGAAGATTTCCCGGATCTGGCAGCAGCCAAAGAGATCCCCGCCAAGTTCCCCAACAGGACGATCTACCGTCTGTCTTCCGGCGGCGCGGTTGCACTGGTAGTCGAACTTCTTCCGGATACATCTTCCACCAAGAAGCTCCGCCGCGAATGTGAAGCATCGGGAACGCCTTATGTCCGTTTCTACTACGATCACGACGGATGGTGGAATACCAGAGCATATGTCAAGGACAGGATATCCAAGGCCCTTGGCAGATAAACCTGAAGGAAACGCATAAGAGAACGCTTTGCGCCTGCGGAGGGCAAGGCACGCGGCAACCGATATGGCTTTGCAGGCAGCCGCTGCGTGTACGGTCCGGTTAATTCGGTAATTTACCGAATTTAATACCTTCTCTGTGCTGTTCCATATCGACTGTCTGATAAGTGGAGTGTTTCACTTTTGGGCAGTCATTTTTTATAATGTATCCGAAGATCAGAGGGGTATCATAAAGGAGAGATAATGTCATCGCTGCTGTCTGAATTGGCAAGACCTGATGTGTGGGAGAAGTTCTACGGGCACAAAGACTCGGGGATCACCGCTCCTTCGGCTTTGCGCGAGCTTCGGCAATTCATAGATGGCCGTGAATATATGGAAGTGTGCCGTGAGATAGCAGATGCTCTCGACGGAACGTCTCCTTTTCCGTTGCCCAGACGCGCGGTCATCAGCAAGATGAGTACGCAGAAGAAGCGCACGGTATATATCTATCCGAGACGCGAGACTGTTACCCTGAAGCTTCTGACATATCTGATCTTGAGAAAGTACGATCATATCTTTGCGGATAACCTCTATTCTTTCAGGCCCGCCAGATCTGCACATGACGCGGTCGGCAAGATTGTAAGTCATATATCAAAGATTGACGGAAGATTCTATTCCTACAAAGTGGATGTCAGCAATTACTTTAACTCGATAGATACAGAGCTGCTCCTGCCGGAACTGGAGGATATCCTCTCAGACGATCCGCATCTTCTCGATTTTTTGAGCCTGCTCCTTAGCGAGACACATGTTATCTCGGACGGAGAGAAGATAGAAGAAGCCAAAGGCATAATGGCGGGAACCCCGATCGCGTGTTTCTATGCCAACATATTTCTCAAAGACCTTGACTTCCATTTCGCCCGGGAAGGGATACCTTATGCCAGATATTCCGACGACATTGTCGTTCTGGCTAAGACCCCGGAAGAACTTGAAGGATATGAGACCTATATCAAGGATTACCTTAAGTTCCGAGGACTTACCGTTAACCCTGACAAAGAGGTGAGGACAGAACCCGGGGAAGCTCTGACATTCCTGGGATTTGCCATGGACGGGAATACTGTAGATATCGCGCCTGCCACCGTTACAAAACTCAAGGGCAAGATGCGCCGCAAGGCGAGAGCACTGGTAAGGTGGGCTGCCCGCAATGAGGTAGAACCTGCCAATGCCGCCAAAGCGTTCATCCGTATATTCAACCGCAAGCTCCTGGATATCTCGGACGATCACGATCTTACATGGAGCAGGTGGTTCTTCTCCGTCATCAATACCGACAGGAGCCTTCATGTGATCGATCAGTACGCGCAGGATACCATCCGATACATCGCGAGCAACACAAGAAAAAAGTCGCGGTATAATATCCGTTACGAAGATCTTAAGAACTGGGGCTACCGGAGCCTCGTAAATGAATACTATAATTTCGGCAAGGACGGCAAAGACATATGAGTTACGGACACGGCATAACACCCTGCGGCACACAGACGGTCAACACACCGAGGCTGATACTTCGGAAGTTTACATATGATGACGCAGGATCGATGCTAAGGAACTGGGCATCAGACGAAGAAGTCCAGGACATGTACGGTGAGCCTGCGTACAAGACTGCCGAAGCTGTCAGGGAACTTCTTGATAAGTACATCTCCCGTTATGATAACGACAATGCTTTGAGGTGGGCCGTTATCGAGAAAGAGTCCGGTGAGTGTATCGGTCAGATCGCGTATTTTCTCGTGGATGAGAACAACCACTTCGCCGAGATCGAATACTGCATAGGCAAAGCTTTTCAGGGCAAAGGATACGCAACTGAAGCCACACATGCCATCATAGGATACGGCTTCGATGAAGTGCATCTTCATAAAGTCCAGATCTGCGTAAGACCTTCCAATCTTCCTTCACGCAAGGTCATAGACAAATGCGGGTTCACATATAACGGAACGCTTCCGGATTATTTCTTCAGGGACGGAGGGTATGAGGACCGCATGTTTTTCTCGATCACAGAAGATGAGTATGCTTTGCAAAAGCAATCGGATGATGAGACAGTTGCGCGCATAAAGGAAATGGAATATATCTTCGACCGCGCATCGAAGAAGATCGTCTCTTTGGATGACGCGATCGAAGATATGAGATCTGATATAAACAAACTTGAATCCTACTACACGAGCGATCTTTGGAAGGAAGACTTTGCCAAAGACGAGGCGGGAGACCTGCCGCCGGATCTTAAGCGCGGCGTTCTGTCCGAAGACGGGATCTTTAACCTGATCGAAAGTTACAAAGAGCTGTTTTCCGGTAAGCCGTAACTTAATGTAAGGATCATTTCCTTGCTGTTATCCCGTAGTAGTTTCTTAGTAGTCTTATCCTTCCGCCGAAGGTGTTGTCCGCGATGTACTTATCCAGAAGATCGTCATCGACAGCATCCAGGATCGGGACCTTGCATAAGAAGGACTTAAAGGTCTCGCGGTCTTTGAAGTATTCCCGTTCGTGGATGGGAACGAGTTCTATGTCCCGAAAACCTGCCTTTATCACATTCTCATAATCTATGATGCTCTGAGGAACCGGGTCTTCGTATCCCTGACCCCCGCCGAATATCATCTTCAGATTCCAGCAGTCGTATTTGTCGACCCCTCTTATGAGAAGATAGCCTCCATCCTTAAGGCAGCGTCTTATCTGCACGGGATCTGTGGGCGTGTGCCTTGCGACCACGATGTCAAAGTGGTCTTGCGGAACATCCATGTTAAGATTGTCCATCACTTTAAATGTGATATTCTTCCTGCCGGAACTTGCAAGATTCCTGTTCGCGGTCTCGATCATGCCGGGCGAATAATCACATCCTAAGATCTCCTTGCAGTCGGGAAAGTTTGCCAGGAGTTTCTCGCCTCCTGCGGTCCCCAGATCCAGTATCGCGGAATCTTCACATGCAAGGTTTCCTAAGATCTCGTAAAGATCCCAGTCCGTTAATGTCTCGGTGCGGATGTCGAACGCGTCAAAATCCCAATTCGAGATCTCTTCATAATAGTTCTGATAACTGTCGTGTAACATAAAAAAGAACCTCCTTTCACGAACAGCAAATTAACGCGCGGATAAGCGCTTCGGTCTGTCATTCATGATGAGATTCTGAGGTTCTTATCATTATTAACCCCGCTATATGAGCGTCATGGCTGCGGAACGCGAATAACTAATTGATCCGCCGCAAGGTTATGGTATCACGACCGGCGGGATATTTCCAGTTCCGCTTACAAAAACAGGCTGTCTTCCTATACGGAAGACAGCCCGGAAACAGACTTTATCAGGACAAGAAATCAGAGCGAATCCCAGTTCTTCTTGATGAATCCTTCTACATCCTCGTAAGTGATGTTGGGATAAGAGGATTTGTAAATGTCGTAGAATGCCGGGAGCTGCTGCCAGATCGTATCCAGGGAAATGCCCATGGATTTGATCGCTTTGAGATTGTCGAGGAGCGTGTTCTCTTCATCCTGGGTCATGACTCCGCCGGATATTGCGTCAAGGATCTTAGGATCAAGATCGATAAAACCGTTATTGTTATCAGCCATAATGATTCTCCTTTCACTTGGAGGATGAGGTCCTATGTTCATCCTTGTATTGGTTCATTGTACAGTTTAATTCTCAATAATCGGTGAACAAAGTATTAATAGTTCGTATAAGTTGAAGAGAGCCTGTTCTTAAGGCTTTGAAGTAATTGACAAACGTGTGGATCATAAATAAAATCTAATATGTACCTTGTTGTACAGAATAAGACTTAATCAAATACTATATATAGAAAGGGGCTTCAATATGAACGCATCAGAAAAGGTTTTTACCGCAGGCGAAGTTATCTTCCGTGAAGGAGATGCAGGCAACAGTTTTTACCGTATCCTTGATGGAGATGTAGGAGTATATATCAACTACGGAACAGACGATCAGCTCAAGCTCGTAGTCCTTAAGCCCGGACAGTTCTTCGGTGAGATGGCCGTTATCGAGTCTTATCCGAGGAGCACGACAGTCGTTGCAGAAGACGAAGTCCGCGCCATCGAAGTTCCTGAAGAAGGTCTTACGGAATATTTCGCAGAAGACCCGGATACGATCCTTGCGATCATGAAGCACATCGGAACAAGACTTAAGGGTCTGACCAAGGATTATAACGATGCCAAGTTCCTCCTAGCCGAGATCCAGGACGCAAAGGTTGATAAGAAGAGCGAGTCTGTCGCATCCAAGGTCAAGAAGTTCTTTGATGTCTATACATCCGGCAAGAACAATCCGGGCAAGCCCAGCGCCGAGTCTATCCGTGAGCAGTCCATCGGTCTTACGAAGGAAGATTCCACGAGCGCCGAGACATACAGCAAGGGAACAGTTATCTTCCGCGAAGGTGAATTCGGCAACTGCATGTATGCTGTATACGGCGGAACAGTTGGCATCTACAGCAATTACGGCGAAGCAAACGAAGTAAAGCTCACGGAGCTCTATCCTGTTTCGTTCTTTGGCGAGATGGGAATGATCGCGGAGGAGGCAAGAAGCGCTACGGCTGTTGCCGCATCCGATGACACATTCGTCGAGATCATCCGTCCCGAAGAACTCAAGGAGATGTTCAAGACTTCACCTGTCAAGGTAGAGATGATCTTAAGGCACCTGTCATATCGTTTGAGATCTCTTACATACGATTACTACAACACCTGTAAGGAGATCTACGACGCTTACAACAAATGATCACACCGGAACAGGTTAAATTCATAATCGACAGCACCGATGATTCGGTATGTATTATTTCGGCCATGGGGGATCTCATCTTTGCGAACCCCGCGGCCGAAAAGCTTTTCGGGATGTCCGCAGCGGAAGGCAAGAAGATCTGGGATTCCATTCCGTACATCGCGGGTAACGACGATCTCATCCAGGTCTTTATCGACACGGTCGCAACAAGAGCTCCTTCGAATGAAGCGGTCACGGATTACGTGAATAACGACGGCAAGGTCCATAATCTTCACGTAAGGATGACATCCTACAAAGAAGATATGGATGTCTATCTTATCGTGATAACCGATCTGACCCAGCTCATTACGGTGAACAAGGCTTTCGCAAGGTACACGTCGCCTGATATCGCCGACTATGTTCTGACGACTGCGGAAGGCCAGAAGACCGGAGGCCTCACCAAGGATGTCACCATCATGATGAGCGACATAAGAGGGTTCACCGCGTTGAGTTCCAAATTGCCTGCCAAGGAACTTATCACCGTTCTGAATCACTACTTTGCTTCGGTGGTTGCCGTTATCGAAAAGTACGGAGGAACGGTAATCGAATTCTTAGGTGACGGGATCTTCGTTGTATTCGGTGCGCCTAAGGACCTTCCTGACCATGCGTCCCGGGCTGTAAGATGCGCTGTCGAGATGCAGAATGTCATGACGGATGTCAACGAATGGAACATGCAGAACGGATACCCGGATCTTCAGATGGGGATCGGGATCAATTCCGGCAAGGCCGTAGTCGGCAATATAGGTTCCGACAAGAAGATGAAGTACGGATGCATGGGTTCCACGGTGAATATCGCAGGACGTATCGAGAGTCTTACGATCGGAGGACAGATCCTTATAACCGAGAACACCGAGAAGCAGATAGAAGACGAACTCATCATATCTTCCGAAGACAGCATACTTCCGAAAGGATCTCCTACTGAACTTAAATACTACGAGATCAAAGGGATCGGAGATATCACATGCGAAGTCTTCTCTGACAGGGATATAATCTGGGAGGATAAGGAAGAAGATTATTCTTTCTATATCCTTGAAGGCAAGACCGTAGGAGATGACGAGCAGCAGGGCAGGATCGTAAGGAGGTCCGAAGACGGAAGGTTTGCAGTTCTTGCATCTTCGGCAGCTCTTGCCGCCAAACAGAACCTTATGCTCCGAAGAGGCGATGAATGCATTTATGCCAAGGTAATAAGATCAGATGCCCAAGGTGATCTTATCTGTTTTACATCCGTTACGCAGAATATAGGGCAGAAGGGGTAATATGGCGCGAATCCTGGTTATAGAAGACGATCCGGATATCAACGGTATTCTCGTAAGCCTGCTGACAGGAGCAGGATACGATGTCATGCGCGCATTCAGCGGCAGGGAGGCGATACCTTTCATCAAGTCTGACCCTGACCTTATACTGATGGATCTGATGCTCCCTGATACGACAGGGGAAGCTCTCCTTACGCAAGTTGCGGAGGGCATTCCGGTGATCGCGGTGAGCGCCAGGAGCCAGGTTACGGACAAAGTCGATCTTCTCACCAGAGGCTGCGTTGACTATGTGACCAAGCCTTTCGATAATAAAGAACTTCTCGCAAGGATAGAAGTTGCATTGAGGTTCAAGAAGAAAGACAACAAGACTTTGATAGGCAATATTACTCTTGACGATAACGAACACGAGATACGGGTGGGAGATGACCCCGTAAGACTTACTCCTACGGAATACGCGATCATGAAGGTGCTGATATTGAACAGTGACCGCGTGATATCAAGATCCGAACTTATGGAAGAAGCGCAGAAGGATACGCCCGACCTTGTGGAGGAGTCTCTTAAGGTCCATATGAGTAATCTCAGGCGTAAGATAAAGACTGCAGGATCAGATGTGGAGATAGAAGCAGTCTGGGGTATTGGATTCCGCTTAACCGTTTCTTAACTACAATTCAATTTGCCGTTGTTGTATCCTCATAGCGTAAAGGAGGGTACAGGCATGGAAAACATTCTCACAGTAAACAACATATGTAAGTCGTACGGCAAAAAGAAAGTCCTGGACGACGTATCGATCAGGATCCCCAAGGGTTCCATCTACGGTCTGATCGGAAAGAACGGCGCCGGCAAGACAACTCTTATGAGGATCATAACAAGTCTTCAGGAGCCGCAGTCGGGATCCGTGGAACTCGGCAAAGCCCGTATCGGAGCCTTGATAGATTCTCCCGCGTTCTATGCGAATCTGTCCGCCAAAGAGAATATGACAGCTCACTTCAAGACTTTGGGACTTACTTCCTACGACGCCATAGACGAGCTTCTAAAACTCGTAAAACTCGACGATACGGGCAGTAAGGCTGCCGGGAAGTTCTCCTTCGGAATGAAGCAGAGACTGGGTATCGCCATAGCCTTGTCCGGCAATCCTGATATCGTCCTGATGGATGAGCCCATCAACGGTCTTGATCCTCAGGGAATAATAGAGATAAGAGAGATAATACTCGACATCTACAAACAGAAGGGAACGACATTTATAATCTCAAGCCACCTTCTGGATGAACTGTCGAAGATAGCAACAGATTACGCATTCATAGATCATGGCAGGATCATCAAGGAGATATCAGCAAAGGAACTGATAGAAGGGTCCGGTAAGTCCTATTCCGCGACGGTATCAGATGCTTCCAAAGTATGTAAAGTCCTGGATGATGAAGGCAAGAGATACAAGCTCATAAGCGATAAGAAGATACGGATAGAAGATGAGATGACGCTTGCCGGGATGAGTGACATCGCCGAAAGGTGCGGTGTTGAACTCATCGAATTTACCGAGCATGACACCAGCCTTGAAGGCTATTTCATTAATCTTGTGGAGGGATGATATGACACGCTGTTTGAAGACTTTTTTGTATACGATGACCCATGACCTGACGTTCTATATTATCGTTATTGTGTCGATCCTGGCTTTCGTTGCGACATACTTTCTGATTAACACCGATGGCGCATTTGATAACCATATATATATCGGAGAGGGAGACAGCAGGATATATCTTGAATATGAGAAAGAAGATCCTTCTATCGTCGTAAAGAACGGATCTATGGGTCAAACCTATTCTCCCGTTCAGCCGATATTCGAACAGAATTCGATTGATAACAGTTTTGGTATTAACAATCTGGTCGTTACTGCCATGATCTATATTTTTCTGGCGCATACCGTATATCAGGCGTCATTCTTCGGAAGACTCTATAAGAACGGTGTAATAAGGAATTATATTATCGCCGGCATATCGAAGGTAAAAGTGTTTGCCTCATGCTTCATCCTGAGTGAACTGTTGTTGATCTTACAATTCGCGCTTGGCATTGCGGTTACGGCGCTGACATGTGCGATAAAGGGAGGTTACATGATAATCTGGTGGCCGTCATTTGCGCTGTGCCTTCTGGCAATATTCCTTATACTGAGTTTCGTATCGGTATGCGTTCTGGCTTTGATGTTCCTTTCCCGGAATCAGCTCATTACACTGATCCTCCCGGTCGTGCTTGGCCTCGCGGCAGTGTATTATTTTACTCCCGAGATGATCAGAATAGCAGGGAACCAACCTTATGAAGCGGACATTGAAGTAGGATCCAGGGCATATACATTATTGACGGACGAAAAGAACGAATATTATGTTGATTCCGATTCGTTTGCGGAAAAACTGTATGTTAACGGCGAACTTATTGATTACCTCGATAAGAGCAAGCCGAATCCGGACTATCCTGGAGATCTGGTCCGTGATTCAGCAAGATTCTTTATCAAGAGCAATGTAATGTCGTTCCCGGAATATCTGTTGATGTTCGAATACGATGCATTTGTAAGGGACGGGGTCATGACACAATATATCGTGATATCTTCATGTTATACGGTCGCAATGTTTGCTGTCGGGTGTATAATTGCAAGAAAACGCAATTTGAACTGACATGCCCATCGCAATAGCCCTGATCGTAATCCATGCAATAGCCGTAATCGTCCTGGCCGTCAGGCTGGCACTGACGAGATGCGCTTTCGATGAGATCAGGCAGCAGGCGGACGATAAGATAGAAGGATCCACACAATCTTCGATAAGGCTCACTACTTCGGACAAGAAAGCCCGTGCTCTTGCAACAGATCTTGACAGGGCATTGACGGACCTCAATGAAGAGAGGAATAAGCTCATTGCAGGTGACCGTGTCATGCGAAGCAACATAACTGCCATATCCCACGATCTTAGGACGCCTCTTACGGCGATCAATTCCTACTCCGAGATGCTTGAAGGGGAATTGTCCGAAGAGGACAGGAGAGAGTACGTAAGCCGTATAAGACAGAGAGCGGAAGAACTGGGAGACCTGACAGAAGAACTGTTCAAGTATTCCGTGTCCCGGGACGCCCAATACTACTCGCACCTGTCGACGGAGCCCATAGATCTCAAAAGGCTCATAGAAGAGATACTATTGTCGTTCTATAAAGACTTTGAGGCCCGGAAGATCACGCCGGAGACGAGCTTTTGCGAAGATCAGGTCGTAATAGAATATAACCGCAAGAACGCCGTAAGGGTGCTGGACAATGTGTTCGGGAACGCATCGAAGTATGCAGCAGATTATCTCAAAGTATCCCTTGATAAGGACGGTGAGATCGTTGTAGTCAATAAGGCATCTGATCTTACTCCCGTTCAGGTATCACACATGTTCGACCGTTACTACACTGTGGATGACGGCAAGCGTTCCACAGGCCTCGGACTTGCCATAGCAAAGGAACTTCTCATGGAATCCGAAGGATCGATATCCGCGGAACTTGAAGGCGAAGACCTGGTGATAAAGATAAAGTTCTGATCAGTCTCCCGTCAGCATCTCATATGTGACACCGTACTTGGCGGCGATGTCGTGTGCGTATGACATGCCTTCAGGCGGCATCTCGATTACCTTGAACGAACGCTGTCCGTCTATGCTCTGCATGACGATCGAAGCGATCCCCGATCCGAGTTCTTTGGTATCCTGTGCCAGCTTATGCATGTGTGTATTGAAGATGGTGCGGACATTCTTTGAGATCAGAGCGCGAACTGCATCAGTGGCAATATAGTAGCCCTCTTCGAAAGATGTTGTCGAGAAAGTCTCGTTGAGAAGTATGAGACTCTCAGATGTCGCTTCGTCAAAGATCTTCCTGAACCTGACGCATTCTTCTCCCAAACGTCCCAGATCGAATGTCTTGTCTTCGTCCGCGGGGAAGTGAGTATAGATCATGTCAACAGGAGTGTAACTGAAGCTTGAGGCAGGCACGAATATTCCGCCCTGCGCAAGCGCGAAGAGCTGACCTACTGCCTGAGTCAGAGTAGTCTTGCCGCCCCTGTTCGCGCCGGTGAGAAGATAGATCACATGGTCCTTATCGAAAACCAGGTCGTTATAGACTATCTCGTCTTCTTTGCCGACTGCGGTAAGTAGCTTGATATTATAAAGTCCTTCGGCGTTCATGGCGGAATCGTCTTTGCCGCTGATGACCGAAGGCTTGCAAAAATGCATGCCGCGGGATGTCTCTTTCTCGATGAATTCCGCGAACCTTATGTAGTAGATGAGCTCAGGTATCAGCCTTGAGATGGTGGCGATCGATACATCCGTATATTTCTCGAGAACGGAGCGGAGCTTCTTTACGACATGCCCGCACATCTTGGACGCGGCATTGGCCAGAAGGAGTGTCGAATTGACGGAGCCGTCACCTGAAGGGATATGTGACAGTGTGGCTTTGGACATCAAAAGAGGGTTGCTCATCATGTTCAATGCCGTGACATTCTGGTCCATCTTGTTGATAAACCCGTCAATTGAAGACTGGTCCGCCTGGACATAATGCATATCCCCGTCCCATTCCGAATCTTCTTTGATTCGGTCCTTGGCAGCGATGGCATCCGCGAAATTTCCCACGATACCTGATTTCTTGAACTGTTTTGCATTAACGGACACAAGTCCCAGACTCTCGGCTTCGAATCTGGAATTGACATTGATGCCGACGGTAACGCTCTGGATGGAAGCGGTATCGGTCTTCAGACCGGCAGTGTCCTGCTTGAGTTCTTCAAAACATGAGTCGGTATAGAGTTCATCCACATATTTTTTGAGATTGGATAATCCTTCGGACTTTATCCTCGGATCACTTAAGCACTCGCGGAGTTCTTCCACCGCGATGATGTAGGAATTGATCTCGTCGAGCCTGTGGAGGAGATCCCAGATATCGGCTTTCTCGTCCGAGCTCTTGCGCCAGGATCCGTAATCTCTGAGGTATTCAATACGGTTCATGAGATCTAAGAGTTTCTTCCTTATATCCGGAAGGGTCAACAGGTCATAGAAGATGTCCTGTCTTAATGCTGCGGCTTCCGGTGATGCTGTCATCTGAGAGAGCGTCCTTTGGATCATCTGCTGTTCCTTGGGCTCTTCCGTTACGCGTTTGGCGAGCTCATCCAGTCCCAGATCATGGTAGGTCGTATCGTTCATGGACTTGTAATCAGTTGCGCCGTCCAAATGGATCAGGCTTATATTGTGAGTATCTACGGTTGCCATCTTAAGACCTCCTATGAGAGTATGATACATCATATGATCATTAACATAAAGGACAACGAGGGAAGTGGTATAATAGACACATCATCAGGAGGAGGATCCCCCATGGAAGATCGTAAAAGGTTCAGTATGAGGATAGCGATAACATCCGTCTTTTTTATCGGAGTTATCGTTCTGGCGATCATTCTCTTCATAAAGGGAAAACCTTCAAGCCTGCCTTTAACCAGTACGATAAATATCACTGCGGATCTGTTCTGTATGGTCCTGGGCTATGTGCTTTTCGCGTGCTGTTCGATAGATCCTCGCGAGGATAACAGGAATCTTTATTGTTTCCTGTTCCTATTGTTTGCGGATGTCGTAGCGGCTTTCACCGATGAATGCGCGTGGCTTGTTGACGGCAAGGCAGATCTTACGTTCTGGAACTGGACAGTCAATACCGTTTACTACATGACGGCGCCGTGCATGGCGTTCCTGTTTTGGTGTTATGTTGTCTCATATCCCGGGATCGAGCATAAGTACATCAAGACCGCCAAGGTGTGCCTTGCTGCAGGTCTCGGTCTTGCGATCGGGATGAGATTATTGAACCTCCTCAACGGCATGTATTTTACGGTCACGGACGGAGTGTACAGCAGAGGCCCTGTCTATATGCTGTCGAATCTGTATTCGTATGTAACGATACTGCTTGCGCTGGTATTCATAATCTGCGTGAGAAAGAGGCTCCATAAATATCAGATCGTTACTTTGTTTACTTATGCGGTATTTCCCCTTGCCGTAGGTGTGCTGACGAACGTATTCTACGGACTTTCTATATCCAGCGCGATCATTATGATGGTGCTGCTGTTTATGTACTGTGTTCTCAATGTCGTAAAGAACCGTGAGAGATATCTTACCTCCAAGGAACTCGAGATGGCAACGACCATTCAGGAGACGATGCTGCCGAGTATATTCCCGCCTTATCCGGACAGGAAGGAATTCGATATCTATGCTTCGATGACTCCGGCCCGGGAGGTCGGAGGCGACTTCTATGATTTCTTCCTTATCGATGACGACCATCTTGCGCTGGTCATGGCGGATGTATCCGGTAAAGGAGTTCCTGCGGCTCTCTTCATGATGGTCGCAAAATCGGTCCTGAAGAACCAGATAATGAGTAACCCCGGTGATGTAGCCGCATCTATGCGCAAGGTCAATAAAGAGATCTGCGACGGCAATGATCTCGATATGTTCGTTACCGTCTGGGCGGGCGTCCTGACTTTGTCTTCAGGAGAACTCCGTTACTGCAACGCAGGTCACGAATCCGCTGCCCATAAGACGGGTGACGGCGGGTTCAAACTCCTTGACGAACATCATTACCTGCCGATGGGTGCATTTGAGAATACGCCCTATAGGGAATCAAAGATATTCTTGAACAAGAACGATAAACTGTTCTTATATACCGACGGCGTTACTGAGGCTGAAGACCGCCATCAGAAGAGATTCGGCAAAGAACTACTCATCAAGGCTTTGGATAAGTCAATGGGATCCGTCAAACAGATCGATGTGACGGTAAGGGATGCTATCTCAGAGTTTTCCGACGGAGCTGACCAGTTTGACGACATCACTATGCTGACCGTTGAATACAGGGGAGCATCCAAGCATATCTGATTAGTTTTAAGGCCAAAGATCTCATCTAAGATATCAAGACCGTAATTTCCTTCATGAAGAGGGGAAGCTGCTACTCGAAAACACCACAGGTGACGTAGTTTCCATAGAAGAAGCAGGGGGCTAAGGGGATACCCTGTATATAGGAGGAGCGATGATCCTCATTGGTCTTGCGATGTATTAATGACCTGCATCCCGGATGCGGTCCTGTCGTAACGGATCAAAGGAAGAAGGCTGTTAACCGTTCCCTGTAATCTTCCGCCGTATCGAAAGAAGCATGCCCCAATCCTTTATACATATGGATCCCGGCATCGCAGTTTACCGATACGAACGAATAAATCTCGCGCGATCCTTCGGGACCTACAACCTCATCGTCTTCCGATCCTAAGATCAGAACCGGACATCGGATGGCAGTTATCTCATCCCTGATATCAAACCCCTCTGTTCCTTCGGCACAGGTTACGAACCGTTCAAACTCGGAATCCGTTACGCTCTTGCCGGTGCTTATAAGAAAGTCCGTAAGGGATTCCGTGACAGCAGGAGGATAGAGCTTCTTTGCAAAGCTCATGAACAGTTCAGGTCCTTTATGTTCTCTTGCAAGTTCAGTCCATTCTCCGATCGCGGGGTGCTCTTCAGCAGCGAAGGCAGGACAGGTAGATCCCAGTGCGAGCCGGCATACCAGTTCCGGATATCTTGCGGCGATAACGAGAGCCATCATTCCTCCCTGTGACGCACCGAAAAGATAAGTCCCCGACAGACCTTCTTCCGCCATGACTTTGGCAGTGTCTTCTGCCATCTCCTCAACGGTATATCTGTCAGGCATATTCTCTCTTCTGTCGAACAGATATATGGTGAAGTCTTCTGTCATCGATTTATACTGATTTGCTATCGCGTCGGCAGACTCAAGGACGCTCTTGACCGACAGACCCGGGAGGATTACCATCGACTTATCTCCCGAACCGAATTTCATATATTTCATTGTTATTCCTGAAGTCTTTACTGTCTTGATCTCGTAATTCATTGTAATGATATCCTTTTCGAATATATTGATATGCATCTATATCTAAGATGCAGGTTTACTCGGTTTTTATCGCCGGTTCTGTCTGAGGTTTATTTTCCTTCCTGCGAAGGAACGGCAGGAACAAAAGCATGATCAGGATCCAGGCCAAAACGAGTCTTATCAGAAGATACAAAAGCCACTGCCATTTCTCAGTCAGAACAAGTCCCAGAGGGTTAACATATGATGACAGGAAATTTATCCTGTGAGTTACGCCTACGAGCTGGTCATCGTGATACATCCTGCTGGAGAATACCGAGTTGAGATAGAAGGACGGAATGTCCAGCACGATGATGGTAAAGACAGCGGACTTCCAGTCTGAGAACCGCAATCTGCTTTCCTTACAATATCCGATATAGATGCTCAGGAAAATGATCATGGAATGGTAGAGGAAATACTGCCATACTCTGGGAGATGTAAGGTATTCGGACTGATCCTTAACATAGGATGTCATGGTAGCCATGACAACGCCGAGGAGACCACCGATTATACCCGTCGGATACATCAGAGCATGGATCATGCGCTTTACCCTTTCCTGTCTGACAATAAAGCATGCCAGCATGAACACGATCTGAAGACTGCAGAGTTCCAGCGGAAGATGTTCCATTCCCATCATGGGAGTATATTCTCCGGTCGGAACATACGCGATCTCATATACGCCTCCGTTATTTACGATCTCCTGATTTACGAGAGGGACAATATCCATTACCGAATAGATCTTAATGACTTCCGATACGAGTCCTAAGACGAAGCATACATTGATGACCTTATCAAGGGAAGGTTTATTGCGCATCGTTATGAAGAGAGCAACGCCGATGAGTACGAAGGATACGGTTATCCAGATAACATGACCTGTAGAGAACATGACAGGCACCTCCCATCGAAGATTTATGAGTACATTATAACCGAGATGGAATTATAGAAGAAGATAGAATCAAGGTATAAATGATCTGCGCAGCGCGTTGAAGAACAGGAACATCACGATCATGATAAATACTGCCAATGCGGCAAAGATGGTCTTAAACAGATACTGAAGGATAAGATTCTTATCTTTAACAAAAGGCAGGATATCATAGATCCCGGTCCAGGAAGTATATATGTCGAGCGGGACGATAAAATAGAAGAATGCGAAGATCTTTCCCTCGATATTGTCGGCGATCGTACCATTCTCGTAAGTTACACTTAGTATCATGTAAAGGGCAAACGGGTAGATAAGCAGAGCCAAAGCGATCTTCCACCATTTGCGCGTCCGAAATCCCGGAGGCGGGAACAACGGTTTCAATTTAAGTTCAGGACTGATGCGCCCTGTCAACGCATCAGTAAGTTCACGTACGCTCTCATATCGGTCGGAAGGATCGAAGCTGGAAGCTTTGGCTGCGATCCGTTGTATCTTTTTGTTATCCGGAAAAGCATCTGCCAACATTTTCCCGACAGCATAGATGTCACTTCTCGGATCTGACTGCATGAATCCGTACTGTTCCGGTGCGGCGATACCGTCTGTCCCGAGAGTTGTAGTGTCTCCATCCTGCCCGGGTTTATATATTTTGGCGGAATCATAGTCTATTATCTTTACTTCACCTTTGTCGGTGACCATGATATTGGAAGGCTTCAGATCCCTGTGTATTATGGGCGTATCAGCTTTATGAAGATGTTCGAGTCCTTCAAGGAGTTCGAGAAAGAGCCTTAATTTATCGTTATCCTTCAATGTCCTGTCGTTGATCACCACATCGAAAGTATTCCCTTCGATTACTTCCTCAATGACGATAAGGTTACCATCGCTATCCTTGGCATATCCGGTGATCTCCGGAATATGATCATTGCTGTTGGCAGCTAAATATTCGTATACGCTCTCCTCGTAGTGAGAAAGTTTCTTCATCATACGAACATCGCCAGTCACTTCATTTATGACCAGGCTTCTTTTATCATCGTAGTGATATAATTCTTTGTAATGTGACAGATCGAGCATACGATAATTATATAGCATAAAGAGGTTCATATGACTGATAATACAAACGACTTGATGGCAAAACTTAAGACAACAGACGATACAGCAGAACTGGATAGGTATCTAGAACAGATACGGGACAGATACCCGAAGGACTTAAGTTCATATATTAAGACGATTTTAGAAGAGAAGGGCATGTCAATTGCAGATATGCAGAAGAAGAGCGGAATTGACCGCACATACATATATCAGATAATGGACGGAAGGAAGAATCCGGGCAGGGACAAGATAATCGCCATGGCTGTTGCCTGCAGGATGACTCTGCCCGAATGTCAGCGCGCGCTTGAGATTGCCCAAGAAGGGATCTTATATCCCAAGGGCCGCCGTGACAGCGTGATTATCTATGCCGTCTGCAATAAGATGAACGTCATGGAACTCAACGGACTTCTCGAAGAATACAAGCTCCCGCCTCTGGAGTAACCCACATCTCCCAAACATAAAGAGGAAGATGTATGCCGCCGGCATACCCGACCTGTGCGCTCCGATGATAGAATCGGGACAAGCTGATTCGAGGATTCGGTAATGCGTGGTAAGGATAAAAAGATTGCCGTAAGTGTGATAAGTATTTGTCTTCCGCTGATATCCGGATTATTTATCTATTTAACGTCCGGAGGCGGAAACTACCTGACGGATTGCATCAGTCTTACGGGTCTTGTCTTTCCGCGCATCACTTATCCCGGTTTGGTTCGCAACTACGCATGTGATTTCCTTTGGAGTTATTCGCTCTTCTCGGCATTGGAATTAGCGATATCCGAAGGCAAACCCAAGATACGGGCAGCCGTGGCAGTATCCTTTGTCACAATGATCCTGCTGGAAACTTTGCAGCAGATCCCGCAATTTCCGGGGACATTTGATGTTTGGGATATTGCAGTAGAAACTGCGGCCATTGCCATAGCAGCAGTTGTGACTATAACTTTGAACAGGAGGTTTAAGTATGAAGAGAAGGTTAATTAGAACAGGGGTCACCAGCGCCCTGATCCTGGCATTTGCGTTCATGTCGATCGCAAGCGGATCGTCTTCTTCTGACAGCACCAAGAAGATCGATGGAGGATCCGATGACAATGGAAAACAGTCTGAGGTAACTGCAGATAACGAAAAGGGTAATCTTACTATCGAAGAACAGGTCCTTGTAGATCAGGATGATGTTAAGATAACTGCCAAGAGCATAGATGAAGATGGCTTTTGGGGCGTCGGAGTCAAGCTTCTGATCGAGAATAATTCCAAAAAGGATTACGGAATCGCCTGTGATGCTCTAATGGTAAATAATTACATGATCTCGGATCTGTTCTCGTCATCTGTAACAGCAGGAATGAAAGCGAACGAGACAATGTATCTGTCTTCATCTCAACTTAGTGCTGCAGGTATAGAGAAGATCGGACAGATAGAGATCGATTTCAGGGTGTATGATAACGAGTCCTACGAAACGGTCATTGATCCTGATATAGTTACCATCAAGACATCACTATACGATCAAATGGATACTACTCCCAATGATGCCGGTAAGGAATTATATAATTCCAACGGGATCAAGATCGTTGGCAAATATGTTGATGAGGACAGCTTCTGGGGAGCCGGAATCCTGCTTTATATCGAAAACAATACAAAAGATTCGATTACCATATCCTGCGAAAGTATCTCTGTTAACGGTTTTATGCTTACAGGATATCTGTCAGCAACAGTTTATCCCGGGAAGATGTCCATAGACGACATTACCCTGCTGTCATCTGAGCTGGAGGAGAATGATATTTCATCTATTGATGAGGTATCCCTGTCGTTCCATATCTTTAATTCGGATTCGTACGATACGATAGTTGATACGGATCAGATTACATTCAGTACTAAATGATCTTTGAAGTGTTTTTGGAGGTTATCATATGTCAATATGGAAATTGGTATCCGGTATCCTTTGCATAATTATCTCCGGAGTTGTAACTTTCCAATCATTTGCGGCAGGTCTTTATAATGTACTTGACGGCAATGACGAGATCTCCGGAACAGCAGGTCTGATCGTTGCAACGTTTCTTCTTACCGGAGGAATCGTATCTATAGTGATACATAAGGCAAAGGGCATAGGCGGAGATATTGCACTGATAGTGATATTTTCATTGGCTGCTCTTTTCGGGTTTGTTCTTCATGGTAACTATAGTGATCTGATCGTCTGGTCTTTTTGGTGTCTGATCTGTTCAACTCTTGCAATCGTATCATTAATAATCAAGGCTTGCAGGAAAAGAGCTGATTAATAACTGATCAACAGTTTCCACTTGTTTTCGCCCCCTCCGCCGGATGTTGACGGAGGGGGTGTTGTGATATACTGTGTTCGAGGTAAATCTATAATTATCCAGGGGGATCTGTATGAAACTATCTATCAGAGGCGCTTTCTTTATTCTTGCCAACATTATCTCCGCGATCGCAGTCGTTATTCCTTATTACATCTTCTCCATCAAGGGGCACTCAACCCAGACGGCTTCCATGAGCCTTCTTTACAACGGAGACATGTGGTACTGGTATGGGATACTCTTGCTGGTTGCGGATGTTGCGGCTATCGTAATGACATTGATCGGGTTTAAGAAACCTCTTGCTATCGTTGCTTTGGCTAATGTTGCCACATCAATCTATGCGGTCATCTATACCAATCTTTCCAAGATCGGAACCGAAGCTTCCATGAGAGTTGTGTTCAAGTTCACGGGCGAACTTACCGGAAGCAAGACAGATATGGTCGTCAAGAACGGTCCCGGATTTTATCTTATCATCCTTGCCATGATCCTCATTCTGATCACAGGATTATGGGCTGCATTTGAACGGGATTAATGTGCTATAATCTCCTTATTGAAATTCGATTCCTATAGGAGGTTTTACTATGTTGGAAGTACGTCCCGATAATATGGTCAGGATCACGACTCCCGAGCTTGCAGATGCCTATATCGAAGAGCGCATCAAGATGCTTCAGGATCAGGTCGGTGACAAGAAGGTCCTGCTCGCTCTGTCAGGCGGTGTTGATTCATCCGTCGTCGCAGCAATGCTCATCAAGGCAATCGGCCAGCAGCTCGTATGTGTTCACGTAAACCACGGTCTTCTTCGTAAGGGAGAACCCGAGCAGGTCATCAAGGTTTTCGGTGAAGAGTTAGGAGCCAATCTCATCTATGTTGATGCTACCGACAGATTCCTCGATAAGCTCGCAGGTGTAACAGATCCCGAGCAGAAGAGAAAGATCATCGGCGGTGAGTTCATCGAAGTATTCGCTGAAGAAGCTCGAAAACTCGACGGTATTGAATTTCTCGCACAGGGCACGATCTGGCCCGACATTCTCGAAAGCGATGCCGGCATCAAGGCTCACCACAATGCAGGCGGACTTCCCGATGACATGAACTTCGAACTCGTTGAACCCGTACGTATCCTCTTTAAGGATGAAGTTCGTGTCGTAGGAAAGCAGTTAGGCCTTCCCGACAACATGGTATACCGTCAGCCCTTCCCGGGTCCCGGACTCGGCGTAAGATGCCCCGGTGCAATCACCAGAGACAGACTCGAAGCAGTCAGAGAATCCGATGCTATCCTGAGAGAAGAATTCGCAAAGAACGGACTCGAAGGCAAAGTTTGGCAGTACTTCACGGTCGTACCTGATTTCAAGTCCACAGGCGTCAAGGATGGCAAGAGAACTTTCGACTGGCCCTGCATCATCCGCGCCATCAACACAACGGACGTTATGGAAGTAACTGTAGAGCATCTCTCCGACGAACTTATCGATCATCTCGTACAGAGGATCTTAACGGAAGTTCCCGGCATCAACAGAGTACTCTTCGATTACACTCCCAAGCCCCCGGCCACGGTCGAGTACGAATAATCGCAAATTGCTTGGAAGCCCCTAAAACAGGGGCTTTCAACTTTTCATGTCAACAAAATGTCAACAAGACTTTGAAATTCGGGGATTTTTTAGTTCTTAAGAGGGCATTAAAAATACCAAGAGTTCTTTGCTTGGATGATATAATCATCTTGTCTGAGGGAGTGATTCCTTAGTACAGAAAATAGACAGTAAATATGGCTATAGAGTAAGGGATAACGGGATGAACAAAACTGATAACAATGATAAAGGATTGCAGGAAGAACTGTTTTTTGAAGGCTTAGCTGAGAATGATAATGCTAAGCTTTTAAAAGTTCCGATGAGTGATATCCATAATCATTCCACCAAAGGATGCAGTAGAAACTGGCTGGGAGAGCAATTAGGCGTTGATCTTCCGGCGCCGCCGGAAAGATTTAACGGCCTTGCCGGCATGCAGGAATGGTTTACTTCAACGATTAAGCCATACTGTTCCGGAAGAGACGGCATAGTTAAAAGATGGGAAGGTTCATTTGCAGAGGCTAAAAGAAATAACGTAATGAGGCTTGCTATGAATTTCGGACCGGCTGAGATCGAACTGGCAGGCGGAATGGCTGAATTCATGCTCTTGATCAAAGGTTTTCATCAAAAATATTGTCCTGACACGGTTTTCGAGCCGGAAATAACATATGTAGCCCTGAGTAATATTGATGAAGAACTAAGCAGGATCGACCAATATCTTTCTTCAGGATTTTTCAGATCTATCGATGTATGCGGCGGAGAGGATCTGAGACCGGTTGAAGATTTCCGGCCGCTATACAGAAAAGCTGAAGAATACCATCTGATCAAGAGGATGCATGTAGGTGAAAGCGGAACGGCTGAAGATGTCAGAAGGGCTGTTGATATATTGGGCCTTGATGAAGTCCATCACGGGATCGGCGCTGCCGAATCCAAAGAAGTCATGCGGTTTCTTGCGGATAACAGGATACAGCTTAACGTTTGTCCAAGCAGTAATGTGATGCTTGGGTATGCTTCAAGTTATAAGGCGCATCCTATTAAGGTCCTTTATGAAAATGGTATTAGTGTTACGATAAATACCGATGACCTGCTTATCTTTGACAGTTCGATCGAAAATGAATACCTGATTCTTTATCGTGAATGTGTGCTCACAGCGGCTCAGTTAAATGAGATCCGATTGAACGGATTAAGAACTGCGTAGTATGATTAATGAACAGGATTATTCACCGCTTTGTCGCTTAACAGCCGGGTATATGTTAAAATTTCTTTGAGTATCTTGTAATAAAATTCCTTGTTCTCATGGGATTCGAGTTAAGTTGCAGGAGGCATCTTTATGAAAAGAGTAGTAGCTTTGATTATTGCATGTGCCATGTCTCTGGCATTGTTCGGATGCGGTAAGAAGGACACCGGTAAGAGCAACGATGAGCAGAATCAGCCGAAGGATACTGAGGCAGTCGTTGATGATAAGCCCGCAGCAGATGCGGGCGTTACGGTCAGTCAAAAGGATGGTAATGTCGTCTTTGTTGTAGATCCCGTATTTAACCTGAGTGAATATGCTTGGCTCGGTTTTTGCCCTGGCTCAAAGGGATATACAAATGAAGCGGATGCGGATGGTGCACAGGTTCTTTACTCGTATATTGTTAACGATGGCGGGTACAAGGCCGGTGATGATTATCTCTTCTCAGTATCTGAAGACCAGATCAGCGGCCTTGGAGACGGAGATTTCACGATCGTTCTTTGTGATGACGATAATGACGGCAAAGTCGTACTGTATTTCCCGGCTGTTATAAAGGATGGGAAAGCTACTTTTGACTTGGATAAGGTTGTTATCAATAAATAATTGTAAACTAATTTGCATTTTCGACCGGATGATGCAGAATAGCGTTATCCGGCTTTGTTGTATTATTTCAGGAATTAGAATAACAACTAAATAAGGGGAAAAACATGGATGAAATAAAGATCAGAGAACTTGTAGGCGCCAACATGGATATTGATCTGGTCAGCGATAATGTTGACTGGGATCAAAGTGTTTGTCCATGGAATAAAGTTGAGAATACCAAAAAACACAAATGCGCAGTAAAAGACACTTCAATATGTAAATACTTCTGCGGGATAAAATATATGGATAGTGTACTCTGCAGTTATCCTAATGAAAACAAAGAAGCGTTGAATTAATAGACCGAAAAATCATCAGGATAATAGACTAAGACAAATCGGGATTTGTGGAGGTTGCGATGAAGAATTATACACAGGTATATGTAAAAAACAGTTTTGAAGCAGCAGAAACATACTGCAAAGCTTTTGGAGCAGAAATAA
>JAGCSR010000055.1 GCA_017964005.1 Clostridiales bacterium
AGTCACATCCTGGGCTCCCTCATCGCCGTAGATACTGCCGTAGCAGTTCTCCTTCATGGGTTTCTCTGTAATGTTATAAAGGATGGGCTGGACCATCTGAGAGACTTTCTGTTCCAATGTAAGTTCAGCTACGATCTCTTCAGGAGTCATATTGGCATACCGTTCATACTTCTTCTCGGGAGTTGCTTCGGTCGTCGCCTGTGTCTCGGATGTCTCAGCTGCCGAAGTCGTTGTTGCATCCGTGTCGGAGGGTGTTGTATCCGTAACATCTGTTGCGGGTGTGCAGGCTGCCATAGGTAATACCATAGCTAACCCAAGCAATACTGCAAGTGCTTTCTTCATGATCGTTCTCCTTATCCTTGGTTTTATTGTTTAAGTTGTAATACCAATTCTTTGAACTTTGCAAAATCGCTGTCGCTCATCCGGACGCATTCATTACTGTAGGATCCGTATTGCTGGATTGGATACAGATACCCTTTGCCGTCCGATTCATTTACAAAATATATAGTGCCATGACCAGGTGAGTTATCGTCACCGCACACCGTAACCTGATAATATTCATCTGATCCCTTTGGCTCTTCCCCGGGTTCCACCATAGTCCATTCACTATCGGGAACGAAACAATTCCGCATCTGTTCGGCTATATCAGGATCATAAAGATTTTCTGACAATTTGATCTCAGGTGCGATCTTCCCATATACGGATGATGTAACGATGGCCAGGGCCGAGCGGCTCTTTACCTGTGTCTTTGTTGCAGCGGCAGTCTTAGCCGATGTTCCGAAAGCCGCAACTGCCACTATCATTACGGCGCACACAGCAACCGTAAGGCTCTTGGCGCAGGGTCTGTTGCTCTTGATATACTTGACCCTGTTTACCATTCCCTTCCTGCTGTCAGACGCGAAAGCCGCAGCATAAGAGTTTGTGCCTTTGCCTGTCTGTCTTCTCACAGCAGAAACTATCGCCATACCGTAGCGGGTCTTCTCCTGATCGTCCATTCCCGCAATAACGTTGGCATCACAGGCGGGTTCACGGTCGTTACGGGATACAGATCCCATTATCCATACGAGTGGATCGAACCAATAGACAACACAGCATACGGAAACAAACAAAGCATAAAGGTTATCCTTCTGTTTTATATGAGTCAGTTCATGAGTCAGGATAAAAGTAAGATCCGAAGATGATTCCAAAGCCCATTCGGGAAGATAAACCGCAGATCTGAAGATACCGACAGCACAGGGTGAATCCGTGATATCGGACACATAGATCTTTGGTGTATGTCTGATCCTAAGTTTCCTGCAAATATCTTTTATCTCTTCGACCTCGACTTCACGTCTGTCTTTTCGGAGAGCCATTGCAAACCGTGCATTGCCCCATAATGTAAATGCCAGGACGAGTAATGCTCCAAAGATCCAGACCGCCAACACGATCATCTGCCAGGAGATTGTGAATGAGCCGCTATGATAATGGCCTTGTGCAACATTATGTGCGGCAGTCCTTAACATGCTGTAGGTTCCCGACTTACCCTGATTATTCACTGCAACGGAACTTCCGAGCTTGAACAGGTTCATTACGCTGATCCTGCTTCCTATGGATACGGGTATCAGAAGCCTGACTATAACAGGAATCCAAAGATAATACCGGACACGTTTATCGAGCTTGTCTCCAAACAGTACGCGAAGAACAAGAACGACCGCTATGATGAGCGACGACTGTATGGTCAGTTCTATCATCAACGACACGATATTACTTGCCATCAGAACCGTCCTCTTCATTAAGGATCGCAAGCATCTGCTCAAGCTGCTCATCAGAGATGGAACCGGTCTTAGCAAGATAAGAAACCATCTTAACCGGACTGTTATCGAATACGCGGGTCAGAGTGCTTCCCAGTTCCTTCTTGATAGCTTCATCCTCTGCGATCACTGCGGAATAGATCTTAACGGGATCGGCATCCTTAACCTTAATAGCACCCTTGGCTTCCATCTTCTTGAGAAAAGAGATAACGGCGTGGCGGGTCCAGTCATGGTCCTTATTCGCCTCGTCGCAGATCTGCCTTAATGTGCAGGGCTGCTTATCCCAGATTATCTTCATGATATCCCATTCATTCGGTGTAAGATTCACTTCAGCTTTGGCCATTTTGCAGATCTCTCCTTTATGGTAACCAATTAATTACTATAGCTGAATGATATTTCACCTTATGAGATATGTCAAGGACTTTTTGTAACTAAACGGTTACCACATTTCGAGAATAGCGGCCCGAGCCGGGATCCTACCCTTCAAGGATAAGTACTGCGGTAGTTCTTCTAATACTCTGTTAATCAGTAGATATATTCTTCCCCGTTATATCTGATCACTACTTCATTGGCATCTGTTCCGGTAGCCTCTGTATGACCTACAACACGTGCTTCGATATTGAAGGAATTGGCGATAGCAATGATACCTGCTGCCGCCTCTTCGGAATCACAGTAGAACTCGATGCGGTGGCCGCAGTTAAAGACCTGGAACATCTCCTTCATCGGGATGTCACCGGATTCATAGATGGCTTTAAAGATCGGGGGCAGTTCGAACAGATTGTCCTTAATATATCTGATGCCCTTGCCGAAATCCTTACATTTACCCTGTCCGCCGCCTGTGCAGTGGATGATGCCGTCGATGTTGGCACGGTAATTATCCAGGACCTGAGCGATTACGGGAAGGAACGTCCTCGTAGGCGACAGGATTGCTTCGCCGACGGTCTGCTCGGACCCCGGAAGCTTATCCGAAAGCCTGAACTTGCCGCAGTAAGCCTTCTCTTCGGGGATAGTCTCCGAATAAGACTCCTTAGAGTTCTCATAGTAGTATTTATTGAGCAGGAGGTGTCTTGCGGCAGTAAGTCCGTTGGAAGACATTCCGGAATTATAGGAATCCTCATATGTGGCCTGACCGAAAGATGCAATGCCCACGATGATGTCGCCTGCCTTGATGTTTGCCGCATTTACGATATCTTCTCTCTTGGCTCTTGCAACTATGGTTGAATCTACGATAAGTGTCCTTACAAGATCTCCGACGTCAGCCGTCTCGCCGCCGCACATCGTGATGTTGATGCCGAGATCTGAAAGCTTTGAGATCATCTCGTCATATCCCTCGATGACCTTGGCGATAGCCTTACCGTCTATTCTATGGGCGTTGCGGCCGATCGTATTGGACAGGGACATATTCTTGTATGCACCGACACAGGCAAGGTCATCAGTGTTCATTACCAGGGAATCCTGTGCAAGGCCTTTGAACCAGTCGTAATTACCGGTCTCTTTATACATCAGGTAAGCAACGGAAGATTTGGTTCCCGCGCCGTCAGCATGGATAGCGGTACAGTAATCGGGGTCACCGGCCACATCAGCGATGAGCTTTGCGAAAGCTCCCGGAAACACACCCTTATCCTGATTCTTGACTGCTGCCTTTACCTCATCCTTCGTAGGGGATACGCCTCTGGACAAATAGGATTCTGCTGACATTGCTCAAACCTCCGTAATAGTAGATTTCCTGGCAGGACGATAAGCCGGGTTCTGTTTATGACGATCATCTGTCTGGTACCGATGTTGCCACCGGACTCAAGCCGTCTCCTCAAGGCCCGCGGACCACGGTTAATGCCTTTCCACGACGTTGCTCCGGGTGGGGTTTACAAGGCCGGCATGTCTCCATGCCGCCGGTGAGCTCTTACCTCGCCTTTTCATCCTTGCTCGCGCGCCCCGAAGAGCGTGCGGGCGGTTTTCTTTTCTGTTGCACTTTCCTTAAAGTTACCTTCACCGGGCGTTACCCGGCACCCTTGTCCTGTGGAGCCCGGACTTTCCTCAAGCGCCGCCTTTCGGCAGTTGGCGCCGGCGATCGTCTCATGGCCTGCCCGGAAACACCTTTATTCTACCATAACCGTTTGAGCATTGTGTCAGGCGATATTACTGACACTTTGAATAGAACTGCACCTCTTAATGTGCGTTGTTTTGAATATTATTTCGTTTTCGGAAACACCTGATTTACTGCAACCGGGCCAGACTGCTCCCGTTGTCAGTAAATACCTGCGATCCCGGTATCCGTATCGGCGGTATTGAGGTTATAAAGGACAAGACAATCCGTAACACCCTCCGCTTCGATCACCGAAGATGCGCCGTACATATAATATCTTGTATCGAGGACTATTATCTTCTCATAGTTTGCGGTAAGGAAAGGAACAAAACAGTTGGCATAACTGTCCTTGATCACAAGAAGGGTCTTCCCCTTCGCCGAAGGTAAAGGTTCCTGCTGAGTGATAACGATCCTGTCGTTGATATTATCCAGGAAGAAGGAATATTTATCGCGCTCTGTAAGATACTTGCTGTTATAAAGCGTTTCTTCGGAATGACCCGGGAATTCCACGGTAACAGGCACATTATTATCTATCGTCGTGATCGTATCGGGGTCCGCGGAAGGATCTGACACTTTGGCATCGACTGTACCGAGGAAGGAATCCGTCACATCTTCAAGGTTATAGTCAGAGATACCCGGAACTTCAAAGCCTTCTTCCCTGCAAAGTTCAAGGTAAGCTGCAAAAGCGCCGTATGTAGTCCAATGATGATCTGTCCTGTAGTAGACCTGATATGCCGAAGCAGCATCTTCTAACGCAGGAAGGCAGTCTATGAAAGCTATGTCTTCGTTAAGGCTTGCGCGGATCTTCTGATAATCTTCTCTTTGAGAACCGGCATATGCTCCGTCTGGGAGTTTATCTGCCAGTACGGTCACGGCTGTAGGCGGAGTCATGACCATGAAGTGAACATCAGGGTTTGCTTCTTCCAGAGCATTGACGGCATTGACTAACTTGCCGTAATCCTTATCCCTGCCGGGTTCTTCAATATAGTAGCCGTCATCGCAAAGATAGACACCGTTGACCTCCGTCTTTCCCATAGCTTTGCAGATCACCGCATAGATACTCATGAGGTTTTCACGGGCGGGAAATCTGTCGATCAGATAATCTTCAATATCTTCCGTAAGCGTTCCGTCGAAAAGCGCCTGAACCGAAGGCTTCGGTGCGGATGCCGCCGGTCTGTTCTCCTTATCCAGGAAAAGGTCTTTGGGCGCGAACAAAGTCCACACTGAACATACTGCGATCATTGCTGCTATTACTATGAGCATGACTTTCTTTGCTTTCACGACTCAATACCTCTCATCAGAACCTGAAATACAGGAACGGGTTGTATGTATTCTTGAGAAGAAATACAACCGATATCACGAACAATACCGCAAACACGATACACTTTGCCCAATAAACTCCTTTGACACGTTTCCGAAGCTCCGGATATAAAGGACCGGACAATAAAGTTGCGGCGATCAGGATAACTCCGTAGTTACGAAGTGAATACCAGAAGAACCCGTCACATATTCCTCCGGTGAACGTAAACATTGACTTAAGATAAAATCCCATCGAAGAGAAATCTTCCACTGCGAAGATCACCCATGATACGAGTATGAGAAAGATCGTTACGATATGTCTTACAACGGAAGGCGTCTTCTCTATGATCTTTGCGAAAACAAACTTTTCGAGGATAAGGACCGCGGCAAAGAAAGCTCCCCACAAAAGGTAGTTCCAGGATGCTCCGTGCCAGAATCCCGTTAAGCCCCATACGATGATGAGATTTAAGACAGTGCGGGCAGTACCTTTCCTGCTGCCTCCCAACGGGATATAAACATAGGACTTGAACCAAGAAGACAACGTGATATGCCATCTTCTCCAAAAATCCGTAACGGAATCCGCGATATAAGGATAGTTGAAATTCTCGGGATATTTGAATCCCATCATCTTTCCGAGTCCTATCGCCATATCGGAGTATCCCGAGAAATCAAAGTAGATCTTGAACGCAAATGCAACAGCGCCTAGCCACGCGGATGCGAAAGACAATGATCCGACATTCTCAAGGCAGTTATCCCACAGCAAGCCGATCCCGTTAGCGATGATCACTTTCTTGAACAAACCCATACCGAATCTGATAAAGCCGTCAGATGCCAGATCAAAGGTTATCTTACGGCAAGAAAGCTCGGCTGATACATCCTTATATCGGACGATTGGTCCCGCAATGAGCTGGGGAAACATCGACACATAGGTCATGTAGTTTAAGAAATTATGCTCGGCTTTGACCTCGCGTCTGTAGACGTCGATGCTGTAGCTCATTGTCTGGAAAGTAAAGAAACTAATGCCGATAGGCAGCGGGAGATTGGGATTATTGATGCTTATCCCGGGGATAAAATCTATCGTATCGATAAAAAGACCGGAATATTTGAATATGCCGAGAAGCGACAGATTGATAACGACAGAGACGATCAGGAATATCTTCCTTACCCGGTCGTTACCGTCGAACTTCTCCATCATGCGTCCGTTGATGTAATCCACCACGGATGAGATCACAAGAAGTATTACGTACTTTGGTTCTCCCCAGGCATAGAATATTATGCTGGCTAAGAGCAGTATTACATTCTTCGCCTTCCCCGGCACCAGATAATAGCACAAGAAGAATGCCGGCAGGAAAAAGAACAGAAAGAATATGCTCGAGAAAACCATAGTCTATAGGGATTAAGAACCCATCATCTTATTGAACTCGTATTTGCCGTTCTGAGCCTGAGCTCCGATGATAAGGATACAGGTATTGCCGGATCTTCCGGCGTAGGCTGCCTCTACCTTGGGGAGCTGTTCGGGATCATATGTCTCAAAGTGGGATTTTCTTGTGGAGATACGGTTCTTCATATCGGACTCGATCTCCTTGGCCGAATCCTCGTCTATAGCGATGATCGCACATATCTCTTCCGCAGATCCGTCAGTCATGTAAAGATAATCGATATCCGTTACTTTGTCAGGATCGATATCCGTTACATAATTCATGATGTTGGTCCAATTATCGGCATTCTTGTCAGTCTCATGAAGATCCTTAAGATCGTTCATGGCAGAAGTAACCTTGGAAGTTACTTCCTTTGCCGTAAACTTGGAAGTTTGGGTATTATCGGATGCGGAGCAGCCTGCGAAGGCGGCCATAGCAAAAACAATTGTTATCAAAGCAAATATATTCTTCATCTGTCATCACCCCACAGGTTCGCTGTCATCAAAATCATCATCGCCCTCTTCTTCGGCTTCACCGAACTGATGGGTAATGAGGCGGTCATACCTTGCTGTAGTATATTCATCAAGGGCCTTAAATTCAGAGTAAGTGCCTCTGTTCAATACTGCCAGAGTATATTCAACGCCTTCGACCTCGATATTCGCCACATTGTAATCGATATACTCAGGTTCCATATTAAGTCTTGTGATGATGTTGGAAATAATGTAATCAAGCTGCATCTTAGACTTATCGGTCTTCTTCATGCATACGCTCATATATTCGCCCTTGGCATCGATATACTCGGCCATCAGCTTGATGATATCTTCGGCTTTGTAGATATCCTTCTTATCGGCAAATGCAGGGAAATATTTATATCCGTTGGCAACAGGGTACTTTGACGCATCGAAGTTATGACTGCTCAATGCATAATCCTGATTCATATTGAAGTTGGACCACTTGGAAGATACACCCATATAGCAGTCACAGATATACCAGCATCCGTCATCGAGCTTGAGGAGATCCCAGGAGTGAGATTTCTCGAAATCGTGCATGACCATACACTCTATGCCGATCATGTTGACGAGGAGCTTATAGGTTGTGGCAAAACCTACACATACACCCTTCTTGGATGCAAGGACAGTACCGGGTTCTGCCAGCTGCTGAGGTTTTGCGGTCATGCCTTCGAAATCATTGGATATATTTGTCGTAACCCAATCGTACAGAGCCTTCTCCTTCTCGTAAAGGGTCATGTTGTCCTTAACTACTTCATCAATAACCTTGGAAGCCTCTTCGAGAGTTGCTTTCTCATCATCGGTAAGGCCGGTCTGATCCCCGGATATGTATGCATCGGAAATCTTGTTGGTGGGCTTAATCTCATATATATCATCGATCTTTACATACTCGGGGTCCTCTTCCGCTGTCTCTTCCTCTTCAGCCTTCTTCTGCGCCAGATCTATCGATGCCTGCACATTCCTTATATTGTTCATGTTTATGGCAGAGAACACGGCACATGTGACAGTCCCCGCGATAATAACGGCTGCCACCGCACCCGCGATAATGTACTTAAGATTTATCTTCATGAATCTGCACCTCATTATAAAAAACGAAAAATTATATACTCATACTAGCACTAAAATCAATGAGTATATCAAGGCATTTTGATGTCAAATCATCAGAGCCTTAAGGCATGAGAGTGCAAGGCCGCATTCTTCATTCGAACGGGCGCGGATATCAAGAGTCCTCTCAAGGAAGGAATAATATTCGACAGTATCCGGATCTTTCCCGGCGAACTTATCCATTAGTACGGGGCCGAGATAAGCATATTCAATATCTGACAGGCCGCTTTGATCGAATCCTGCGGCAGCAGTGACTACGACATAATGGAATCCTGCGTCTTTGACGGCAGTCTCATCACAAATGGTGAAATCATTATCTCTTAAGAAGCGTCTCAGATCCTCTATGGACTTCTGTGGCTGGAGGACCAGAATAATATTATCGACTGTATGCCTGTTGTTATCCTTGAACGCACGGTCCAGGATATCTATAGTATTAAGTCCTCCAAGGCCTGATATCACAACAATGTCATAGGGCTCAAGGGCAACTCTATCAAGACCGTCAGTCACAACAACAGCCGCGCGGTCAGAACAGCCTGCTTCTTTGAGATTGTCCCTGCATATAGCGGCCGGTCCTTCATTGATATCGGTACATATAACAGAAGTTGCCAAACCTGCTGACAGGCTTGTGATCGCAGTCAGCCCGTGATCCGAACCCACATCTATCACCCGGCCGGGTTCGGTATCCTCCCTGGCCTTTCTGATGTGTTCCCAAACGGTATCAAGTCTGGCGCTCAAATCCTGCTCTCCTTGTCCTTGATCTTCTTCTTGTACAGGTCGATCTTCTTAAGGTCCTGAATTATGTGTTCACGGTCCTCGCCCATGGAAAGAGACATCTTCTTTACCAGTTCTTCTTCCTTGACTGTCATCTGCTCGAGCCTGACCTTATAAAGGATCGCAAGATACATATCCCTTAACACTTTTGAATCGGAATACCGGTCACACTTGGTCATAGCTTCAAGGATAACATCTTCTGCAGGTCTTCCGTTAAGAAGGTATTTACTCATGACATCTATGAACCTTGCAACGGATACGCCTGTACCTTCGGTATAGAGTTCATAGTATTCCCGGATCATCTTCTTCAAGTTCGGGCATCGGAAATCCCCTGCCCTGACAATATCTTCCTTATCCACCATGGATTTATCGCATAACAGTTCATTAAGTGACAGCGCATGAGCCATAAGACTTATCTGCATGGGATCCGCGATCTCGTCTTCGGACATCTGAGGCTGATCGAATGTCGGAAATCCCGGGGGGACGTCCTGTTGGGGAACATCTTCTGCCTTCTTGAGAGCGCCGGTTTCCGGAGGAGGAACCTGGGAATCGTAATATTCCTGAGGGAGTTGCTCTTGAGCCTGATAACTCCTTCTGTTCTCGATCTCTTCTTCTCTCATCCGCCCTAAACCGCGGGCTTCCATCATGGCTTCCCGTTCCCTGTCGTTGGATGCGAGACCTGCCATCCTGTTGATGATGACCTCTATCCTCATATTGAGCTTCTTGGAAGCTTCACCTGCGATTATATCCCTGGCTATCTCATCATCGGTCCAGGAACCGTACAGGCAGATATCATTAAGATATCTTGCAGTGTCGAGCTTGTCATTCTCATCAACATTATCGTTATATGCCCTCTGCGCAAGATACTCTGACATGGTCTGAGCGGACTCGACGACCTTGGCAAAAGCCTCAGTCCCGTTTTGCCTTATGAACTCGTCCGGATCTTTTCCTCCGGGGACTTTTGCGATCTTGATGATGATCATCATTCCGCTCATGCGCCTTAAGTACTTTATCATCATCTGTATCGCGCGGAGAGCCGCCTTCTGGCCTGCTGCATCTGAATCGAAGAAAAATACCACTTCTTCGCAGTTGCCGGTCCTGGCGCATAATCTGAGCTGGGAATCGGTGAATGCCGTACCCAGAGCAGCTACGGTATTGGAAAAACCGGCCTTATGCATCGCGATTACATCCATATAGCCTTCGACGACTATCAATGTCTTAGACCGTTCTTTCTTGGCGATGTTATACGCGTACAGGTTATCCTGTTTCTTGTAAACAGCCGAATCAGGGGAATTGATATATTTGGGAAGTTCCTTGCCCAGATTCCTTCCGCCGAAAGCTATCGTGTTGCCGAAAGCGTCCTTGATCGGGAACATCAGCCTTCCGCGGAACAGTTCAAAGATCTTATCGCCGTTCGAAGACACGGAGAACAAGCCGGAATCGGCCATCTCCTGTTCCGTATATCCTTTCTTTACCAGAAACGACTTAAGGACTCCCCATTCTGCGGGAGCATATCCGATACCGAACTTATCGCATGTGTCCGGGTCAAGCTGCCTTCCCGCCGCATATGACCTTGCTACGGAGGCATCGGGAGAATGCTTAAACTCATCGATGAAGAATGCCTCGGCATCGGAAAGGAGCTTCCTTACTCTCTCTTTATGCTGTTTGATGTGAGACTCACGGTAATCGGAATCTTCTTCGGGAACATCAACACCGTATTTTGCTCCAAGGAACTTAACGGCTTCCGGGTAGGACAGGCTTTCGATGTTCATAATGAAGTTGATCGCATTGCCGCCCTTGCCGCAGCCGAAACATTTATAGATATTCTTCTGTGTGTTTACATTGAAAGAAGGCGTCTTCTCCGAATGGAACGGACAGAGACCTTTGAGGTTTGAGCCGCTCCTTTTGGTAAATGAGACATAATGGCCGACAACGGATTCGATGTCGGCCTTATCAAGAATCTCATCAATTACTCGTTCGGGGATCCTTCCCATAACGGATTACTCTTCTTTCTTTTCCTTCTTCTTTCCGAAGAATCCTGTCTTCTCGGGTTCTGAAGGTGTCTTGCCGATATCTTCGCGCTTAACGACGCTCTGGATGGAAGACTTGGTGAATGTAACCAGTGTGTTGGCTGCGGATGTGGAGATAGTAACTTCATCGTCCTTGATATTGGCAACGAGTCCTACAAGGCCTCCGATGGTTACGACCTTATCGCCTACCATGAGCTTTGCCATCTGCTCCTTCATCTCCTTATCCCTCTTGCGCTGAGGTCTGATAAGAAGGAAGTAGAAGACAACGAACATTACGACCAGAAGACCGATCGAATAGAGTGTGCCCATCATATCGCCGCCGGCCATTGTCTGTGTGGCAGCGCCTTCACCGTCAAAGTTTAACAATCCGAACATTTATTATTCCTCCGATATTCTTTTGATAACAAGATCAAGATTCGAATGCTTTCGAGATTACATCCGACATATCATACATTCCGGGAGCGGCATTCTTAACGAAAGCTGCAGCAATCAAAGAACCCTTTGCGAAAACATCTCGGGTCTTGGCACTGTGCGATATGCTGACCGTCTCCTCATCACTTATGAACATAATCTCATGCTCACCGACGATATTGCCGCCGCGGATGGAAGAGATACCGATCTGATTGTGTTTACGGGCTTCATTGACACTGTGCCTGTCATATACATACTCTGCTTCGTCTGTCATGGCAGACTTGGCGGCATCAGCGATCATAAGTGCTGTACCGGAGGGAGCATCCAGCTTCCTGTGATGATGAGCCTCAACGATCTCGATATCACAATCCTTGTAAAGGGCCTTTGTCGCGGTCTTAACGAGTTCAACCATAACATTGATGCCTACGCTCATGTTGGCAGACTTGAACACAGGGATAACCTTGGATGCTTCCTTAAGGTGAGATACGGTCTCTTCCGTCAGAGCCGTCGTGCAGCAAACAATAGGCTTGCCCTTGGCAACCGCATAATCCGTGATCGCATCTACTGCTGATTTGTTAGAGAAATCGATGATGACATCAAAATCAACATCACACTCAGCAGGAGATCCGAAGATAGGGAAATCGTATTCATCGCACTCCGTAATCTTGTCAACGCCTGCAACTACGGTAAACTCGTCATTATCCTTGCACAGTTTGCATATAGCATGTCCCATGGCGCCGCAGCATCCGTGCATGATTATCTTTAACATATGATGTGTGTCTCCTGTTAACCTAAGTATTTATCCATTGCGGACAGATCATAACCCTTGAGGGTCTCTTCCATCCTCTTGTGTCCTGCTTCGCTCATCTCACACAGAGGAAGTCTGGGAAGACCCACATTCCAGCCTGCGATGTTAAGAGCTTCCTTAACGGGGATGGGGTTAACCTCACAGAAGAGAGCGTTGACCAACGGGATAAGGCTGATCTGGATATCTCTTGCAGTCTTTGTATCACCGTCAAGATAAGCATGTACCATTGCCGATACCTGCTCGGGAACAAGGTTGGATGCAACGGAGATAACACCGTAAGCGCCCAATGACAGCATAGGAACCACAAGTCCGTCCTCTCCTGAATAAAGAGCATAGCGGTCGCCCGTAAGAGAATATGTCTCGGGAACCTGTGAGAGGTTACATTCCTTAACCGCAACGATATTGTCGCACTCAGCAAGTCTTGCAAGGACTGCAGGCGATATATTTACGTTTGTCCTGGAAGGAACGTTGTAAAGGATAACCGGGATATCTACAGCACTTGCGATCTTCTTATAGTGACGATAGAGGCCCTCAGGAGTGCACTTGTTGTAGTAAGGTGTTACGAGCAGTGCCGCATCAGCACCCAGCTCCTTAGCCTTCTTAGTAAGAGATACCGCAAACTCGGTATCGTTGGAACCTGTACCTGCGATAACGGGCACTCTGCCTGCAGTAGCGTCAACAGCGCACTTGATGGCATCAAGGTGCTCTGCTTCGCTCATTGTAGCAGCTTCACCTGTGGATCCGCAGATAATGATGGAGTCTGTCTTGTTCTCGATCTGAAAATCAATGAGCTTCTCAAGTTTTGCAAAATCGATTCCATTGTCATTGAACGGGGTTACGATTGCAACGCCGGCGCCTTCGAATACAGGTCTAGCCATAATAGATCCCTCCTGCCAAATAAAAGAATTCCTGTAGATTTTAGCACCCCTAAATAAATATAATCAAGATATACTTTCAGGGTGCACATATGTACTTCTCACGCGCACAACAGATATTATCAGTTTACCGCATCATTATCGTATGAGATCTGATATATCTTCGCGTCAAAATCCTTGGCAACCTGCTCGAAAACTGCATTTATGGCGGACTTGTTCGCCGCCTTGATGATAATGTTCATCCTGTATCTGCCCCGCAGTTCGTATATTACATCCGGAATAGGGCCGAACACCTCAAACCCGTACCTTGCGTCCTGATAAGATGTGAACGTCTTGACATAAGTTGCTATATCGGCTGCCTGTATCCTGAGTTTGGTCTCATCTTCCGACTGGACCGTCAACTCTCCGCAAGCCTTAAAAGGCGGCAGATGCATCCTCTCACGGTATTCGATCTCCGTCTTATAGAATGCCTCGTAATCTCCGGCTGCGGCATATCCGAACAACGGCATGTCCGGTCTTAAACTCTGGATATATACTTCTCCCCTGGCAGAAGACCTTCCGGCACGGCCCGCTGCCTGGGTAATCAGCTGGAAAGCCCTTTCTGACGCTTTGCAGTTGGAAGATGCCAGCATCAGATCTGCTCCGAGAATGCCGACCACCGTAACCTTGGGAAAATCATGTCCCTTGGCTATCATCTGAGTCCCGATAAGGATGGATGCATCACCTGCCGCAAAAGAATCGATGATCTCCTTATACGATTCAGCGCTTATGGTGCTGTCCTGATCCATCCTCAGGACCTTCTGTCCGGGGAACAGCGTTCCCAATGCTTCTTCCAGCTGCTGTGTCCCGAATCCGGCCTTGATGAACTTATTGCCGCGGCAGGACTGGCATACAGCCTCTTTGGCAGGGATCGTATAACCGCAGTAATGACATATGAGCAACGGTTCCCCGTTCCGTTGGGAATGCAGGGTCATTGCAACCGAGCAGTTTACGCAGCATGCGGGTTCTCCGCATTCGGAACATACAAGGCTCCTGGAATACCCTCTTCTGTTTAAGAAAAGCATTGCCTGATTACCGGATGCAAAAGCCCTGGCCATGGCATTACGCAGCGGCAGCGACAATATCTGCCCTGCGCCCAGCTTGATCTGTTCCTTCATATCGACAGGGTGAACCGTAGGGAGAACGGAATCCGCTCTGGCGCGGGACGGCAGTGACAGATAATGATAGTATCCCTTCTGCGCCGCATAATATGATTCGACGGAGGGAGTTGCGGACCCTAAGATGATCTTGGCTCCGGTTACCTGTGCTCTCATCACCGCTATATCCCGGGTATTATATCTGGGATGGGATTCGGATTTATATGAACCATCGTGTTCCTCGTCGATGATAATCAGCTTAAGATTATCGACAGGCGCAAAGATCCCGGATCTCGGTCCTACCACGATCTTCGCAACACCCCGTCTGATAAGATCCCACTGGCGGAATCTCTCACGGTCGGTAAGCCTTGAATGCAAGACCGCCACAGAAGTCCCGAGGCGACCCTTGATCCAGCCGATAGTCTGTGGTGTCAGCGAGATCTCGGGAACCATATATATGACTCCTCCGCCCTGCGCCACGATCTTCTCTGCACAGTTTAGATAGACTTCCGTCTTGCCGCTGCCAGTAATGCCGTGAAGAAGGAACACTTCCTTCTTGTCGGGATCTGCTTCTTCCGTAACGGCTCTTACAGCGGCCTTCTGTGCATTGTTAAGATCAAAGGTCCTGGTGAACCGTTCATGCACTTCGGTCTCTTCTTCCGGTTCAAAGTCCGCCTTGGCCTTGGTCTGTACGATGATACCCTTATCTGACAGGGATTTCATCTGGGCAGCAGATGCCTTGGTGGAATTCATAAGGACTTTGCGCTCGGCAGACCCGTACTGCGCAAGATATTCGATTATCCTGATATGAGCATAACTTCTGAACTTCCCTTCTCTGACCATCTCAAGCGCGGCAGCCTTATCCGCCAGGGTCACCATGGTTACGACAGGACCTTTTATCTGAGAGACAAAAGACGGTACGAACAAAGCCACAGACTGGCCCATAGTGCAGTTGAACCTTGACGCGACCTTCCCGAAGATCTCCATCTGATCGGGCTTCATTACGGGAAGATCGGATATCATGCAGTCAGGTGCTTTGAGCTTGCTTATGACCTTCTCGTCACACTCATCATAGACTTCAATGACCAATGCGTCCTTGGATCTTTTGGAGTTGCCGAAAGGGACCTTGAGGTACGAACCCGGCACGACTTCACCGAAGCCGTCCGGGATAATGTACGAATACGGTCTGTCCAGTTGCTTTATCGAATCTCTTAAGATGACTCGGACAGCTCTCATTACATCATGCCTCCGCCTGAACCTCCGAACAGATCGAACAGCGACATCTGAGCACTCTCGGGAAGATCATCTATTATCCCGCCGTAATCCAGGATAACCTGGGTCGCCGTCTGACCTATGCCGCTCCTGTTGGTAAAGTCCTCTCTGTTCTTGAAAGGCTCCTGTGCCCTTGCTTCGGCTATTCCGATGCCCATGCCTTCGGATATACCGTCTATTGCTGCAAAAGGCGGTCTTATATGCTTATCGTCTACCTTGACGAATTTCTTGCCGTCAGATTCTTCCAAAGAAATGGGAACAAATGAGATTCCTCTGTCGTACATCTCTTCCACGAGTTCACAAAGCAATGCCTCATCGCGGATCTTGGGGTTGTCGTCTCTCTTCTTCTGTTCTTCCAGGAACTTTCTTCTGGCAACGACTCTCTCCTTACCGAAACACATGGTATAAGCGTCAAATTCCCCTGCCCTGATAGTGTAGTAGGCGCAGTAGTATTCTACGGGATAGAACACCTTGAACCAGGCTATACGGAGGGACGATATTGAATATGCGGCAGCATGTGCCTTAGGGAACATGTACTTGATCTTCTGACAGGATTCGATATACCAGTCAGGCACACCGCATTCCTTCATCTCGGCCTTCCACGCTTCCCACTTCTCCGGAACCTTGCCCTTGGCAACTTTACCCTTACGGACATTCTCCATGATATCGAAAGCGTCTTTATTGGGAAGTCCCCAATATATGAGCCTTGTCATGATAGAGTCACGGCATCCTATGACTGTATTGATGTCACATATTCCGCTTCTTATGAGATCCTGGGCATTGCCCTGCCATACGTCCGTTCCGTGGGACAGACCCATGAGCTGGACAAGGTCATAGAACCTTGCAGGTTTTGCTTCTTCTATCATGCCGCGGGCCATAGGGGTTCCGAGTTCCGGAAGACCCAGTGTAGCGCCGCGCTCATGGTCTCCGGAAGGAAGCAGTTCCAGCGCGGAAGAATCCTTGAGAAGTGACATTACCTTCTCCTGAGGGATCGGGATGGTAGTAACATCGATATCCGTCAACTCATAGAGCATACGCAGCATCGTAGGATCGGCGTGGCCCAAAATATCCAGCTTCAATATGGTGTCATGCATGGCATTGAAGTCGAAGTGTGTCGTAATGATACCAAGATCGGTCTTATTGGCAGGACACTGAATAGGCGTGAAGTCGTAGATATCCATCTCCTTGGGGATAACGACGATGCCGCCCGGGTGCTGGCCGGTTGTTCTCTTTACACCTATGATCCCGTATGACATGAAAGCAAGCTTACCGGATGTATAAGGCTCTCCCCTCTCTTCACATATCTTCTTTACCAGCATTACCGCATTCTTATCCTTGAAAGATGCGACCGTACCGGCACGGAATGTGTGAGTAAGGCCGAAGAGATATTCAACATATTTATGAGCTCGCGGCTGATATTCACTGGAGAAGTTAAGGTCGATATCCGGCTGCTTGTCTCCCTTGAACCCAAGGAACGTCTCGAAAGGGATATCCTGTCCGTCTTTGATCATATCCTCGCCGCAGCAGGGACACGTCTTATCCGGAAGATCATAACCTGAACCGTAGTTGCCGCTCTCGTCAAATTCGGCATAGTTGCACTTGGGGCATCTGTGATGTGGCGGCAGAGGATTTACTTCCGATATACCGCACATAGTTGCGACAAAAGAAGAGCCTACGGATCCTCTGGAGCCAACGATATATCCGTCATTATTAGACTTCTTAACGAGACGGTAAGCGATATAATACATGATCGCAAATCCGTGTCCTATGATGGATCCCAGTTCTTTCTCGATCCTGGCCTTGACCACGGGATGCAATGCGCCGTCATGCCTGTAGAGCTTGTTGGCGCGGGTATAGGTAATATCCCTTACATCCGTTGCGGCATGGGAGATCATCGGCGGATATGTTCCATCCGGGAACGGCTTGATCCCGTAATCGATCATATCGGCGATCTTGTTGGTGTTGGTGACAACGACTTCATTGGCCTTCCTGTCACCGAGGTATGTGAATTCGGCCAGCATCTCCTCGGTCGTCCTGAAGTATAGGTCGCTTTGAAGATCCGCGTCCTTGAACCCCATATCCATCATGATGTATTTACGGTAATCACCTTCGTCTTTCTCAAGATAATGAGAGTCACAGGTAGCGCAGCACATCATGCCGTGATCGTCCGCGGTCTCGACCAAAAGTTCATTAATGATCCTTATGTCCTCAGCATTAACCAAGATTTCGCCTGTATCGGACTTGGAAGGATCCTGCCTGGTAAGGAAGATATTGTTGCACAAAGGCTGGATCTCCACATAGTCGTAAAGGCTTAAGATCTTCTTGAATTCGGGATCTTCTGCCAGCAATTCCCTGGTCTTTTTGCGGTCCTTACCGTTCATCTTATATGTTCTGATGACATGGCGGTATATCTCGCCTCTCTCACACGCTCCGCCAATGATAAGACCGGACGACCAGTACCTCAGCTGGCTCTTGGGAGTCCTGGGCCTCATCGAAAAATAGTTGACATGCGATTCGGATACGAGATTATAAAGGCCGTATAATCCCACATAGTTCCTGACAAGATAAATTATGTGGAAAGTGGGAGATTCCTTCCTCGATTTGATGGCTTCAACATCCTTATGCCCGATCTTCTCATTGATCTCATACGGATCGCATGTGCCGGAATCCCGGATCATGGATATCAGGAGCTTGGCACTGTTACTGCAGATATCGAACATCTGCTCTTCGGTAAGATCACCTTCAATGTCAGGCCTTGTATAACCGGGAGCCTGACCTTCATAGAAGCATTCGATAATATCCTCATCATTGGATACGGGCATGTTGAACTTATGCTTATAGTAAACATGCTTTTCGACGTCGATCCCGAATCCGGCGCGGCGGAGAAATGCCAGTGTCTTGAACATGTCAGGACCCGTTACATAAGAGTCACCTATGAATTCAATGAGTTCACCCATAACAAAGTAAGACTGGCTTACATTCTCACCGTCAAATATCGCATCTTCAAACTCGGCGTAGAAGTCGGCTTCATGTTCGTAAACGAACTCTTCGGGAATGATCTCTTCAGCGGAATAATCAGAAGTTCCCTCAATGTAGAGGCGGATATCCGCAACAGGCTCGTAAGCCGAAGTCTCCTCCGTCTTCAACGCTTCATCCGACAGGTTCTCCGGAATCTCAGATTCATCCCAAAGGGATTTGTCTATATCCTTGACTACGAATGCCATTGCGTCTTCATCAGTCTCGCCCTCGGTATAAGGCGGTCTGTTCTTATATCCTTTGAGCCTGTATCTGGATGCCGCGACGGCAGTAAATGTGTCGCGGAAAGGATCGGATCCTGAGCGTCTGACGGTTATGGCCGTGATCGAGCCTACATGGCTTCCCAGTTTCCTGTCAAAAGGAAGATTGAAGAATACGGTATTGCCGTCATCAACAAGATATCCTTCGCAGCCGAGAATGGATTTGAAATGATCCGTGTCGGAAGTATCCTTCTTGGCTATATCCATTGCGGTGTTATAGACTTCCGGGAAAGCCTGAACGACTCCGTGATCTGTTACCGCGCAGGCCCTGTGACCGAAGGACGCGGCAAGTTTCATCAACTTGGAAGGAACGGCCGTCGCATCCTTCTCGGAGAAAGTAGTATGGCAATGAAGTTCGACACGCTTAACGGGAGCGTTATCGTGTCTTCCTTCAGCCTGTTTTGCCTCGAAGATCCCGTTAACCCTGAACTGCGGTTCCCCGCTGTATCTGTCATTCTCCAAGCCGCCCTGTATACCGCAGAACACCGGCTTTTCCTCTTCGAACTGGGACTCAAAAGCGTCAGCTTCCTCAGGCTTTAAGAACATGACACAACTGACACCGCCGGTCTTATCGATCATGATAAATTTGGCTATTACGGACTTGCCGGTCTTAGCGAGCTTGAGTTTCTCATCTTTCCTTCTGATCAGAAGCCCCGTAACGCTCATATTGGTATCACCGTATTCGAGCTTATCGATATCGGTGATCACATTAACTTCCTTTACCCTGCCGAAGACGGTCGCGGAAGAATTAGGTTCAAATTTATATGTCTTATCCTTGGCAGGAGCTGTTTCCTGCGCAAGCTTTGCTTTATATTCCCAGGAATTCTTGTCGAGTTCAGGATGGTCCTTCTCAAATCTCTCCTGTACCTGCTGCTTAAGAGATACCGTCTCAACCTCTATCTCGGCCTCGTTACGGTAATACTTCACCTCGGTATTGGAGAACGGATCAGAATCCTCATCCTCATCTTCTTCGGAAACTATCCTGACATTACTTACCGTAACCGACGTAAGGTCTTCTATGACCATCCTTACCTGATTCTCGAGCTTATTAATCTGCCGGTCCTCATAGATATTGAGCATCGCTGAGGGAATTACGATATTAAGGGCTCCGTCATCCCAGGCAAGCTTCATGTTCATCAGCTGTCCGGGAAGAGATGCATCTGAATCCGCGATAAGATATCTTACGGCATCAGCAAGCTTCGGGATCCTGTCAGAGATATTGTTCTCATCTATATTGATAAACTTGGGGACCATGCGGATCTTAAATCTGTCGGAGAACCGTTCGCAATATGCCCCGAGATGATTATCCCTGTCCAAGGATGAACTTCCGGTCATGGTCATGACCATCTTCCCCATCGACTCGAACAGGATTATGTTATCGACATATATGCCGTCTATTCCATAGGAAGCGGCTCCGTCGGCATCATATATATTAACCAGTCTTTTGTCCTTGTCCAACTCTTATAACCTCGTTTACAAACTCCTCTACGGCCGCATCAAGATCGGTCGTATTGATCTTTCTTACCGTCTCCCCCTTCTCGAAAAGAAGGAACTCATTCGTGCCGCCGGCCAGACCGATATCGGCTTCCCGGGCTTCACCAGGACCGTTCACGGCACAGCCCATCACGGCGACTTTGATGTTGTACGGAAGATCTTGTATCCTGCTCTCGACTTTATTGGCAAGTTCTATAAGCGGTACCTTCGTTCTTCCGCATGTGGGGCACGATACGAATGTGATCCCTTCCGGATACATATCAAGCGCCCTTAAGATGCTCTTGGCAGCCCTTACTTCTTCCACGGGATCTGCCGTAAGCGAGACTCTTATCGTGTCTCCTATCCCTTCGGCAAGCAATGCGCCTATCCCCACTGCCGACTTGATCATACCTTCCCTCAGTGTCCCTGATTCCGTAACACCCACATGAAGCGGATAATCACACCTTGACGCAAGACATCTGTACGTATCTATCGTAAGTTTGGGAGAAGAAGATTTGATCGATATCACAACATCTTCAAATCCCGCGTCTTCCAGCAGGTTTACGGCTCCTAACGCACTGGCGGTCATGGAATCGGCATTAACGCCGCCGTACTTTGCTATGATCGCCCTGTCCAAAGATCCGGAATTGACGCCTACCCTTATGGGAATGCCTCTCTCCCTGCAGCAATCGGCAACGATCTTTACTTTATCCGCGCCTCCGATATTGCCGGGATTGATCCTGATCTTCGCAGCTCCATTCTCCGCAGATGCAACAGCAAGCTTATAGTCAAAATGTATATCGGCTACAACAGGGATCGGGGACTTGGAACAGATCTCTTTGAGAGCTGCTGCAGCCTCCTGATCCGGTACTGCCACTCGGGTTATATCACAGCCTGCATCAGCAAGTTTTTGTATCTGTTCAAGAGTAGCTTGAGCATCCTGAGTAGCAGTCGTATTCATCGACTGGATCTTAACAGACGTTCCGCCTCCGACTTCTACATTACCGATCTTGATCTTGCGTGTCATACTAGCCTCCGACAAATATCCTTATGACATCCGATGCCAAAGCAAACAGAACGAGAACTATCAGCAGCACAAAGCCGATGGCATTAATGACATTCTCCGTTTTCTTCGACAGATGCCTTCCGATTATCATCTCGGCAATGATCAGTACGATCTGTACACCGTCAAGGCCCGGGATGGGCAGCAGGTTCGTAAAGGCAAGACCTATCGAGATGTATCCGCTCAGCATGAATACAGAGACGACCTTCTCTTCGATGCTGTCGTCAACATCGTCCACGACATCGGATACGGCAGTAGTAACGCCTACGGGACCCGATACCATGTTATATACCTTCTCCTTGCCGACAAATACATCCCTTATGGATTTTGCGGAGACATTAGCTACAGTAACAGGCATCTTGGCTGCATACCCGAGAGCCCTGAAGAACCTGTCAACGGAATTAACCGGGTAACTTACGAGATAGACTCCTCTGGGGTTAGCGTAAGTGATCATGGTCTTGATGCAGTCTGTCGTGAAGGTCTCGCCGTTCCTGATATACGTAAGCTTCAAGGTATCGCCTTCATCCCGTGTTGCAAGGAAGTCATTGAAATCCTCGTCACAGGTATTCTTGCCGTCAACAGAAACAAGGTAATCCCCTGCCTTGAGAACAGGCTTGCCGCCGTTCTGATTCTCATCGACCGACACGATCTCCCATGAATTGTACTTATTGTTGCAGTCCGTATAAGCCGTAACACCTATCATGGGTCTCTTGCCGATCTCAGGTGTCAGAGTAAGGTCGTAATACTCACCTGTCTGCTGAGACTTAAGCTTGAGGTTCAAAGGTTCGAGCTGGGAAGTTGCGATCTCGCCTTCATAGTAGTAATCAAGCTGAGAGAAGACCTTATGTCCGTTAACTTCCACGATAGTATCCCCGGGGGTATATTGCTGACTGTAAAGCTGCGAATTCTCGGGAGCTTTGGCTATATCAAGGCTCGTAAATCCGATCGCGCAGTTAAGAGCCGCGAAAATAACGATACCGAGGATAATATTCATCAGAGGTCCTGCCAATGATACCAGCAGCCTCTTAAAACGGGGCTGGTTGACCAACAGTTCCGGATCGTCGCTCTCCACCGCATTGCCGTTCTCATCGACCTGCGTAAAGAGAACATAAGCACCGAAAGGAATGCATCTTATGGAGAAATCAACACCCTTCTTGTTCTTCCACTTGAAAAGCTTGGGGCCGACGAATATCGACACCTCGAAAGCCTTGATCTTAAGAAGCGTAGCCGTCCAATAGTGACCGAGTTCATGAATGGTCACCAAAAGACCCAGCATCAGAATAACTACAATGATCGTCCAAACACTCAATTCCCTTATTCTCCTGTCAATTTATTCGCGATCCCGCGTCCTCTTGCGTCTGCATCCGTAACAGACTCTATATCTGCTTCGCAATTATCTTTATACACCTGATCAACGGTCTTCTTGACCGTATCCTCTATATCGCAGAATCCGATCCTGCCGTCCAGGAATGCAGCTACAGCTACTTCGTTCGCAGCATTCATTACTGCAGGCAGGATCCCTCCTTCAGCCGACACTTCATATGCCAGTTTTACCAAACCGAACACCTCTGTATCGCAGGGTTCGAAAGTGATATTCCTCACCTTCTCATCGAAAGGATCGAAAGGCTCTACTATGGAAAGACCTCTGTCCGGATAGTAAAGCGCGACCATGATAGGAAGTATCATCGAAGGCTTGCCGAGCTGGGCGAGCACGGATCCGTCGCGCATCCTTACCATAGAGTGAATGATGCTCTGCGGATGTACTACAACATCGATCCTGGTGGCGTCTATGCCGTACAGATGATGAGCTTCGATGACTTCAAGCCCTTTATTCATCATCGTAGCAGAATCGATGGTGATCTTTCCGCCCATCTTCCAGGTCGGATGATTCAATGCCATCTGGCAGGTAACACCCTTGAGATCTTCCTTATTCATTCCGCGGAAAGGTCCGCCTGACGCGGTAAGAAGGATCCTGTCGAGATTTTCCCTCTTCTCTCCCCAAAGGCACTGCCAGATCGCACAATGCTCACTGTCAACGGGAAGGATATCAACTCCCGCATCTGCGGCTTCCTTCATAATGAAATCACCGCCTGCAACAAGAGTCTCCTTATTGGCCAGCGCAATATCCTTGCCCGCCTTGATAGCATGGTAAACGGGTTCCAGTCCCGCAAATCCCACTATAGCACCTACAACTGTATCAGCAGAAGAAAGACAGGCTATCTCCGATGAAGACTTTGCACCGCCCAGAACTTCTGTCCTGCAGCCGGGAAGTTCGGACTTGATCATCTGCCGAAGTTCCTCTGCCTTAGTCTCGGATGCAACTGACACGGCTTCCGGCATAAACTCCCTGATCTGGCCGAATAACGTTCCGATATCATTGCCGCAGGAAAGTCCCGCGATCTTAAAATCGCCGGGATTACGTCTTGCGACTTCTAACGTCTGAATACCGATCGACCCGGTGGAACCCAAAACCGATAATACTCTCATATATCACCATCCGATAATCATTTAAGAAAAACAGATATTACCAAAGTAAGAAGGCATCCGACGGGGATCGTAAAGAACGAACTGTCGAACCTGTCCATGACTCCTCCGTGTCCCGGGAAGAGTCTGCCGTAGTCCTTGATCCCGACTCTTCTCTTGATAACTGAAGCAAGCCAGTCTCCCAACTGGGACACTACAGACAGAAACATTCCGAAGATAAAAGTCACGATCGAGAAACCGACTATTCCGACGGCAGGCTCATCGAGTCTGTAGATCACAAGGTCTGCGAACACCGTAACGATGATCGCGCACCCCAACACACCGCCGATACATCCTTCCCATGTCTTCTTCGGACTTATGTGCGGCACGATCTTATGCCTGCCAAGTGTAACGCCGGCAAAGTATGCGGTAACATCCGAAATCCAGGACGAGAACAATCCCAATACCATATAGAACCATCCGTTGGGAGCAAGGCCTATAGTACCGGCAAGACAGCACAAAGGGAAAGTCACATACAAGATCACGCCGGCCGTTATAGCGCCGTCAACGAAAGTATTGCCGACACCTCCCTTGTCATCATTGGCAGGATCACCGAATTCTTCCTGTCTGATAACCGGGACCAAAATGACCGAGGCCAGACAGAAGCTGAGCATCAGCAGCATAAGGAATGCCATGGAAGTCTGAAGATCCAACGAGAGTATCCTGGAGGCGACATAATTTGCAATGCCTATAACTTCCCCTGCGATTATCAAAGGAACACAGGGCTTAAAGCCGCCTGCGCGGAACGCCTTGATCAGTTCATGAGTACCGATTACACCGACCGGAACGGCAAGGAGCAGTATCAGGTCCGGCACAAAAAGAGAAGGAACATAGAGACCGATAACGGCTATAGCAAAAATAGTACCGGTGATTACTCTCTGTCTCATCTTCTTCCTGTTATCCTTCCTTTTTACTTAATCCGCCAAATCTTCTGTCCCGCTTGGCATAATCTCTGAATGCCTGTGTCAGGTCTTCATATCCGAAGTCCGGCCACAATGTATCCGACACCCAGAATTCCGAATATGCGCACTCCCACAAAAGGAAGTTGGATATCCGAAGCTCTCCGGAGGGCCTTATTATAAGTTCCGGATCAGGAACATCCGGCAGGTACATCCTCTCAGAAAGAGAATCCTCCGTGATGTCTTCTATGGACAGCCTGCCCTCTGCCACATCTTTGGCAAGGCTTTGGGCAGCCTGTGTTATCTCTCTTCTTCCGCCGTAGTTGAACGCAACGATGAGCTGCATCTTCTGACGGTTCTTAGACCTTTCTTCGCCTTCCCTGCACACCTTCCTGAGGTCCTCGGGAAGAGCATCGATATCGCCGGTAAATCTTACCCTGATCCCTTCTTCTTCCAATTCGGGATCATACTTGGCAAAAAACTCGACGAATAACTTCATGAGCTGATCGACCTCAGCCTGAGGTCTGGACCAGTTCTCCGTGGAGAATGCATATACCGTAAGATACTTTACTCCGTAATTACCGCAGTTACGGCAAAGCTCCTTAAGGTTCTCGGCTCCGGCACGGTGTCCCGCTGAACGGGGCAGGAGTCTCTTCTTCGCCCATCTGCCGTTGCCGTCCATAATGACACCGAGGCTTACGGGTACCTTAAGACCTTCAGTGGAGAATTTATCCTTCTTATTGTCTTTGGCCATCAGATCTCCATCAGTTCCTTGTTCTTCTTCTCGCAGGTATTATCTACCTCGCCGATGAACTTGTCGGTGATCTTCTGGATCTTCTCTTCATACTCTTTGAGGGAATCGTCTGTAAGTTCCTTCTTCTTGTTGGCAGCGCGCATCTTATCGATGTAGTCGCGGCGGACATTCCTTACAACGACCTTGGCTTCCTCACCGTAGACCTTAACCTGCTTTACGAGTTCCTTACGGCGCTCCTCAGTAAGAACAGGAAATACGAGTCTTATGACCTTACCGTCATTGGAGGGAGTGATACCGAGATCAGAAGCCTGAAGGGCTCTCTCGATAGTCTTCAGCATTGAAGGGTCCCAGGGAGTCAGAGTGATCATGCGTGCCTCAGGCACCTGGATATTACATACTGCGTTCAAAGGAGAAGGAGCTCCGTAATAATCTACTGTGATCTTATCCAGAACATGAGGATTAGCTCTTCCTGCCCTAATCGCGTTAAGGTTCTCCAAAAGGTTGTCAATAGACTTTTGCATCTTGTCTTCAACCTTGTCATAATCAGCCTTGGTAATCTCTATCATAGCCATGATCCGATTCTCCTTTCATATGTGCGTCTTATTATTATATAACTTTAAGTATCAAATCCTTAAGTCAATTCATGTCATTCCACAAGAGTTCCAAGATCTTCACCCTTGGCGATCCTTACGATATTGGCAGGATCTTCCATGGAGAATACTAAGATCTTGGTATTATTGTCTCTGCAAAGAGCGGCAGCTGTAGCATCCATGACCTTAAGATTAAGTCTTAAGACCTCATCATGTGTAACCTTGTCATAACGGACTGCATCAGGATATACATGAGGATCCTTGTCATAGACACCATCGACCATGGTAGCCTTGAGGAAAACATCTGCACCGATCTCTGTTGCACGGAGAGCAGCTCCCGTATCTGTGGAAAAATAGGGATTGCCCGTTCCACAGGCAAATATCACGATACGTCCCTTCTCTAGATGTCTTATGGCACGCTTCCTGATATAAAGCTCACACATCTGACGGACTTCAATAGCGGAAAGAACACGGGTAGTGCACCCCACCTGCTCAAGAGCATCGCTTAATGCAAGGGCATTCATAAGAGTTGCGAGCATTCCCATATGGTCAGCTGTGACCCTGTCCATAGCTTCTGATGTACGTCCTCTCCAAAAGTTCCCTCCGCCAACTACAATGGCGACCTCAACTCCAAGATCAGATACAGCCTTGATATTAGCGGAAATCTCCTTAAGAACATCGTTATTGATACCAACCTTAGCCTCACCCGCCAGTGCCTCACCGGACACCTTGAGCAATACTCTCTTATACTTCACTTCACCCATCTGGCATGCCTCCGTTGTAATAAATCTGTAACTTAATAGATTGTAACAATAAAGAGGTGATATAAAAAGTTACATTTTCAGAAAAATCATCAAGACATAAGATAAGTCCCATAAAAAAGACAATGCAAATAAAAAGCCGGGAGATCACATCTCCCGGCTACACTTTGTTGCTTTGCTCAGCCTTTACCGTTTATGAACTTATCGTACTTATACAGGAACGTTGCCATCTGACGTCTTAAGCATGCGCCGTTCGGACGGAACGTATTGTCATCATAACCTTCGACAACGTGTTTCTTATTCGCCCAGATGACAGCTTTTTCAGTTACGGTAACATAACCGTTGGCACTGGTATTTGTAACACTTCCGGAGGCATTACCATTGCGGCCGAGAGTATAAAAGAGCCAGTTCTAAACCTCATATCAACACCTCCAAAGCTGTCATAATAATTCATTTTTACCAACTGAATATTATCTATGCAAAACAAAAAAACGCCCCGGCGACACTCCGGGGCGATATTGTAGCCTTTATCGTTAGTTCAGGGTTACCCTGCAGGTTTGAACTCCAAAGGAGAAACGTCAGCACCTTCCACGGTAATGGTACCATCGGGATCGACCTTGCCCGAGAATTCGTAATCCTCATTTGTCTTGAACTTGACCTTGTCCCCTGTGACGGAATAACTTCCCGTCTTTGTCTGGGCGGTCATGCTGTCGAATCCCATTGTGGCTATGAAGTCCTGCCTCATGTATTCGGTAAACTCATCAAACGTATTGAAAGTGGTATAACCGATGAATTCCTCCTTGGACTCATCGTCGTCACCGAAACCGTATGAGATGACCATAGCATCGGTGATCTTGTCCATGTTCTTGTCGAGATATGCCGTGAAGGATGCTTCGTAGCCTTCAACATCCATCTCGAGGGTGAACTTGCCATCTTTCAAAGAAAGACGGTAAGGGGTGATGATCACCCCTTCCGCCTCTACGTCATAACCTTCCTGCTCGAAAATGTTTTCGAGGATATATGTGGAATCGTATTCAGCATTGTAGTCACCTTCGATCTTCTTGGTTGCGGCTGTCGTGCATCCGCCCAAAAGGACCGCGGACATCAAAGTCCAGGATATAGCGCCTACGATAACAGAATCTCTTATTCTCACAGTCCGGCCTGCTTCCTTACTTCCTCAGCGAAATCATCAACCTTCTTCTCGATGCCTTCGCCCAAGCCGTAGCGAGTGAAAGCAACGATGGAGATCTCAGTGCCGAGTTCCTTCTCAACGGATGCAACATAAGATGCAACGTTCATGGAATCATCCTTAACGAACTCCTGATCAAGGAGGCAGTTAAGCTTGAAGAAGTTCTTGATCTGTCCGGGAACGATCCTGTCCATGATGATGTTCTCGGGTTTGCCCTCTTCAAGAGCCTTATTCTTAACGATCTCTGTCTCCTTGGCGATCTCTTCTTCGGGAACATCAGCCTCAGCAACCCAGTTGGGATTGGAAGCTGCGATCTGCATGCCGATATCCTTTGCGAAGTTGGAGAAAGCATCAGTTGTGATAACGGAATCGTCACCGACAACGAACTCAGCCATAACGCCGACCTTACCGCCCATGTGGATGTAAGATGCAACAGCGCCGTTGCCGGATACTTCGTATGTAACGAATCTTCTTACGGAGATGTTCTCACCGATATCAGCGATTGCTTCCTTTGTGAAGACTTCGATAGTCTTGGAAGGATCGTTGTAAAGTGCAGAAGCAAGGAGTGTATCTCTGTCTGCGGGCTTTGTCTCAAGGATGTCTGTAGCAACAGCGTCAACAAAATTCTTGAACTTGTCTGTGTTGGCAGCAAAGTCTGTCTCAACATTGACTTCTACCATGACACCTGTCTTTTTGTCATCAGTGATCTTGGAGTAAACAGCACCCTCTGCAGCGATACGGGAAGACTTCTTCTCAGCCTTAGCCATACCCTTCTCACGAAGCCATGCCTTAGCCTTCTCGATGTCTCCTTCGCTCTCCATGAGAGCCTTCTTGCAGTCCATGATACCGCAGTCTGTAAGTTCTCTTAATTCCTTAACCTGCTGTGCAGAAATATTAGCCATTATCGTTCCTCCCTATTATGCTTCTTCTTCAGCAGCAACTACTTCCTCGATCGTCTCGGGCTCAGCTGCTTCTTCAGTCTCTTCTGTCATCTCTTCTTCTATAGCTGCAGTCTCGGCTTCTGCGATAGCAGTATCGATATCTTCGCCTTCTGCGGAACCGTCAACGCCCTGGTTAGCCTCGATAACGGCATCAGCCATCTTAGCTGTAATGAGCTTGATAGCGCGGATAGCGTCATCGTTACCCGGTATAACGTGATCTACTTCGTCAGGATCGCAGTTTGTATCAACGATAGCAATGATCGGAATACCAAGTCTCTTTGCCTCAGATACAGCGAGGTGCTCCTTCTTTGTGTCTACGATGAACAATGCAGCAGGAAGACGATCCATACCTACGATACCACCGAGGTTCAAGTCGAGCTTAGCCATC